>JBGQHM010000113.1:0-16605 GCA_041497995.1 Binatia bacterium | reverse complement strand
CCATTCCCAGAGTGGCCCACTCCGCAGCTGGGCCATCTGCCAACCGCCGAGACAAGAGGAGTAGCGCACTCACCATCAATATGACGCCAGACAATTGCATCAAGTGGCTGGCCACCCAATGGTGATCGGCTGCGTACTCGGTGAATGCGGCCAAAGGTACGTTGGGGTCTGCATCCATGGGATGCAGGTACGTTCCAACAAACAAGAGAATCGCGCCGACGATTGCTGCAATCGGGCCGATCCGGCTACCCCGTGCATGCATCGTCTTCTCTAGGCCCGCCGGAAAGTCAGCGGCGCTCAGACTGATCGCCCCAAGCGGAGAGACCGAGGAAGACGCTGCCGGCCACGATAGCCACGTCGGCAACATTGAAGACGCCAGTGTGGAGGGGCCCAAGACCGACGATCATAAAGTCGGTCACGCGCCCCTCGAATAGTACTCGATCGAGGAGGTTACTGAGCCCGCCAGCCCAGATGAGCCACGCGCATAGCAGTGCCGAGAACCGCAGGCCGACTGGGCGAACCAGGTAGACGGCGGCGAGGAGTAGGACGGCGCCTACACTGAGGAGAAACACCCCAGGGCGCACTCCGGGAGGAAGTGACGAACCGATGCTCAGAAAGCCTCCCTCGTTCTGTGCGAGCGCGATGCGAACGGAACCGCCGAGAAAGGAGAGCGGCGGCGAGCCAGCGAGGTGCGCGCGGGCAAGATGCTTCGTAGCCTGATCGCAGCCGATCGTCGACACGACGACTCCGGCAAGCAGGAGCGAACGAACAATGCGAGAGGGTTTCATTTGTCGCAGGCAGCCTCAAGGTTCCCGCTCAGCGGCGCCTCAGCCAAGCTCCTCCTCCACCAGGCCTTGGAGCAAGCCCGCCTCGCGCAGAACGCGACGGCTGGCATCTGCCTGATGAGAGAGGACATAGAACCCGACGCCTTCGTACTTTATGGGAAGAATGCCGAGCACGCGCTTCTCAAACGGTTCGATATCGACGGCGTAGTCGATGGCGTTCTCCGACAAGACTTCCTCGACCCGCTTCCCCTCATTCAGGCGACCGGCGATATAGACCATCGCGACGTCTTTGTCGTCGAATGTGTCGGCGTGCACCAAGGCCATCGATGTCGCTTCACGCGCTCGAACGCATCGGACCAACGCTTCCCTGCGGTGCGCCAGCAGCCACACCGCACCCCCAGGTCACACCGAGGCCGATCAGCCCGAACACGACAGATCAATGCCGGCCATGCTGTCAGGTTGCCGAGATGAACGCCACCCCTCTTGCCCATCGATGCCTTGCCGAGTGATAACCCACCCTCATGAAGGTCTTCATCAGCGTCGACATGGAAGGGATCTCCGGCCTGGTGCGCTGGGCCGATGTCGTCACGGCGGGCATCGACTTCGCGCGCAACCGGCGCTTCATGACACAGGACGCGAATGCGGCAATCGCAGGCGCGTTTGACGGCGGTGCCACCGAGGTCATCGTCGAGGAGAACCACGGCGTCGAAGAGCTGTGCGACCTGGTCCTCGACGAGATCGATCCGCGCTGCCGCGTCGTGCGCGGCGCCGGACGGCCGGCGGCGACGACGATGGCAGCGCTCGATGCCTCGATCGGCGTGGTGCTCCTGGTGGGACATCACGCCCGCGCCGGCTCGCGTCCGGGCATCATGGCGCACACGGTCTCGTACGAGCGCTTCAAAGCCGTACGGCTCGCCGGCCACGACTGCGGCGAGCCGGAAATCTTCACCATTCGCGCTGGTGAGCTCGGCGTGCCCGTCGGCCTCATCACCGGCGATCAGATGGTCATCGAGCAATTGCGCGGGCGCGCCCCATGGGCCGAAGCCGTCGAGGTCAAGCGCGCGCTGTCGAACATCGCCGGCGATGTCATCCCGCCAGCACGCGCGCAGGCACTGATCCGCACCGGCGCGCGCCGGGCCGTCGAGCGTGCACGCGCCGGCGAGTTGCAGCCGTATCGCGCTGAGCCGGCGCCATACACGATCGAAGTCGAGCTGCGCCAACCCCTATCGGAGGAGCTGCGTGACAACCTCGCGCGCCTCCCGGAATTCGAGATCACCGACGAGCGGAGCGTGCGCACTGTTGCTCCCGACATGGACCTCGGCTTCCGCCGCATCGCCTACATGGGCTACGGGCACCAACGCGGCATGATCCGGTACTGAATGGCCCGACGAGCCCGTACTGCGCTGGCCGCGCTGCTGGTCCTCGCTGCGTCGAGCTGTTCGGCACCCGTGCAACCGCCGGCGCAACCAGCGCCGCCGCGCGCGCCGTTCCTGGCCCCCTGCCCAGCGTCACCGAACTGCGTCTCCAGTCAGGCCACCGACAGCGAGCACCACGTCGCGCCGTTGCGCATCACCGGCGATGCCGCGCAGGCCACGGACGACCTCCGGCGCATCATCGAGTCGATGCCACGCACGCGCATTGTCGCCGCGAGCCCGACCGCGTTGCACGCCGAGTTCACCAGCCGGATCTTCCGCTTCGTCGACGACGTCGATCTGCAACTCGACGCCGCCGCCCACGTCGTGCAGATCCGTTCAGCGTCAAGAACGGGCTATTCGGATTGGGGCGTGAACCGCCGTCGCGTGGAAGCCATCCGGCGGGCGTTCGAAAGCAGCGCACCGCCTGCATAGCGACTAGTCGGGCTGCGCCCAGCGTCCTTTCCACGGACCGCTCCCGTTGGTCGCTATGGGCTGCCCTCGCGAACTTGACTCAAGCGCGATGAGTTTCTGCCCTCGAAGACCCCTAGTCGAGCCCCTCGGCGTCCCAGTCGTACATGCGCTTGCGGCGCTGCTCACGGAAGTTCGTGACCTCGAAGCGGATACCATCGGGGTCTTCGAAGAACGTGGCGTAGTAGTCCGGCGCATACTCTGGATAGGAGCGGGGCTCAGTCACTTCCACCCCGGTCGCCCGCAGCGCTGTGGCAGCCCGATCCACTGCCGCCTCATCGACGACGCGGAAGCAGAAGTGGTGCAGACCCGGCGCATACGGGTTGTGATCCGGCGTGCCGTCACGGGCCGGCCGCAATGAGAAGCCAAACTGGCGGTTGAAGTAGTGGATGTGTGGGTCGCCCGCGATCACCGAGGCGCGCTTACGGTAGCCAAGCACGGCCATCGCGCGATCGTAGAATTCCTCCGAGCGCCGCAGGTCACGAACGGCGACATAGATGTGGTCGATGCCGATCACCTCGACAGTGTTTGTATCCATCCTGGCTCACCGCCCCGGCCCTTCTCCATCGTCCTTGTACTGCAGCAGGTTGTTCAAAAACTCCGTAAGCAAGCGCTCGCGCAACGCGGGAGGCAAGGCGTTCAGCACTTCGTTGATCTCTGCCATCCGCGCTGGCAGCGCCGTCCCTTGCACCCCCGCCATGCCGAGCATCTGTCCCAACGTCTCGTCGCTCAATGTCGCGGCGTCGATCGCACCGAACGCCTCGCGGATACCTGCAGCCAGCTCCCCGGACTTCATCGTCTTCGCCTGCTCGACACAGACGCGTAGGTCTGCAAGCAGCGCATCCACCCACTTCACGCTCGCCGGGTTGATCGACAGGTGAATGTTCTCCTTCGAATCTTGAAAGCCGAGCTGCGGTTGGATGTACCAGCCGCGCTGCTTCATCTCGTCGATGATGTGGAAGACGCTGACGGTGTCGGAGGTGAAGGCCACCAGGTTCATCTCCGGGCGTCCGAGCAAGCGCAGCCCGTCGATGCGTTCGATGCCGTCGGCGATGCGCCGCGTCGCATCGAGCACCTGACGGGCAATTTCCAGATAGCCATTGTCGCCGATGAAGTGGAGCACCGCCCACGCGCCGGCCAGTGGCCCTCCCGTCTTGCTGCTCTGCACGGTCGGGTTGATCATCGTGTACCCCGCCCAGTTCGCGCAGGTGAAGATCTGATACTTGCGGAGCTCCTTGTTCCGATACAGCACAGTCGATGCGCCCTTCGCAGCGAAGGCGTATTTGTGGAAGTCCATCGACATCGACGTCACGCCGGGCACCGAGAAGTCGAAATCGGGCACCGGCGCACCAAGGCGCCGGAAGTACGGCAGGAGGAAGCCGCCCATGCAGCCGTCGACGTGGAGCAACAGATCGTGCTCGAGCGCCAGCTGTCCCAGCTCGCGGATCGGATCGACCACGCCATGCGCGTACGACACCGCCGAGCCCACGAGCAGGATTGTGTTCGGCGTGATGGCGCGGCGCAGCGCCGTGACGTCAGCCTTGAAGCTCCGCGGATCGATCGGCACCAGCACCGGTTTGATGCAGAGGTAGTGCGCGGCCTTTTGAAACGCGGCGTGCGCGGTCGCCGGCATGAGGATCTCAGGCTCTTTGATCTGCGGGCGCTTGGCACGCTCATAGTCGCGCGCCGCCTTCATCGCCAAGATGATGCTCTCGGTGCCGCCACTGGTGAAGTTGCCGACGACGTCGGCGTCACCGTTCAGGTGCGCCGCGGCCATGGCCACCAGCTCATTCTCGAGCCGCAGCAAGCTGGGGAAGACTGTCGGGTCGAGGGCGTTCTCCGAGAGGTACATCATGTACGCCTGTTTGATCACCTCTTCGGCCTCGCGCCCGGGGTCGTAGACGTACGCCCACGTCCGCCCATCGCGCCACGGCATGTCGTTGGCGCGGTACGACTCGAGTTGCTCGAGTACGGCCGCGCGTGAAAGTCCATGCGCTGGCATTCTCATGGATTGTCTCCTTGCATACTCGGCCATCCTGCCTATCACGACCGCGGCATTGAAGCGGGTCTGAGACCCGCCGCTACAGCGGATCGAGCCATAGCCGCCTCTGCGTAGCGGCGGGTTTCAAACCCGCGTCCGGCTCATCCACGGAGTGCCTCGACCATCCGCAGAAAGTTCCCACCCAGGATCTTCTGAATGCGTTCCGGCTTCCAGCGCCGACGTGGCATAAGATCGACCAAGCGCGGCAGCTCCGAGCCCATGCCGCGCGCGCCGTCCGCAAACCCTGCTCGAGAATGTCCGCCGCCTGCAAGGCATCTTCGAGAGTGTGCCCACCGACTTCCAAGTCGTCCGCAACGTGGCGGAGTATCGCCGGGCGCGTGCCGAGGGAAAGCACGCCGCCTGCCTCGGCATTCAGGGCGGCAACGCGCTCGATGCGGTAGGGGCACGGCATGCCGTGCCCCTACCGCTGCGTCACCTCTTTCAGAAACTGACATGCCACTCCAATCGCCGCATCCGCATCCGACACTGGTAGCTGCAGGAACGCGTGTGGCATCTCGTCGTAGCGATGCAGCGTCGCCTGGCGTCCGGCGGCGCGCAGCTTCTCGTGGAACGCCAGCGAGTCGCCGAACAACGGATCCCATGTGCCGCAGATCAGGCACGCCGGAGGAAAGTGGCTCAGGTCGGCCTTGAGCGGGCTGACGCGGGGGTCGTCGTTCGACGCCCCACCGCTGAAGTACGCGTCGAGCATCAGCTTCATCGGCTTCTTGGGCAGAATCGGATCCTCCTCCGGCGCATAGCGGTCGTAGTCGCGCCAGGCACCGAAGACATCGAAGGCGCTGTAGATCAGCAGCGCGCCACGGAACTCGAGCCTGCCGCGCAGATCGTTCACCACGGCTGCGGACAGGTTCCCGCCAGCTGAGTCGCCGCCGACCGTCATGCGGTGTGGGTCGCCGCCCCAGCGCGCGACGTTCGCATGCGTCCAGCGCGCCGCCGCGACGCAGTCGTCGAGCGGCGTCGGAAACGGATGCTCCGGTGCGAGGCGGTAGTCGACACTGACGACCACGACGCCCGCACCAACGCAGAGCTGGCGCGTCAACTTGGCATGCGTCGCCGGGCTGCCGATCGACCAGCCGCCACCGTGCAGGTAGAGCAGCGTCGGGAATGGCGGCGTGCCGGGCGGGACTAGGATGTCCGCGCTGACGCCGTTGCCGAGGGCGACGGCCGCATCGACGCGTTCCACCTCCGGTGCATTCGCGTTGATGAATGGGATGAAGGCGTTCATCTCCGCGCGCATCGCCGCGATCGACTCGCCCTGCGGCGCCGACCGTATCATCTCGAACATTCCCGCAAGTTCAGAACGTGGCATGGGTGCACTCCTCCTACAGCCGCAGCACTCCCACAGCCTGGCCAGCGTGGCAAGCCCGGGAGGCCGACCCGGGCAATCCCTCAGTCTTGGTGGCGCTAGGCCTCCTCGACGATGAGTCGTCTGGCAAGTCGAGCTCCCTCTCCCGCGCATCATCTCAGTACGGGAGAGGGTTGGGGTGAGGGTGCAAGCTTCCCCGCGTCAGGCTGGTACCCTCACCCTCCCCTCCCACGCGGAAAAAACGCGCGGGAGAGGACAGCAAGCCAGCGTCATCAAGACTGAGGCCTTACCAACCCGGCTTCATTGACATAGCGTCGGCGCACTAGCTAAGGGTCTCACCGACATCCTCGATGTAATCCCAAGGCAGGAGAGGCATGAACTTCGATTTCTCTGACGATCAGAAGTTGCTGCGCAAGACGGCGCGTGAATTTCTCACCGCGCATGCGCCGCTGAGCTTGTGCCGGGCGGTGCTGGAATCCGACGCATCGTACTCGGATACGCTGTGGAAAGGCATTGCTGAGCTCGGATGGCTGGGTACGGCAATCCCGGAGGAGTACGGCGGTGCGGGATTCGGGCGCCTGGAGCTGGCCGCTATGGCCGAAGAGCTCGGCCGCGCTCTCGCGCCGATTCCGTTTTCGTCCAGCATCTACCTTGCCGCCGAGGCCATTGTGCTGGCCGGTTCCCCGGCTCAGAAGCAGGAGTACCTGCCCGGGCTCGCCTCCGGCGCAGCGATCGGTTCCTTCGCGCACGCCGAGAAGCCCGGCGAAGCCGGTGCCGGCGGCATCAACGCAACGTTCGCGAACGGCACGCTCACCGGCATCAAGGTCCCTGTGGCTGACGGCGATGTCGCGCACTGCGCCGTGGTCACTGCCAAGCACGGCAAGGATGTCGTGCTGGTGCTGGTTGATCTGAGTGCACGCGGCGTCACGCGTCAACCGGTGCGCTCCATCGACCCGAGCCGTTCGCTCGCCTCGATCCGCTTCGATGGTGCGCCGGCGCAGTTGCTCGGCGACGTCACCACCGGCGGGGCTGCCGCCTTGCAGAAGGTGCTGGATCGCGCCGCGGTACTCGTCGCCTTCGAGCAGATTGGCGCAGCCACACGGGCGTTCGAAATCACCCGTGAGTACTGCTTGAGCCGTTACGCCTTCGGGCGTCCGATCGCCTCGTTCCAGGCGATCAAGCACCGCCTCGCCGACCTGTACGTGGAGATCGAGCTGGCGCGCTCCAACGCCTACTACGGCGCATGGGCATTGGGCGCGGACAACCCGGAGCTCGCGGTGGCCGCGTGTGGGGCGCGCGCCAGCGCCACCGATGCGTTCGTGCTGGCGAGCGAGGAGATGGTCCAGATGCACGGCGGCGTCGGCTACACGTGGGAATTCGACTGCCACCTCTTCTACCGCCGCGCCAAGTACCTCAGTGCGCTGCTCGGCAGTGCGCATCAGTGGCGTGAGCAACTGATGCAAAGATTAGAGGCCTGAAAAAAGCAACCACAGATGAACACCGATGAACACAGAAGAAGACCAGAGAACTTGCTTCCCTGCTATCGGTGTTCATCTGTGTTCATCGGTGGTTGCATTCTCTTCGTTCCTAAGGAGTAGCTGATGGATTTCAATGACACACCTGAAGAGGCGGCATTCCGCGCGCAAGCGCGTGCGTGGCTGGACGCAAACGCCGAGCGTTTGAAGCCCGGCGAGCGCGCCCCCGGACTCGAAGGCCGCTCCGAGCCCGGCGGCATCAAGCGGGCCCAGGCGTGGCAAGCAAAGAAAGCCGACGCGGGTTGGGCCTGCATCACCTGGCCCAAGGAATACGGCGGCCGCGGCGCCACCGCGATCCAAAGTGTCATCTGGAACCAGGAGGAAGCCCGCTTCAACACCCCGCCGAACATCTTCGGTATCGGCCAGGGCATGCTCGGGCCGACGATCATGGTGCATGGCTCCGAGGAGCAGAAGCAGCGCTACGTCAAGCCGATGCTGCGCGGCGAAGAGATCTGGTGTCAGTTGTTCAGCGAGCCCGCCGCCGGCTCTGACCTCGCCGGCCTGCGCACCAGCGCCGTCCGTGACGGCGACGATTGGGTGATCAACGGCCAGAAGATCTGGACCACCGGCGCACAGTACTGCAAGTGGGGCATGATCGTCACGCGCACCGATACCGCCGCCGAGAAGCACAAGGGCATCACCTACTTTATCGTCGACATGCAGTCGCCGGGCATCGAGATCCGCCCGATCAAGCAGATCAATGGCATGTCGGGATTCAACGAGGTGTTCTTCACCGACGTGCGTATCCCCGACAAGAACCGTGTCGGCGCCGTGAACGACGGCTGGCGTGGCGCGCTGACCACCTTGATGAACGAGCGACACTCGATCGGTGGCGGCGGCGGCGGTGGACCGGACTTCAAGGATCTCGTGCAGCTCAGCAAGGGGATCGAATTGGGCGGACGGCCCGCGTTCGAGGATGGCTCCGTACGTCAACGGTTGGCGCGGTTCTACATCCGCATGAAGGGGTTGCAGTACACCGGCTACCGCACGCAGACGGCACTGTCACGCGGCCAGACGCCGGGTCCGGAGAGCTCGATCGGCAAGTTGGTCGGGGCACCGCTGCGTCAAGAGATGGCCAGCTTCGCGGTCGATCTGCAAGGCCCTGCCGGCGCGATGCTCGATCGCGATGCCGCCCCGGACGAGGGCGCCTGGCAACAGATGTATCTGGGAACGCCCGGCTTGCGTCTCGCGGGCGGCACCGACGAGATTCTCCGCAACATCGTCGCCGAGCGCGTCCTCGGCCTACCACCGGAGATCCGCGCCGACAAAGGCATTGCCTTCAAGGACGTCCCTACAGGCCCAAAGGGCCAATGATGAATGGTGAATGTTGAATGCTGAATGAATGAAGGCGGGGCTGGTCGGGGCGGCCGACAATTCACCATTCAGCATTCACCATTCACCATTCAGCGCGGGTTCGCGCTGCTGTTCGGCTGCCTCGTGTGCATCGGCATGGGGCAGTCGATGCTGTTCTCCATCCTGCCGCCGGCGGCGCGCGCGATCGGCATCTCGCCGTTTCAGGTGTCGACGATCTTCGCCACCTCGGCGTCGATTTGGGTATTCGTGAGTCCAATGTGGGGGCGCCGCAGCGACGTCAGCGGCCGGCGCACCGTGATGCTGATCGGCTTGCTGGGGTACGCACTGTCGATGACCCTCCTGGCGACAACTATCAAGATCGGTACGCTCGGCTTGCTGCCGCCCATGATCGTGTACCCGATGATGATCGCGTCGCGCTGCGTGTTCGCGCTGGTCGGGTCGGGAACCGGACCAGCATCGCAGGCCTACATCGCCGACCGCACCAGTCGCACCGACCGCACCGCCGGCGTGGCGCTGGTCAGCGCCGCCATGGGTCTTGGAGAGACGGTCGGCCCCGGACTCGGCGCGGCACTCGCATCGATCGGTCTACTCGCGCCGATCTACTTCTCCGCCGGGCTGGCCGTCCTGAGCGCGCTGACCATCTGGCGTTTCCTGCCCGAAGAGGGTCCGCCGCACACCCACGCCACTCCGCGGCCGCGCAAGATGCGCGTCGGCGACCGGCGCGTCCTCCCCTTCCTCCTCGTCAGCACCGCCTTACAGGCCGTCCGCGCCACCACGGTCATCACCCTCGCCTTCTTCCTGCAGGACACGCTGCAGCTGAACGCGCAACAGACCGTGCAGTACTCCGGCGTCGGCTTCGTCACACTGGCGGTCTCCGGCCTGTTCGCGCAGCTGGTGGTCGTGCAGCGCTTCCGCCCATCAGCGCGGTGGATGATGCGCACGGGCACCGTCCTGATGCTGGGCGCGTTCCTGCTCTTCATCGTCGGCGGTGCATTCGCCGTCTACGTCGCGGGGTTGACGTGCCTTGGACTCGGACTGGGCCTGGTGCGTCCCGGCTCGGCCGCCGCAGCGTCGCTCTCTGTCGAGGCCAACGAGCAAGGCTCCGTCGCGGGCATGCTCGGCGGCGTTGCAGTCATCGGCAACGTGTTCGCGCCGATGCTGGGCACCACGCTGTACTCGTTCGCCCGCACCGGTCCGTACATCCTCAACGCCGTGATCATGGTGGGCGCCATCGTCTTGGTCTTCAGCAACCGCCGCGTGCGCCTCATCCGCGCGTAACGGTTGGTGCTGGGCGAGCACCGTGGAAAGTGACGTGCGCCGCTACCAGCACACCAGGGGCTGGCCGGCCGTCGCGCTGGGACGGCAGCTTGTCCCGAAATGCACGGCATCCCTTCGCGTCCGTGCCGCGGGATCCATATCCTCCGGAGGCATCTCCTGTAGGAAGAGTGGCGTCTCCCGATTCGTCGTCAGCAGGGTTCCTATGACAATGAACGCCACGAACGCTGCGATTGAGGCGATCACGATCACTCCGGTGTTGTCGGCGCGCGCCCGTGACGGGGTGACCGCAGTGAACAGCAGCGCAATGATGACAGCGATTGCGACCAAAGTTTTCTTCGTCATGACGCGTCCTCCGATCCGTCCATCCCTCGTGGGCCAAGGCCTTATACCGTGCAGCGCGCAGCGGCGCCACGGCCACGCTGGTCAGGCCACACCGATCTGCGGCCGGCCAACCTGTCGGCCAACCTTGACAGCGGCAGGTGCCGCCGATACGTTCCGCCGCACTCTCGACGCCCGCCGTGCTATTTAATTCCTACACCTTCATCTTCGGCTTTCTGCCTCTGGTGGTGCTGGGATTCGCGCTGTGTACGCGCTGCCGAGCCCGGCAGCCCGCCATGATATTTCTCGCCGGCGCGTCGCTCGTCTTCTACGGGTGGTGGAACTGGCACTACCTGTTTCTTCTCCTGTTCTCCATCGCCTTCAACTACGGCTGGGGTCTGCTGCTGCATCGACGCGCGGTAGCGGTTTCGGGCCGCGTCACGACGGCACGCCGCGTCCTGCTGGCTGTCGGGGTGAGCGTGAATCTCGGCGTGCTGGCATACTTCAAGTACGCCGATTTCCTCATCAGCACGGTCGACGCCGCATTCGGCTGGCACTGGGAGCTGCATCACATCATGCTGCCGCTGGCGGTGTCGTTCTTTACCTTCGAACAGATCACCTACCTCGTCGACGCATACTTCGGCGCGCCGCGCCAGCACGACTTCCTGGACTATGCACTGTTCATCACCCTGTTCCCGCGCCTCATCGCCGGCCCGATCATCCGCCCGCGTGAGATCCTGCCGCAGTTGACGCGCGCCAGTACCTACACGATGTCTGCAGCCAACCTGAACGCGGGGTTACTCATCTTCGCCATCGGCCTCTTCAAGAAGGTGATGATCGCCGACGCCTTCAGCCCGCTGGTGGGTCCCATCTTCGACCGCGTCGGGCCCACCTCGTTCACCGATGCGTGGGGCGCGACGCTGGCGTTCACGCTGCAGATCTACTTCGACTTCTCCGGGTACTCGGACATGGCCATCGGCTTGGCACTGCTGTTCAACATCAAGCTGCCGGAGAATTTCGACTCGCCGTACCAGGCACGCAACATCATCGACTTCTGGCGGCGCTGGCACATCACCTTGTCGAGCTTTCTGCGCGACTATCTGTACATTCCACTCGGTGGCAATCGGAAGGGAACGGTCCGGCGCTACGTCAACCTGATGATCACCATGGGTCTGGGCGGCCTGTGGCACGGCGCCAGTTGGACCTTCGTCCTGTGGGGCGCGCTGCACGGCGCCTACTTGACCATCAACCACCTCTGGCAACGGACGCGCATTCAGTTGCCGAGTGCGGTCGCCTGGCCGCTCACCTTCGTCGCCGTTATGGTCGGCTGGGTGTTCTTTCGCGCCCACTCGATGGACACGACGCAGCGAATCCTTGCCGGGATGGTGGGCCTGAACGGGTTCGCGTGGGACGCGTTCCCGTACTCGATTGGGCGCAAGGAGTATCAGATGATTGTGGCGGCGTTGGTCATGGTCCTGTTCTGCCCGAATCGCCAATCCCTGATGCAATGGGAGTGGACGAGCGACCGCCTCTACGCCATCGCCTTTACCGCGCTGGCCGCCCTGCCCATCTTGCGGCTCGGCGACCCCACGCCGTTCGTCTACTTCCAATTTTGAGGTCGCCAAGAGTGAACCCGGTGCGGCGCTTGGGGATGATGTTGCGCTATCTACTCGGCGTCCTCGCCGTCGTGGTCAGCGCCAATTGGCTCGCCAACCCGTACGGGATCTGGTCGCCACACCTCGTCGACAAGATCTACTACGGGCTCGGGCCGGGCGCTGATCGCCTCAAAGCTCCGTACCGCGTGCGCAGCGAGCAACCCACGACTCTCCTGCTCGGCAGCTCGCGCATGCTCTACGGCATCCCGGTCGAGCAAGGGTGTCGTGACGGTGTCTTCAACGCCGGCTTGTCTGGCGCCTCCGTCGATGAGATCGCCAGCCTCCTGCACGTAGCGCGTCACAACTCGCACCTCAAACGTGTTGTGTGGGGCCTGGACTTCTTCGCATTCCAAGAAAGTTTTCGAGGCTTTCGCGACGAGCCGACGCGCGCCCGCCTCGACGGTGATCGGTCTCTCCTCGTGCGAGACACGCTGCTCAGCACGAAGGCGCTCCAGGAAAGTTGGAAGCTCGTCTACGCAGCGGTCCGCGGCCGGCAGCGGCTTCCCGCCACAGCGCTGCTTTCCGTACCCTGGCCCGAAGGCGTCATCCGCGACGTACTGCAAGCTCTCGCAACCCAGTCCTCCGCCGGCCTGGACGAACAGAAGTTCACGCGCGATCTGCGGCAGTGGGTTGATCTCTACACTGACTTCCAACTCTCCTCGACCCAGTTGGATCTGCTGCGCGATACCGTCGCGCAGCTCACCGCGACTGGCGTTGAGGTCATCCTGCTGATCCCGCCGCTGCATGAATATGAATTGGAGGCGATCCGGCAGACCGGTCGCTGGCCGGCGTTCCAAGAGTGGAAGCGCGCACTGGCGGGTATCGCTCCCTACTGGGACTACACGGGCTACAATGAGCTGGCGCGCACCGACTGGCTCTTCACGGCGGCCTGCTTCTGCCATTTCCATCCGGTCGTCGGCCACGTCATGCTGCGGCAGATGCTCGGCGAAGACTGCTCCCAATGCGGCGATGTCCATGTTATCCACGAGGCCGCGGCACGTATCGACCCCGCCTCCGTCGCTCAGCATCTCGCCGACGAAGACGCCTTACTGCAGGCCCGCGTCGGTTCGCAGTCGCGCTACGCTCGCCTGACCAGTTCGGTCCTCCGCCACTGACGCGGCCATGGCTTACTTGCTCACAACCGACGCGTTCATCACGCGCTATGGCGAGCGCCTCTCGGCACTCTGCCGTACCCACGCCCGCGACCTCGACCCGGTGACGTTGCCCGCCGATGAGCAGGTACGACTCGATGCGCGCACGCTCGCCGAGATCGAGGTCGCATGCTTCAGCGGGAACTTCGACACCGATCCGGTGTTCACGCGACGCTTTCTGGGCAGCACGCTGCGCGCTCCCAACTTGCGGTGGGTGCATCTACCCAACGCCGGCGTCGATCATCCCGTCTTCGGCCGCCTGCTCGAGCAGGGCGTGCGGCTGACGACGTCGTCGGGTGCGACCGCCGAGCCGATCGCGCACACGGCCATCGCTGGACTCTTGGCGCTGGCGCGCGGTTGGCCGCGCTGGTGGTCGGCGCAACGCCGTCACGAGTGGGCACCGCACCGCGACCAAGCGCCGCGCGACCTGCGCGGTCAGACCATGGTGATCGTGGGACTCGGCGCTATCGGCAACGAGATCGCCCGCCTCGCACAGGCGCTCGGGCTGCATGTCATCGGCGTGCGCCGCCGGCCGCGTCGCGAGGATGATCACGTCGATGAGATGCACCCGCCGTCTGCGTTGCACGCACTCCTCGGACGCGCCGATTGGCTGGTACTATCCTGCCCGCTGACCGATGAGACGCGTGGCCTGATTGACGCCGCTGCGTTGACGCGATTGCCCGCAACCGCGCACGTGATCAACGTCGCTCGCGGCCAGATCATCGACGAGCCCGCACTGATCGCTGCGCTGCAGGATGGCCGCCTGGACGGCGCCTACCTCGATGTCTTCGCCGAAGAGCCGCTCCCGACTGATTCGCCACTCTGGGATCTTCCCGACGTCATCATCTCACCGCACGACTCCGCCGCATCGACGGGGAACTCGGCACGCGTCAGCGAGTTGTTTCTGCGCAACCTGGAGCGCTGGCTGCGTGGCGAGCCGCTCGAGAACGAAGTGACCGAACGCTAGCCCGCGCATTCACCAGCGGCGCGGGGAGGTCTAGCGAGGCCAGCGGAGGTGAGGCGGGCTCCCGCTACCCCAGCAGGGCGCCGTGGAAGGCTCCGCCGGGCGTACCTCGGCGGAGATCGTGAATCGTGTTCGTGCTCGTGTTTGTTCCGTCCGATCCACGAACAGGCTCACGGGCACGATTCACGAGAAAGGACAACGCTGCTAACCTGTTGCAACCGTCGCGCACCTCATTCGCCTATTCTACTTCAGACCCGCCTTGCTGAAGTCGGCGGAAAAAAGATCCGCGGTCGCTTGATTTTTGAGCGGAAGCCTTTCCATGAGCAAATGGTGAGTCAGGTCGGGACTAAAACGCAGCAGGGCCGCCGCTTCCGCGCGCGCCTCTTTTTCCTGCCCCAGCTCGATATAGTCGACCATCAAATACGTGAAGCAAAAGCCGCTACCCAGCATATTAGGATAACTGGCCTGGAACTGCTTAACAGTGGGAATCGCTTCTGAGTAGTGCCCCATCTGGGTCTGGGCGAGGCCTACCCAGATTAAGTACTGGTCTCGATGGCGCGGATCGAGCCGCATCGCCTTCTCGGCGGCCGCAACTGCCTCCGCCGGCCTTCCAAAATAGTCCAGAACAAACGCCAGCACGTTGTAGCTATCAGCGGAATTCGGATCCAACGCGACGGCGCGTTCCGCTTCGCCGAGTGCCTGGTCAAATTGCGCTTTCGACAGATAGACAGCGCTCAACAGCCCATGTGCGGAGGCCAGGGATTCATCGAGAGCAATGGCCTGCTTCGCCAGTTGGAAAGCGTGGTCCAAAGGGTCAGGATCCTCGTTCCACAGCCAGTTCCACTGAAAACGCAATGTGTAACCCAGGCTGACATACGCTGCCGCGTACTTGGGGTCCAGCTCGATCGCTTTCTCGAACATCTGCTCTGCTTTCAGATAGTCTTCTTTGGTCATGCTGGAGGCGTATTTCTTCCCGCGCAAATAGGCGTCATACGCACCGGGATTGGTTGTGCGCCCTCCTCCCGTACCGACGAAAACCGCCCGCTGTGACAGATCGACCTCGAGATTCAGAGTCGTCACGATCCTCCGCACGATCTCATCCTGCCGGGCGAAGAAGTCGCGCCGGGGGCAGTCGTACCGTTCCGCCCACAGTTGATCGCCCGTGGTAGCATCCACCAGCTGGGTGGTGATCCGTATCTGGTCGTCCACCTTCTGCAACCCACCCTCGAGCACGTACTTCACTCCCAGTTCCCGACCCACATCTCCCACCTTCACGGTCTTCCCTTTGTAAGTGAAGGCGGAGTTGCGATCGATGACAAACAGGTCCGGGAGTCTCGAGAGGTCGGTAATGAGGTCAGTCGTGATACCGTCGCTCAAGTATTCCTGCTCACGATCACCGCTCAAGTTGGTGAATGGCAGCACCACGATAGAAGGCTTGTCCGGTAAAGGCAGCCCCTGACCCGGCGCCGGAATGGAAGCCGAGGTAGCAGGAGGGCGCAAGGAGAGGTGCTGCACGAGCACGACGGTCGCGACCAGGATCGCCAGCCCCCCGACCCCGAATGCGCCGCGCCGCAGATATGTGCCCCGCGGCGGCCCATTGTTTTTTCTACTGCGACTGCGATCGGAATCCGCCGGCTCCGTCGCCACCCGAAACACGCGCACCGGCTTGGCGATGTTCTTGACCGTCTGCTCGCCGAGATCATCGCACTTGAGCGCCAGCTTGTTGCGGATCTGTTCGTGGACGGTGCCCGAGATGCAGATACCGCCCGGTTCCGCGATGCTCTCCAGACGTGCCGCGACGTTGACGCCGTCGCCGTAGATCTGCGCCCCATCGACGATGACGTCGCCCAAATTGATCCCGATGCGGAACTCCATCCGCCGTTCGGTTGGTCGACTCTCGTTCTCAGCCCTGAGCGCGGATTGGATCTCGACCGCGCACTGGACCGCATTCACCACGCTCGCAAATTCGGCGAGCACACTATCGCCGGCAGAGCCGACGAATCTGCCGTGGTGGAATTCTATCAGTGCGTCAATGATCTTGCGGGCTCCGGACAGACTGCGGAAAGTCGCCTCTTCGTCGTCCCCCATGAGGCGGCTGTAGCCGTACACATCTGCACAGAATATGGCGGTGAGCTTGCGTTCCAACGGGAATAGCCGTTTTGGCCCCTCCGATTTGATAGCCATATCTCGCGTCCGTGCCGTAGCGCAAACGATCGGCGCTTCCCGGTGCTGTCCTAATTCGGCCCTAAGCCGTCAGCTATCAGCGATCAGCTGTCAGCCAGACAATTCGAAATGCCTGTCCTTCCAGCCCTTCCAGAGGGCTCCGGCTGAGAGCTGAAGGCTGACAGCTGATCGCT
>JBGQHM010000112.1:0-16670 GCA_041497995.1 Binatia bacterium | reverse complement strand
GGAGGACTTCACGACCTCGGCGATGTCCTCGGGCGTCATCTCTCTCCACGCCTTCTGCGCGGCTTGATACCCGCCAACCGCGATGTACTCGTCGATCGAGCGGCGCGACTGTCCGTTCGGTGGGAGCAGGTAGCCCTCGACGCCGTCGGGAATCATCGACACTTGCGGTGCCTCGCCTGCCCAGTCCGCGGTGAGCTGAGCCAGCCTGAGCGGCCACGCCACTGAACCCCAACAGCGATGCAATGAGGGCGATCATGCTCTCCTCCCTTCATTCGGTCTGCGTTGCGACGTGAGGTATCCCCCCGTCGCTGAGCGTCGGGTTGTGGGTTCGACTGGGGCGTCTCGGAGAAGGGTGCGATCGGATGCCTGAAGCCGAACCCACAGCGGTGTCCGATGTCACTGAGTCTACGCGTCCGCGTTCGTGTGTCGGGGTCTGCCTCTCGCGCGCCACCGATAGCGGTGGTCGCTGCGGCGCCAATCGCAGGCGGTGGCGTACGGCGTTCGCGTCGAGATCGAGGACCGCGCAAATGCGCTCGAACGAGAAGGGCCAGCTGGGCTCCTCATCCAACAGCCACTGCTGCGCCTCGTGGAAGAGCCGACGGCCTCGGCCATCTCTGGGGAAGCGGTACTTCTCAACGCACCGAACGGCGTCGTCGAGGACGGCCATCATGAGCCGGTGCTCTGGTGCGAGCCTTTTGGGAGGGTTGAAGTGTTGCACCGGCAAAACGATATGGGGCTCGAACAGCTCGATGGGAACTCCCGTCAGATAGCGATCCACATCCATAGCCATGCTTGCTTGTACAGAAGGCACGGCAACGCCGGAAGCTCGGAATACTACGCGCGTGGTTCTACGTGCGGGGACCTACAGACTCACGCCTCCCGCAATGTTGCCGACCAGGCGAAAGATCTTCGGGGTGCGCTGATCGCTTCCGGCCGAGCCTACTCGCCCGGGTCACTGCCGGGGCACAATGAAGGGATCGACGGAGGTCGTCGTCTCGCTCGGAGGTCGAATCACCCCAAGGAACGTTCCCGAGTACGAGGCGAACACGCAGCTCCCAGCGTAGAAACGTCGCGGCTCGCGCAAGAGGCGCGGCGACACTGCTCCAAATGACGACGACGTCGGTCGCGCACACCTCACCGGCGCCACCCCACGCAACACCCCGGTAGACGCAGGTGGTACCGGCGACGCCGTGGGGGCGCGGTATCGTACGCTCACACAGCGAGGCGTCGATAAGGAGGGTCGGAGGCGCTAAAAGTTCAGCCGACCGGTCAGGAGCATGATGAGCACGACGATGAGGACGATGCCGCCGATCCCCGACGGCCCATACCCGTACTGGTGATACCCCCAGTTGGGCAAGCCACCAAAGACGATCAGCAACAAGACGATCAAAAGTAGCAGTGACATCGCGATCTCCTTTGCGCCCGAGGTTTCAGGCGCTTGGTCCGTTGGTTGACGTGGCCGGCTGTGGCACCTGGGCGCGCAAATGTTCGCCCATCTCGCCGACCGTCTCGGCGATGTCGTGGCGGATTTCCTGGCCGGCCTTCGGTGCGAACAACAGGGCTAGTCCGGCGCCCAGGATCATCCCGGTGCCGAAGATGCCGAAAGCCGTAAGCATGTCCCCACTCGTCGAGGTCCGCGCCTCGAGACCGACCGCACTCGCGATGTCTTCCTTCGATGGAAGTGCTGCCAAAATGTCTTCAATCTTCATGATCGCTCCTTTGCCGCTCCCAAGGTGTCCTCAGGAGCTCCTATTGTGAGCCGATGCGGAACCGCTCTGCACAATCCGGCTGCCGAGCTCGCGGGCGACGAGTGCCGTGCCCACTCTTGTCACTGCGCCGAGCAAGACGACGGTCAACCGCGACCTGAGGCCTCCACCCAGAACGTAGCCAACCCCAGCCGCCACGCCCAAGGTGCTGAAGGGTCGCTGTTCCACCTGCGCGGTGAGGTAGCGTTGCACGCCATCGGTCGCGTCCCGCAGAGTCGCGGCAAGGGCTTCGGCGTCGTGCTGAATTTGTCGACGGTGGTCTCCGAGAGAGTGGGGATTTTGAGGCTGCCGCTCGGTTGGGCTCGACGCATCGCGCGCGCGCCCGTTTCCCGCATCGCTCATTGTGCTCACCTCGTTCCCCGAGCGACGAGGCGGGCAACCAGATAGCCGACGCCGGCGGCGGCCAGCACCGCCACGACCGGCCGTTGTCTGATCAGTGTGCGGGCCTGTTGTTCCAGGTCCGTCACTTTGGAGCGGACGGCTGCGATGTCTGGTTGCACGTGCTCCGCGCGTGGCGGCAACGGCCGCTCCTCCGCGATCTGATCTGTGGTCATCACGATCTCCTTTGTCCGGTGGCGTTCAGTGGAGCGCCGCGACTGCCCAGCCACGCGCCGACGAGAAATGCGCCCATCGCCCACGTCAGTGGGAACTCCTTGATGTGCTCGCTCACGTTGAGCGTGGAGTGCGCCGCACCCGTGAGCTCCTGCACGGCGACGCGCACCTCTTCCTGATCGCGTTCGATCGATTGTAGGAGGTCCTGACGCTGTTCGGCGAAGTCGGTCTTTTGCACGGTCCGTTCTTTCCTTCGGCTGGTAGCGGTTCACGTTGTGGTACTGGACCCGTTGCCGTTCGGGCGCACCGGTCTCTGCGGCCGACCGCGGCGCATGGCGAGCGTGACGAGCCCAACCGCAGTCCCTGCGTTGAGCAAGCCGAAGGCGGCCAAGCGACCGACCCGGCTCGCATCTGGGATCACTAACAGCACCACGCACGCCGTCACGGCGAACCACGCGGCCGCCGCCAGGATGATGCCGAGGCCAACCAAGACGGAGCCTTGGAGGGTACGCGAGAGCAGCTCTCGCCCTTCGAGCAACGCCAAGTCGATGCGCTTGGTGATCACACCTTGACTGCCGGCCACCAAATGCTCGAGCGATGAGGACACAGACGGCGCGCCCGTGAGGCTGTCGCCTCCGGCGCTGTCGCCGTTCGTTCGTGATGGTTCTGCAAGTTCCACGATTGACCTGCCCGACTACGCCATCTGCTCACGATCGAGCCTTGCGATTGATGAGCACGGAGAACTGGCCATGGTTTGATTGTACGAAAGCCGCTGTGCCGTCGTAAGATCGGACAACTACGCGCGTGGTTCTACGCGTAGCCTTACGCGCTACGGGCCCGCTTCACTGAAGCCGATGGCGAGCGTCCCCTGCGGCGGTTGACGTGGCAGCGTTCAGTTCGCAGGGCTATTCTGGGACGAGTTGTAACCGTGCCGCGGGGAGGATTCGTATACGCCATGGCTCAAGTGTTCGATCCAACCGCCAACCTACCGCTGCCGCCGACCAAGCTGCTCGAGCTTCTCTGGAACGACAACTTCGAGATCGCTCGCGTGGACGCCGCCGGGGGCGGCACTACGGGCGCGAAGAAGCTCTCACTCGTCTTCCACGAAAACCATTTCAGCGTCGATGTGAAATGGAAGGCGGCGCCAGCGGGCGGCGAGGGGTGGAACAACTCGCCGCGCCGGGAAGTTGGCGCGTACGCGGTCCAGGAACTGTTCCTGGATCCGGAAGACTATCCCGTGCCGCCAGTCGTGGCGCGTGGCATTTCACTCGATGCGTATGCCGCGGTCGACAAAGACACCGCGCCGAACATCCCGGAGACGCGGTGCGTGTTCGGTGGAATGGCGGCGTGGCTGCAGAATGTCGCTCAGCCGGACCCTGCCTTCGACCCGAAACGCTTTTCGGAAGATGCACGTTACGCCTTCCATTTCGCCAACCTCAATCTGCTCGCCTATCTCATCGCCCACCGCGATGCGCGCAGTAACAACTTCCCGATGCCGACCGACCCGTCGACCCCACGGGTGTTCTCGATCGACAATGGAATCGCCTTCGGCGGCGTTCTGTACAACTTCTTTACGTGGCACTTCGACGCAATTCGGATCGGTGGTCTGCCAAAGCAGTCGATCGATCGTCTGCGCCGCGTCTCTCGGCAACAACTCTCCAAGTTTGGTGTCCTCGGAGAGTTGGCGGCAGATCACGCGGGTGTCCTGCGCGCCGTTGCACCCAGCCCCAACTGCGACCCGGAAGTGGGAACGCGGGTCGTCCCAGGTCGAATCCAGTTCGGTCTGACGGTAAGCGAGATCGACGCGATGGCGACGCGACTACACGATCTTCTGGCACGCATCGATGCTAAGGAGCTACAGCTCTTCTGAGGCGGCCATACGGCTGATCGCTCGCCTATGAAACAATCGAGCCCAACAAACGCCCCTTAGCGCGCTCTCAGAAAAGGGCACCAATGACGCGAAATGGGAAGCTGATAACGGCCCACACCAAACTGAAGGCACTACCGACGATCCCAGGAGACTTCTCATCGCTGTCCGTGGTGGTGGTGGTGGTTACCGTTCTATTGGATGCAGCCGGATGCTCCTCGTTGGCACCAGCCGTAGTGCCCGACTGCTGCGTCGTGACCGTCTGAGTGGTCCTACTCGTGTGGCCAGCGCAGCCAGCTGCCACGCACAGAGTCAGCATTCCACTGAACAACAGCGTCTTCGTTCGCTTCCGTATTCGGTGCATCTCGGGCTCCTTGGGAACTCGTCCTTGCGGCCCACATAGTACTCGAGGGCAGAGGTCGGAATTGCAGCCGTTCGGTCAGCAGCAGGATGAGTTTGGGGGAACCCCGGCGGCACCGGAGGGGTGCGGGAACGCCGCCGGGGCGGTGTGTGTAGAGAGATGTTTGCGTGAGTGGGAGTTATTGCGTGAGACGCTGCATCTGCGAGCGCCCACGGCATTACGGAATTGAGATAGGGCCCCGGCCACCTCGGCCACTGAGCAGCGCGACGGCGAGGAAGATCACGGCGACGACTGCGAACATCCAGCCAATCTGTGCGGACAAGCCAGCGATGCCACCGAACCCCAGCAGCGAGGCAATGAGGGCGATCACGAAGAACACGACTGCGTAGTGCAACATGGTTTCCTCCTCTTCATTGGGTTTGCGTTGCGACGTGAGGTATCCCCACGTCGCTGCGCGTCGGGTTGTGGGTTCGACTGGAGCGTCTCGGAGGAGAAGGCGATCGGATACCTGGAGCCGAACCCACAGAGGTATCCGATGTCACTGAGACTGCGGTTCCGCGTTCGCCCGTCGTCACTTGCATCTCGCGCGACACGGACGCTGGCGCTTGCTCCGCGGCCAATCGCAGGTGTTGGCGCACGACGGTCACGTCGAGATCGAGAACCGCACAGATGCGCTTGAAAGAGTATGGCCAGTGTGTCTCACCGGCGAGCAGCCACTGCTTCGCTTCGTCGAAGAGCCGTCGGCCTCGAGAATCTGTGGCGAGGCGATACTTTTCAACGCACTGGATCGCCTCGTCGAGGACGGCGATCCTGAGCCGGTGCTCCGGTGTCAGTCTTCCGCGAGATCGGCAGTGCTGCGAGGGCAGGGGCACGTCGGGCTTGCCCGTCCGCGCGCTTGCCAGACAACGATTCGTATCAAGAGCCATACCCGCTTTGTACAAAAGTCACGACAACGCCGTAAGCTCGGAGTACTACGCGCGTGGTTCTACGCGTAGGTTACCGCCTCATGCGGCTTGCAGGCGGCGGGCCGTGTAGACGGAGGGTGCGACTGCGGTGCCGCAGTCCTCTAGGTGCGGGGACCTGTGTCGCGTGCGCCCAGCACAGTACGGATAAGCTGCGCGGCCGATGAGACGTTCGCCTTCGAGAGCACCATGCGGCGGTGCCCTTCCACCGTGCGGACACTGACATGCAACGCCGCGGCGATCTCCTGGGACCGCTTGCCCGCGATCACCAACTCCATCACTTCGTGCTCGCGGTGCGTGAGGTGCGTGAGTCGCTCGCTGACGGCGGAGCGGTCGGTCGTGACCGCGCGTGCCTGGTGATCGAAGTCGATCGCGGCACCGATCCGCTCGAGCAACAGAGTGGGCGGCACCGGCTTTTGCAGGAAGTCGAATGCCCCCGCCTTCAGCGCCCGCACGGAGGTCTGCACATCCCCGTGGCCGGTCAGCACAATGATCGGGAGTATCGCCTTGCGCCGGCGGAGCTCGTCTTGGAGGTCCAGGCCACTCAAGCCGTGTCGCAAGCGGACATCCAGCACCAGGCAGCCCGGGTGCTCGGGATCGTAGGCAGCGAGGAACTCTTCACCCGAGGCGTACGTCTCGACTGCGAGGCCCGCCGACTCCAGCAGCGCGCGCAACGACTTACGCACCCCGCCGTTGTCGTCCACGACAAAGACAGTCGCTGCGGCGGGAAAGACGGCGCGGCCAGAGTTCGCTTTTGCGCACCGCATCTTCAATTGGGTCGGCTATGGCGCCATGCCGTCACCGCGCCATCCGCATCCGCCACCTGGACAAGAAACTCATCGACCCCCGCACGCCGCAACTGCGTCGGCTGCGCCGTGCGGTGCGCCAGGCGCAGAAACTGCTCTTGGAACCAGAACGCCGTCCGCGGCCGGTGCACCAGGTAGTAGGCAGCCAGTCGAGTGAGTAGCGGACTGCGCGGCCGCATACCAAAGCGCGCGAAGCTTTCCAGCGTGAACCCGGATCCGCAGAGCAGATCCACCAACGCTCGCGGCTCGTACCGGCGCGCATGACCGACGACGCGGTCGAACTCATGCCACCGATGCGCATGCAGCGGCGTGCTCAGGACGAGCCATCCGTTCGCCGCACTCACGCGCGCCAGCTCGCGCCCCACACCAACGTCATCGCTGACGTGTTCCAGGATGTCGAACAGGTACAGCTGCGATACGGCACCCGACGCGAACGGCAGCGCGTCGATGCTCGCACGGATGACACGCGCACCGGCGCGCCGAAGCTTCGTGCATGCGGTTGGACTGACATCGACGAACAACGCCCCGGCAAGCGGCAGGCGCGGCCGCAGACCACAGCCAATTTCAACTTGCAACCCCTCAGCTTTCGCCGGCGCCCGGACCCCCGGCATCGCCAGCAGCGAGGCGGCTTGCCAGCAGCGTTCGTAAAATCGACGATTGTAACGATCGACGTCGGGGAGTTGCGGAGGGGCATTCGCGCGACGGTCCACGAGCGCCGCGCGCTCGGTGGGCGATGCCAGTGCTCGCCAAGCCAGCCGCGCATTGGGAACGATCCGATTCACTGCTGCCCCTTCACGCGCACATCGTTCGTGACCATGGCGATCCTGCTAGTTGGGGGGGAGCCCCGGCGGCACCGGAGGGGGGCTCCGGAAGCGCCGCCGGGGCTGTGTGTATAGAGAGATGCGATCATTCGACGCGCAGCTAGCTCTACACGTCTGGTCTGGGCTCGGCCGTCCGCGGTGTCGTTGGACGCCACCGGGTGCGATTCGCCGAACCCTGCAGTGATTCTCCTCATCTTTGGTCGGGCCGTGCGGGCGCGGCGCTTCAAAGCGTTTGGTCAGACCTCGTCCCATCCATTGGGTTGAAACCTCCAGACGAGCACGCTCGCTCTCCGCCGAGATGCACTGTCCAACCTCGGATCGAACTGCCAGCGTCGTAGAGTCGCTAGAGCTTCCATCTGCAGAGCGTGGTTTCCCGCGGCGCGGAACATGCGTTCCATCTCTGCCATCTGTCGGCCCGCGTCGATCGTGACCACGCTCAAGCCCAACGGCACCATTGAGATATCGCGCCGCCCAGTGTTGGCGTTCCCCCCGCGGGGCATCACCTGTTCGCGCTGCTCCGGCCATCGTTCTGACATGGTTCCTCCTTTCAACGGTCCCAAGTCTCATGCTTGCCGAACGGCCTCGCGCGACACGGGTACTGGTTGGCTCTCTGGGACGATACGCAGCCGCTGGCGGACGGCATCCACGTCGAGGTCGAGGACGCCGCAAATGCTTTCGAAGGAGTAGGGCCACTCTACCTCGTCGGCAAAGAACCACTCCTCCGCCTCGCGGAAGAGGCGTCGGCGGTGAGAGTCCGTTGAAAAGCGATGCTTCTCAATGCACTCGAATGCGTCCTGTAGGACCGCAATCATGAGCCGCTGTTCAGGTGCCTGCTTGCGCGGCGCTCTGAAGTGTTGTGATGGCAGCATGATGTCGAGCTGCATCAGACCGATGGGCACTTCCGCCAGCCGAAGATTCGCTTCGATCGCCATGCCTGCCCTTGTAGAGGATGGACGGCACCGCCGTAAGCTCGGACTACTACGCGCGTGGTTATACGTGGTCCTCAATTTGGTCGATGACTTCAGAGCGGGGCGCGGCAGGTCTGAGCGTGAAGTAGATCGTGGTGCCGTGCTCAACGGCGGCCTCGGCCCAGACTCGGCCACCGTGCCGATGAATGATGCGCTGCACCGTCGCCAAGCCGATGCCCGTTCCTTCGAACTCCGCCTCGCCATGCAACCGCTGAAAAGCCCCGAAGAGCTTCCCGGCATGCGCCATATCGAAGCCGGCGCCGTCGTCGCGCACGAAATACACCACGCGACCCTCGCGCTCGGTCGTCCCGAACTCAATCCGCGCGCTGGGATGCTTGCCGGTATACTTCCAGGAATTGGTCAGAAGATTCTCCAAGGCGACACGCAGCAGACGTGGATCTCCCTCGGCGACAACTGCGGGCGTGACGACACACTCCTATAGCCGAGCAACTCCACCAAGAACGGGTTCACGTCGGTGATCTGCCCCGTGGCGGCATCCAGAATGATGATGCCATCCTTGGCGGTTTCGAACAGTCGCCGGTAGCGCGCTTCGGACTGTTTGAGCGCCGCCTCAGCCAATCCACGCGCTCGCCGCACCTCGGTCTCGCGCAATTCGCGCTCGACCGCCGGACCCAGGCGCGTCAAGTTGTGTTTGCTGACGACGTCATGCGCCCCCGCCTTCATGGCGGT
The DNA here is from genome assembly GCA_041497995.1 of Binatia bacterium. Lineage (GTDB taxonomy): Bacteria > Desulfobacterota > Binatia > HRBIN30 > HRBIN30 > DATKMS01. The sequence goes on along the minus strand of JBGQHM010000112.1, from coordinate 7,877 downwards.
CACGGTCACTTCTTCAGCGGCCTGGCCGGACACGATGATCACCGGCAGGTCAACGCCGTGTTCGCCGAGGAGCTTCAGGGCCGCCGGTGCGCTGAACGCCGGCATGACCCAGTCGCAGGTGATGACGTCCCATTGCTGCTGGAGGGCGACCTCTAACTCCGGCGCGGTCTGCACCCAGTTCCAGCTGACCTCGTATCCGCTGCGCTGCAACTCGCGCGCGATCAATCGCGCGTCGTCGATCTCATCGTCGATGAGGAGAACGCGGAGGGGCGTGGAACCTCCCACTGTCGTCGCCGGGTCCGTTCTACGTGGGTTCTCGAACCGTCGGGCCTTGCCGACAGTGCTTGGACCGGCGGCGTCGGTTGAGGATCGGCGCGCGCCCGTCGGCTTCGGCACGCTCAGCGCAGTGCGGATGGCCGATGTCATGCCGGTCCCGACTTCGGCCTGTACGCCACGGGAATCACTACCCGCCGGGAGTCGTCCGGTGCCGCCGCGTTCGGCCTCGGGGCTGGCATGGCGGGTGCACTTCGGAATGGTTGCCCAGGTCGCATAGCGCCCCCTGAGCGGTTGAATCATGCAGAAAGATCGAGGCGAATCCTCCTACGACGTGCGCGGAGCGACCGACGCTCTGTTCACCTCGCGACTGCGCACCACCCTGTGGATCGTGCTCTGCGGTTTACTGGCACTCAGCGTCCGCGACTTGCTGAGCGTTCCGAGCCTCAGCGTCGCCGTTCATGTGATCCGCGCGGCTTGCGCCTTCCTGGCCCTCGGCCTGTTGGCCGCGCTGCATGTCGACAAACTCGCAAGGCACCCGGTGGCGCTGGTACTGGTCGTCGGCGTCGCCGTGTGCGTCGACGTCACCGCGGTGAGCAGCTTACGGCATGACCCGCTAACCACCCCATTCCTGTTGAGCGCCGTGGCGATGTTTGGCGCGACGGTATTCCGGTGTGGGCTGGCGCCGCAGCTGGCTCTCGTCGTGACCGCCGAGCTGGCCATCCTGTGGAACGTCTATGCCGTCACCGGTAGTCTTGCCGGCGCGGTCAACTATTACTGTATCGCCGCTGGCATCGCGTTCGCGATGTCGGTGTATGTCGCCCACGAGCTCGAGCGCCAGCGCCGGGCAATTGAAAAGGGCGCCATGGCGCTCAGCCGCAGCGAGGCTCACTTCCGCTCGCTCATCGAGAACGCGTCCGATATCATCAGCGTCATGAGGGTCGACGGAACGATTCTCTACGACAGCCCGGCGCACGAGCGTGTCCTCGGATACACCCGCGACGAGCGCGTCGGCTCGAATGCCCTGGCGCTGATTCATCCGGACGATGTCCGTGGTGCTCTCGACAGCCTCGCACGTCTCGTCCTTGTTCCGGGCCAGACCTCCACGATCGAGTACCGGTATCGCCACAAGAACGGTTCGTGGCGCCACCTCCAGTCCATCGCCCAGAACCGGCTCGACGATCCGAGCGTCGGGGCCATCGTGGTGAACTCGCGCGACATCAGCGAGCGCCAGCAGATGGAAGTGCGCATCCAGCGGCGCTCGGCAGAGCTTGCAGAAATCAACCAAGCCCTGCAGGCGGAGAATGCCGAACGCACACGCGCCGAACAACGCAGTGCGGACGCGCTCACCTTCAGCCAAACGATTCTCGACGCTTCGCCCGTGGGCATCATCACCTACATCGCTGAGGGCAACGCGGTGTCCGCCAACGAAACCGCGGCGCGGATTGTGGGCACCACGGTGGAGCAGCTCAAGGCGCAGAATTTCCGTCAGCTGGAATCATGGCGGCGCTCCGGCTTGCTGGCTGCCGCCGAGCGGGCGCTGCAGAGCGGACAGGAGCAGAAGGTCGAGGTGCGCCTCGTCACCTCATTTGGAAGGGAACCATGGCTGTCCTGCCAGCTCGTTCCCTTCTCTCACGAAGGCCGATCGCACGTCCTGGGCTTGTTCTCGGACATCACCGAGCGCAAGCGCGCCGAAGAGGAGTTGCATTGGAAGACGGCGCTCCTCGAGGCCCAGGTGAGCTCCTCCATCGACGGAATCCTGATCGTCGACAAGCAGGGAAAGAAGATTCTCCAAAACCAGCGGACTGTCGACTTGTGGAAAATCCCCCAGGGCATCGCCGACGGGAACGACGACGAGAGCCAAGTCCGGTGGGTCACGAAGATGACCAAGCATCCCGAGCAGTTCGTCGAAAAGGTCAGCTATCTCTATTCTCATCCGAACGAAGCCAGCCGGGAGGAGACCGAGCTCAAAGATGGGACGGTGCTTGACCGATACAGCGCTCCCGTCGTTGGCAAAGGTGGAGAATACTACGGCAGAATCTGGACGTTCCGCGACATCACCGAGCGCAAGAGTTTCGAAGCCCGGCTGGGCGAGGCCAAGAAGGCGGCGGAGGCGGCCAACCGCGCCAAGAGCGAGTTCCTGGCCAACATGAGCCACGAGATCCGCACACCGATGAACGGCATCATCGGCATGACCGAGTTGGCTTTGCAGACCGAGCTCACGGCCGAGCAACGGGAGTGTCTGCAGATGGTGGCGGCGTCCGGCGACGCGCTCATGACGGTGATCAACGACGTGCTCGACTTCTCCAAGATCGAAGCGGGGAAGCTCGATCTCGACCCCGTTGCCGTCGTGGTACGTGATGCGGTCGACGACGCGGTGCGGCCGCTGGCGGTGCGGGCGCACCGCAAGGGCCTGGATCTGGCCTATGAGGTGCGCGCCGACGTGCCGGAGGTCGTGGTGGTCGACCCGCATCGACTGCGGCAGGTGCTGACCAATCTGGTCGGCAACGCCACCAAGTTCACCGCGCAGGGGGAGGTGCTGGTCTCGGTGGAGAGCGAGCGGCACTCGGGGGCGGAGGAGTACCTGCACTTCCGCGTCCGCGACACGGGCGTGGGGATTGCCGCGGAGAAGCAGCAGGTGATCTTCGAGGCGTTCGAGCAGGCGGACAGCTCGACGACGCGTACGCACGGCGGTACCGGTCTAGGACTCACTATCTCGCGCAAGCTGGTGGAGATGATGGGCGGGCGCATGTGGGTGGAGAGCGAGGTGGGTCGTGGCAGCACCTTCCACTTCACCGTGCGCTGTCAGCGGTCGGCGCAGACGCCGGCGCCTCCGCCGGCGATGATCACTGACCTGCGCGGCCTGTCGGTGCTCGTGGTCGACGACAACGCCACCAACCGCCGCATCATCAACGAGATGCTGACCCGCTGGCTGATACGCCCGACGACGGTGGATGGCGGCCAGGCGGCGCTCGGCTGTCTCATGAAAGCCGCTACGGCAGGCAAGCCGTTTCCGTTGGTGCTGATCGATGCGCACATGCCCGAGATGAACGGATTCGAGCTGGCGGCGCGCATCAAAGAGACGCCGGAGTTGGCCGGGGCTACGATCATGATGTTGTCGTCGGCCGAACTGACGGGCGAAGCGGCGCGGTGCCGCGAGCTGGGAGTGACAGCGTTCTTGACCAAGCCGATCCGGCAGTCGGAGTTGCTCGACACCATTCTGCTGGCTCTCGGCGCCAGGTCTCCCGATGCGCCGGCGGTGCGCCGGCCGGAGTCGCACACGCCCGGGTGGCGCCTGCACGTGCTGCTGGCCGAGGACAACGCCGTCAACCAACGGCTGGCGGCACGGCTGCTGGAAAGGCGCGGCCACACGGTCGTGGTCGCCGCCAACGGCCGCGAGGCGGTGGCGGCGTACGAGAGGGACGCATTCGACCTCGTGCTCATGGATGTGCAGATGCCGGAGATGGACGGTTTCGAGGCCACGGCCGCGATCCGCGAACGCGAACGAGCCGACGGCTCCCATGTGCCGATCGTGGCCCTGACGGCGCACGCCATGCGCTCTGATGAGGAACGCTGCCTGCGTGCCGGAATGGACGCGTACATCGCCAAGCCGATCCAACCAGCGATGCTGATCGAGACCATCGAGCGTCTGGTCGCCCGAGTCGCCGAGCCGATCCCGGGCGAAGCGCGTGAACGCGCCTGATCCACCATGCGCCGGTGGTCTTACGCCATCAGGGCGCGGGAATCTTCTCGGTTACGTTTGCGATCGGGTCGTTGGTCGGCCGCAGTCCGCAGAGGTCTCTTGCTACGGGTTGCACCGATACGAGATGCGGTCCACATCACGCACACCGCGCGCGGAATAGACCAAGTACTTGAGCGAGAACTTGCGTGCAGAGAGCTTCAATGTTTTCGGGTTCTGCCGCAGCGCAACCTTGAAAGCAATGGTGTCCGTGCAGACTGCATCCGGGACCCCTGGGTTGAACACCATCGACCGCCTGTTGAAACCACCCACCTTCCCACCAAGGTTCGCTAGCGCGGTTTCAAAGGCTGTAATGTTCTCCTGGTCGACGGCTGTCCTCGGCGCCCCTGCGCGCGGATTGTTGAGTCGCACCTCCGTCACCGGTCCGTCTGTACGGCAGAAGAAGCGATCCTCGTTGCTCCGCAAGTTGAAGCAGATGCGGAAGGTGAACGTGCACGCATTGTCTCCCAGGGTCGCATCGCAGGTCGGATTGTTCTGCGAGCAGGCGAGATAGTTATCCGGTAGCCCATTGGGCAAGCGCAGCCCCGGAGGACACATGCAAATCTCCGACAGGCAATCGACCCCCTGCCCAATGCCCATGCGAGCGTCATCTAGTGAGGGCTTGCCCGCAGCCCCGCCGGCCGCGCGCGAAGATCCCGGGATCAAGTCCGCTGGGGTGCATATGCACTCCGGACTCGGAGTCGGCGACGCCGTAGGTGTTGGGGTCGGGGTATTACATACGCCCGAGGCGTTGCAGAACTCGGCCGGCTGGCACTGTAAATCGCAGCAACAGCTCGAGCTACACTCGCTGGCGACATCGCACACATCGCCCTGCGGCCTCCGCGTGCGTGTGGGCCTCGGCGTCGCTGTGGCTGTTGGTGTGGCTGTTGGCGTGGGCGTCGGCGCCACTAGAGTAACAACGCCTGAACCGGTTCCAGTGCCCATCACCCCGTCGACCGAGGCGTCGGCGCGGACCCGTCCCAATGGGTTGGTCTGCAACACAGGCGTATTCGACGCGTTTTTTGGAAGCTTGAGGACATCGACCAGAAAATTGATCGTGCAACCTGCTATGGCGCCTGTACCGACCGGGGCGAGCACCACGGGCGAATTGGGAATGAACTCGACCTCGCCGGTCGTCGAGTCCGGCGGCCCGATGGTGAACGCTGTCCCCGCGCAAGCTGTTCCCGCCATGCCTGTCGCGGGGCCCTTGATGAGAAACACGCCCGGATCTGCATCGGCCGAAGGACAGGGAACCGGAGTGTCGTCGCCACACGATGGCGTATGCTTGATGAGGCTGAGTGTGAGTGTCCCACCGCTCTCCGGTGTCGTGGACGTATTAGTAACACTCAGACCGACCGGAACATTGGTGTCTCCGACTTGAACGAGAGCTGGGTAGGTGGGTGCCACGCCAACGCCCACTCCCGCAAAGGCGGGACGGCGTCCGCCGCCGCTCAAGAGAACGAGGAGGGCCGCGGCGACCGACAGACCCACTGCCTTCCGGGAGTGCGTACGGTCCACCGCCACCGCAGTCGCTGCGCGGGCCGGGTTTCTGCCTGTGTCGTCTTCCCTTGCATGCCAGGATTCGCCGTGCTGCATCGTAGCCCCCTTCGCGGTACCGCTGGCGCGCCACAGCGAGCAGCCACCACCTCACGGAACAGCAGTCGGCGCCGACGGTGCGCGGCGAAGCGATACTTCTCAACGCAATTGAGCGGGTTGTGGAGGACGGCACGATGTCGAGCTGCACCAGACCCTTGGGTACGCCCGCCCGATGAACATTCGCCACGATCGCCATGCACCCCATGTAGAGGAAGAACGGCAGCGCCGTAAGCTCGGACTACTACGCGCGTGGTTATACGCGAGCGGTTGTACGCACTCAGTTTGGCCGATGAGCAGCGCGTGACGAATCCGAGCGTGATCAGCACGCTCAAAGCGGCATGGAGGGTACGCCTGCGGACGCCAGGCATCTACACGCGTGGATCTGCTTCCCGCGCACGCAGCACGGTGCGGACGAGCTGCGCTGCCGAGGAGACGTTCATCTTCGAGAGTACCATGCGGCGGTGCCCTTCGACGGTGCGGACGCTGACGTTCATCGACACCGCGATCTCCTTGGACGTCTTGCCGGCAATGAGCAGCTCCATGACTTCGCGCTCGCGTGGCGTGAGGTGCGCGAGTCGCTGCATCACGGCGGCACGTTCGCCGGTCGCCGCCCGCGCCTTGCGATCGCTGTCGATCGCCGCGTGAATACGCTCCAGCAACACCTTGGGCGGGGCTGGCTTTTGCAGGAAATCGACGGCGCCAGCCTTGAGCGCCCGCACCGAGGTCGGCACAGTCCCGTGGCCGGTCAGAACAATGATGGGGAGCATCGCTTTGCGCCGGCGGAGATCATCCTGCAGGTCTAGCCCGCTCTTCTGTCGCAAGCGCACGTCCAGCACCAGACACCCCGGGCGTTCCGGCTCGTAGGCGGCGAGGAACTCTTCACCCGAAGCGTACGTCTCCACCGCGAGTCCCGCCGACTCCAGCAACGCGCGCAACGATTTGCGCACGCCGACGTTGTCGTCCACCACAAAGACGGTCGCCTCGGTGGTCACGTGGAACCCCTTTTCCTCGCCGCCTTGGCTGGCTGCAGCGGCAGTGTGAAACGGACGGTGGCCCCGGGGCCGCCGTCGGCGCGCTGCTTCACCCAGATCCGGCCCCGATGCGCCTCGAGGATGGAGCGGCTGATCGCCAGGCCCATTCCCAGACCGTGTGCCTTGGTGGTGAAGAACGGCTCGAACATGCGGTCTGTGGCTGCGGCAGAGACGCCGGTGCCGGTGTCGCGCACAGCCAATTCCGCCCTGCCCTTCGCTGCCCACACCTTGAGCTGGATCTCACGGCGGTCGCTTGGTGCTTCCCGCAGCGCGTCGATGGCGTTCTGCATCAAGTTCACGATGATCTGCTCGATCTGAATGCGGTCCGCATAGATCGGCAGCGGTCGCGGGGGCAAGTCGAGCCGCAGGGTGATTTGGCCTTGCTGGATCTCGCGACCCAACAAGCGCGGAACGGTGCGGGCAATCTCGCATAGATCCGTCGGCTCGAACTGCGGCTGTCCCTTCTCGATGAAGTGGCGCAGGTGTTCCACGATGCTCCCAGCTCGTACGGCCTCCCCCGATGCGTCGTCCAACAGCGCCAGGAGCTTGTTCGACTTGGCTTTGCCAGATCGCACATACCGAGCACACGCTTCCACGCCGTTGGCAATCGCCGACAGCGGCTGGTTGAGCTCGTGCGCCAAGCCGGTGGCCAGCTCGCCGACGGTGCTGATGCGCAGCGCGTGCGCCAGCTCGGCTTGTCGCTGCCGCACCTGTTCTTCGACGTGCTTGAGGGCCTCGCCCTCCCGCACGGCGTCTTGAGCCCGTTGGCGCTCGGTGATGTCTTCGATGGCGAGGAGGATGAGATACGGACGATCGCCGCCGCGATCGATGGCCCGTGCATTGAGCCGCATGATCCGCGGACCAATCGACTCAAAAGTGGGCTCCACCTCGAAGTCGTTCATCACGTGCTTCTCGGGCAGAACGTCTTCGAGCAGCGTCCGCAACTTGGGGATATCCCACTGGCGGTTGCCCAGCTCGTACACTAACTGTCCGACCGTGTCCTCCTGGGAGACGTGGAAGGTCGCGTAGAAGGACTGATTTGCCGAACGCACCCGCAAGTCTCCGTCGAGCACCAGCAGCGGTTCGCGCACCGTGTCGACGATGGACTCGGCATAGAGCCGCGCTTCCTGGAGCGCCTCCGCCGCCACGTCGGAAAATGTGATCACCACACCTTCGGTGCGGTTGTCGCGCGTGCGGTAGGGGAGGACCTGCCGGACGTACCACCGGCCATCGTGGGT
>JBGQHM010000111.1:0-17016 GCA_041497995.1 Binatia bacterium | reverse complement strand
TTGAAGGCGTTGTTGCCGGTGCTGGCGAACGGTCCGCCGCCGAAGTCGGCCATCGAGGTATTGGCGACGACGGCACCGTCGACGGAGTTGCACACGGCGCTCGTGCCCTCCACCAGCGCGGTGGCGGCGGGGCCGATGTCGTTGAAGATACGGATCCCTGACGAGCCGTTGGTCGCGAGGTAGTCGTCGCGAGAGTGTGCGAACGCAAAGGCACGCACCGAAAAACCGTTGGCCCCGTTGCTGCGTGCGATGTTCCCCCACGAGCCCATCTCGGAATACGCGCCGTTCGAGGTGTTGTCGTCTTGTGCATTCACCGAGAGGCCATTCTGTGCTGTGCCGCCGCGGTTGCGCTCGACGAGGTTGTGCCAGGCCTGGACGTGGCCGCCGAGCGTCGACTGAATCCCGCCGTTGACGTTGTCGTGCACCCAACAGCGCTCCACGTGCACGTGTGCGCCGGTGGTCACTTTGATGCCCTTGTCCGAGGCGCCCGACACCTCACAATCGCGGATGATGTTCTCGCTGCCGTCGAAGTCCTTGCCGGCATTGGTGTCCACACCGATACCGTCGCCGGTGGCGGCACCCTCGACGATGACGTGCTCCACCACGTTTGCATCGGCGGTGCCACCGGAAATGTTCAGCACGTCGCGGTTGCTGCCGCCGGCGTTCTGCAAGCGCAGCCCGACGAGATGGTTGCGCGCGCCTGAAATGGCCAACGCGGGGATCGCGAGACCGCCGGCATCGATGACGCGATTGCCGGCTGTGCCCGTGGCGTCCGTGCCGTCGATCGTCACGTCGCTCGCGGCAAGCGTCGGGAGTTGGAACTGCAGCTGAATCGTCGTTGCGACGCCGTCCGGAAACACCGACGGGTCGAACTGGATGAGCAGGGGTTTCGCGTCGCTCTCGGCATTCTGCAGCAGATTGCGTAGAGAGCCGTTGCCCGTGTTGGCCGTCGTCTGCACCGAGAGCACGCTAGTGAATGCGGTGAAGCGCACCGGGTTCGGCACGTCTTCTGCGACGAGCATCGAGGTCTGATGTTGCAACTGTCCGGTGTGCGGCGTGAGCACGTGCAGCGAGTGGCGCCATTCACCGGGCGCCAAGCCGCCGGCTGTGCCGCACGTGACGAGCCCACTGCCGCTGCACTCGAGGCTGAAGGTGTACGACGTAGCGAGCGATGTGGTCCGGCAGCCCACATCGATACGCTGGCCGCTCAGCACGGCGGACAGCGGGGAGGTGCCGGTCTGGTTGTCGATCTCCACGAGGAGATCCGCTCCGCTGGTCGGACACAGGGCCGGTGTGTGAGTTCTGGTCGCGGTCGGTGTGAGCGTTGCGGTACTGGTTGCGGTTGGCGACGCGTCGGAACTTGAAGTGGGAGTTGGTGTGACAGTCGCGCTTGGCGTCGCTGTCACCGACGTAGCGCCGAGGAGCGCGGCTGTGACGTCGGCGGCGCTGACGATGCCGTCACCGTTCAGATCGCACGCGCCGGCCGGATCGCCGAAGACGGCGGCCACTACTGCAGCGGTGTCGGTACAGACGATCGCGTTGGCAGTGCCCCGTGCCGACAGCACAAGGAACAACAGCGACAGCAGCGACACCACTAGGCGAGAGGGTCGCGCGAACCACGAGACGTCACTCATTCACAATCGAGATTGCCTGCCGCGGGCACCTCCGCACAGCCTCCTCGACTTTCGCTCGCAGTTCCTCACCGGGGGACAGGATGAGCAGATGCGCCCGGTCGTCGTCTCTGACCTCGAACACTTCCGGACACACTTTCATACACAAGGCGTTTCCCTCGCAGAGATCGTCGTCAACCCGAACCTTCATCTCTCCGATCCTTGCACACGCGTCGCGGCACCAGCAACACAATTCACTTCTTGCCGCGTTTCGGCTTGAGGTGCACCGCGGCGCCGTGCTCGTGCACACGGAAGGCGAACGACTCCGTCAGATACAGCTCCACCTTCTCGTGGCTGTGCGAGGCGTAGCCGATCGACAGGTCCTGGCCGATCGTGAGCGTGAAATCACCGCCGCGTACGGACAGCACGACGGCACCGTCAACCTGCGGTGCCCACACCAGCGGTCCGTCGAGGAAGCGCTGGACCCGGTCGCGGATCGGGTAGCCGTCTTCCGCTGCCTGCGAGAGCCCGGCGTAGCAGTCCGGTCCGAGGGCGATCGCGTAGGGCCCGTTGATGCCGGCGCGCCGCAACGTTTCCACCGCCTCGACGACGACCTGTGGGTAGTTCGCGAAGTCGTCGGGGATGGTGATCGCAGGGTGCGGGCTCTGGGCGATGATGCCGTCGATGCCTGCCGGCTTGAAACCGGTGAAGATGGTGAGATCCTCGGCGCGGGCGACGCGCTCCGCCGCAGCGACGACAGGCTCCAAGTCCAACGTCGCGCCGCGCGCCGCGTTGTCGAGCTCCATAATCGACAGCTCGAAGGGTACCCGCAGCTCAATCAACGGCACGACCTCCCGAATCCCCCACGGGACGCCGAGAACGGCATCCGACTTTATGCTCAAATGGCCGGTGTTCACCGCAGCGTGTTGCCAGCCGTGTGGCCCGTCGACGTCGACGAGCTTGCGGCCCGCGAGGGTGAGCTGCAGGACACGCTTCGCCTCTTCGTCAATCTGTTTCCACGCCTCAGGCGTGATCGGCGCCAGCTTCCGCTTCAGCAGGTCCACGGCTCACCTCCCTTTCAAGGCACCGATACCGAGCGTCGCGTTCGGCGCCGCGGCGGAAGCCTCGCCCTCGGCGGCCTTCTCGATGCCGGTGATCGGCGCTTCGGTGAACAGGTACGTCTTCATGGGGTCATTGAAGTGCTCGTCGTTCCGCCGGATCCATTCGAGCACCATCATGGCGTGCTCGATCTCTTCGTTCTTGTTGTGCAGCAGAACGGCTTTGAGCTGCGGATCCGAGCAGGCTTCGGCACGCTGCTGATACCAGTCGATGGCTTCCAGCTCCTCCATCAGGCTGACGATGGCGCGGTGCAGGTTGCGGGTACGCTCCGAGATCAGGTCCAGCGGTTCGTGATACGCGTCGCTTGCCATGCCGGTCTCCCTTCGCAGTCGTCGACAACCCGCAAGCTAGCGTGAATCAGATGGGAGTCAACGTCCCCAACGCGGGGCGGCGCGCCTCAGGCGGCTTCGATGGCCAGCGCTTGCCGCGGACAGCGGCGCACTGCTGCCTCGACTTTCGCGCGCAGGTTCTCGTCCGGGTCCTTAACTCGTAACCGCGCGCGATCGTCGTCACCTACCTCGAAGACTTCGGGGCAGACCTTCATGCACACGGCGTTGCCTTCACACAAGTCGTAGTCGATGCGAATCTTCATCGCAGCCTCATCCTCCGCCAACGGCGTGGCGCTGGCGCTCAGGAGTAAACACCACCGGCATACGCTTGATGCCGTTGATCAGGCTGGAACGCAAGCGGTCGACGGCACCGGCCAACTCGATATCCGGCAAGCGACGCAGCAGCTCCTCGAACATGATGCGAATCTCCAGCCGCGCCAGATTGGATCCGAGGCAGAAATGCTCGCCGATACCGAATGCCAGATGATCGTTGGGCGTACGACCGACATCGAAGCGGTCGGCGTCGGGGAACACGTCTTCGTCGCGGTTGGCCGAAATGTAGTAGATGATGACCTTGTCACCCGCCCGGACCTTCTGCCCGCGTAGCTCGGTATCGCGGGTCGCGGTGCGGCGGAACTCGATGACCGCCGACACCCAGCGCAGCATCTCCTCGACGGCGGTGGGCATCAACGCGGGATTGGCCGCGAGCCGCGCGCGCTCCTCCGGATGCTCGATCAACGCCAGCATGCCGCCGGAGATCAGGTTGCGCGTCGTCTCGTTGCCGGCCACGGCGAGCAGGACGAAGAACAGATCGAACTCCAGCTCCGTCAGCCGTTCGCCTTCGACCTCGGCGTTCATCAGCACGCTGACGAGGTCGTCACCCGGATGGTCGCGGCGCTCGGCGGCGAGCTGGTTGGCGTACATGTACATCTCCGCAGCGGCGAGCTTGCCTTCCTCCCACGACCCCTGATCCGGGTCGTCGAAACCGATCAGGCGGTTGGTCCAGTTGAACACCAAATGCCGGTCGGAGAGCGGGATGCCCAGCAGCTCGGCAATGGCTTGCAGCGGCAGCTCGGCGGCGATGTCGCTCACAAAGTCGCACTGTCCCCTCGCGGCGACATCGTCGATGATCTCGTTGGTTCTGGCGCGCAGACGCGATTCGAGCTGCGCGACCATACGCGGCGTGAAGCCCTTGTTCACTAGAGCCCGCAGCTTGGTGTGCTTCGGCGGGTCCATGTTGAGCATCATCAGCTGCATACGCTGGAGATCTTCGGGCACCGGATCGAAGACGAACACCCCTTTCTTGGCCGAGGAGTAGGTGCGCGGGTCGCGCGATACCGTGGCGACGTCCTGATACTTCGTCACCGCCCAGAATCCAGGGCCGTCGGCTTCCTTGTGCCAGAACACCGGCGCCTGCTGGCGCAGCGTACGGAAGGCTTCGTGCGGGACGCCCGCAACGAAGTTGTCGGCGTTCAACAGGTCGATGTCGTCGAGGTTCATGTCGCCGCACTTCACGCGTGTGCCGCGTGGTGTGCGCGTTCAGGGGTGAAGCGTACGGGCATGCGCTTGATGCCGTTGATGAAGTTCGACCGCAGGCGGTGTACCGGCCCTGCCAGCTCAATGTCCGGCAGGCGGGTCAGCAATTCCTGGAACATCAGTCGGATCTCAAGCCGTGCAAGGTTTGACCCGATACAGAAGTGTTCGCCGATACCGAAGGCGAGATGCTCGTTCGGGCTGCGGCTGACGTTGAACTGATCACCGTCGGGAAAGATCTCCTCGTCGCGGTTCACCGACGGATAGAAGATCACCACCTTTTCGCCCTCGCCGATTTTCTGGCCACGAAGCTCCGTGTCACGAGTTGCGGTGCGGCGGAAGTGCATCACCGGCGACACCCAGCGCAGCATCTCTTCGACCGCGGTGGGCAGCAGCGACATGTCGGCGACCAGCCGCGCGCGCTGCTCGGGGTGTTCGATGAGCGCCAGCATGCCCCCGGAAATCAGGTTGCGCGTCGTCTCGTTCCCCGCCACCGCGAGCAGCAGAAAGAACGAATCGAACTCCATCTCCGACAAGCGCTCGCCATCAACCTCGCCACGCATCAACACGCTGACCAGGTCGTCGCGCGGATGATCGCGCCGCTCGAGGGCGAGCTGGTTCGCATACATGTACATCTCGGTGGCGGCGCGCATCCCCTCTTCCTTGGCGTTGCCGTTGAATTCCGGATCGTCGAAGCCGATGAGGCGGTTGCTCCATTCGAAGACCTTGTGGCGATCCGCGAGCGGGACGCCGAGAAACTCGGCGATCACCTGCAGCGGCAGCTCGGCGGCGACCTCGGTGACGAAGTCGCACTCGCCGCGTGCGGCGATGCTGTCGACGATGTGCCGCGTCATCTCGCGGACGTGCTCTTCCAGCCGCGAGACGATGCGCGGTACGAAGCCTTGGCTCACCAGCTTGCGATACTTGCTATGCGCCGGTGGATCCATGTTGAGCATGATCATCCGCGTTTGGCTGAGCTGCTCCGGCTCGACGTCGAAGATATTGGTGCCGCCCTTGTAGGACGAGAACGTGCCCGGGTTCTTCGAAACGTTCATCAGGTCGTGATATTTCGTGACCACCCAGAACCCGGGGCCGCCATTGGGCTCCGCATGGCGGTGCACCGGCGATTCGGCACGCAGCAGTTTGAAGACATGGTGCGGGACACCCGTCTCGAACTGGTCGAGGTTGCACAGATCGACGTCTGCCAGTTTCATGATGCTCTCCGTCGGATCAGCGGTGTGGCAACTCCGCCTCGGCGGTTGCCGCCGCCGTAACTTCGTCGCGATGGTTGACGCATTCGAGCGCGCAGCGTACGAAGCCTTTACCATCCTGTTCGAACTTGTCGGTCACCTTGCCCTGCACCCAGGTGACGTCACCCATGTAGTTGAACTTCAGGTACTTGGCTTCGAGCTTGGTCAGCCGGCCGTTGTCGCCGATCCAGTCGGTCATCCCCTGGATGAGCCACGAGCACCGCTCAGGACCGAGATCATACGCACCTGGCAAGCCGAGCAAACGTTGCGTGAAGGCGTTGTCCCAATGCACACGTTGCGGTGGCTCGGGGATGCCTTGCTCGTTGGGAATCATCAGCGCCGGGTGCTTGGCGTACAGGTTTGCGGCGACTTTGTTGCCGACCAAATAGATGCCGAAGTATGACTCGAAGGCGATCTCGGCGGTCGGTGTCAGCGGGCCCTTGATGATGCGGTTCATCGACTCGCCCACTTTCACGTCGTTCCAATAGCGTGCGGTCGTACGTCGTTCGGTGCGGTACTCTTCCATGAAGCCCGTGATGTCTTCCGGCTTCCATTCGGCCAACTTGATGTCGCCGTATTTCTTTTTCTCCGCCGTCTTGGCGCGCTCGATGCGAATCCAGGTGTCGTTGCGGACGCCCATGTAGGTACCGTTCTGGTCGTAGTACTTGGCCTCGTAGGTTTGATAGAGCGCGCGGCCGCCGCCGAAGGTGCTGTCCTTCTCGCGGATCTCCTTCATGTAGGAGTCGGCGCGAATGCGGTCACCGAGCTGCGGCGGACGTACCCACTCATAGAGCGAGCCGGTCCAGATGGAGTGCACGCCCGGCAGGCCTTCGGGCAGACCGCTGTGGCCGACGGCGCGCAGCGTGTCCATCGTCTGCACGATGATCGGCGGCGCCAGCAGCGTCCCCCAGCGCGTCTTCTTGGCGTACTCCTCGTCGAGGTACAGCGGGTTGAGGTCGCCGATCGCCAACGCGAGGTGATAAATGGCGTCGCGCGTGACTTCAGTGCGCCACGGGCGCCGGCCTTCGAAGCCTTTGCCGACGCGTTCGCGCAGCTTAGCGATGCCTTCGTCGGTGATCTTTCCCTGTTCAGCTGCAGCCATGCTCTCATGCCTTCTTTCTGCGTTCGGCGCCGCGCGGCAGCGGCCCGAGCAAGCGGTAGATCGCCTTTTCGATGACGCGGCGCTGGATCGCCAGCGCTTGCGGTGACATGGGATCGCCGCTGCCGGCAACAAACGATTGCAGCGCAGCGGCGTTGGTAAAATACGCGAAGACCATCCCAAACAATCCGAGGGTGAGATGCGGCACCTCGTCTGCCTCCCAGCCGGCGTCGCCGGCGGTCTCGCGAATCACAGCGATGCCCTCGACGTACAGCGGCGTGAGCCAGCGACTCATGAGTTTCTGCACGCTCTCGCTCTGGTCGAGCATCGCGCGCTGCAGCAGGCGGGCGAGATGCGGGTGGGTGGCGAGGTGAGTCGTCAGCGTATCGACCGTGGCGCGCATCTGTTCGGCGCGCAGTGCGCCGGGATGCCACGCCGCGGCAATCGCTTCGAGGATCGGCCGCAAGCCGCGGTCCAGTACCGCGTCGTACAGTGCCTGCTTGCTGGGGAAGTGGTTGTACAAACTCGGTGCCGTCAGGTTCATCTCGCGCGCCAGATCGCGCAGCGCCACGCTGTCCACCCCATGCATGGCGAACAGCCGCTCGGCAGTGTCGAGAATCACCTCGCGCGTCGGTAGCGCCGGCGTCGGCGTTGCCGCGCGTTTGGCCTTGCGTACGCTCGTGACCACTGGATTGGAGACCCCGGCTGTAGCTACGAACAAACGTTCGTTAAGTCAAGACCGATGTGCAGGTACGCTTGACAACTTTGCCTGCCTGGGAGCACCATCGCAAAAAACAAGAAGGGGAGGTAGTGATCATGAGCAGACGATTCTCTTTGCTCGCGTTGATGCTTTCCTTGGTTGCCACGCAGGCCGCGGCCGGGACAAAGGTCCAGCTGAACATCATCCCCGCTCCGCCCGATTGTTTCGTCGGTCCCGGCTTCTGCTTGAACGTGGGTCTCAGCTGCGGGTTTGACAATTCGGAATGCGCGCTGGCGAAGATGTCTCCGAAATCGAAGGTGACGATTCCGGACACGCTCAAGGTGACTGGCACGATCCAGGGAGTGACCGACGGAGCCGGCGCCCTCATGACGACGGGGCCCACAGAAAGCGATTCCAACAACCCCATCCTCAAAATCGCCGTCAGCACTTGCCCGGTCGACACCGCAGCACCACCGATCTGCGACGACGTCACGAATGTCTACGTCAAGGTCGTGCTGAAGGGCGGCAAGGGCAAGGTGAAAGTGGATCTCGGCCCGGTGTTCGCCAGCCTCACGTTTCCCTCAGGCAGTCCGTTCGCCGTCCTCGGCGTCGCGCTGCTCGAGTCAGCTGGAGCGGGCAACTGTCTGGGGACCAATTCCTCCACCGACATCGCGACGCGCTTGAATGACGCGACGTGCGACAGCTTCATCGTGCGTGGCGTCGGCGGTTTCGTGAGAAAGTAACCGGCAACGCTCGACGCCGCGCCGGTGTGGGCGCGGCACAGGTCCCCCTCCTTACCAAGGAGGGGGCAGGGGGAGGTTGCTCTGACACTCCACTTCAACAAACACACCGAACGCACCAAACGCCAAACACTGCGCAACAACGCGCCGGAAGCCGAGCGCCGGCTGTTGCAGCAACTCAAAGGCGCACAACGCGGCACCAAGTTCCACAGACAGTACGGCGTCAACGCTTACGTCCTCGACTTCTACGCAGTACAATCGAAGTTGGCGATCGAGATCGACGGCGATTCGCATTTCACCGCGGACGCCGTCGCGTACGACCAGCGGCGAACGGCGTACTTGAAGAGCTTCGGGATTGAGGTGCTTCGGTTTGCGAACGTGGATGTCTTCGAGAATCTTGCGGGTGTGCTGGCGCGGATCGAGGACGTGTTGCGGGCGCGCAGAGCAACCTCCCCCCTAGCCCCCTCCTTGGTAAGGAGGGGGACCTACCGGCGCTTCTGCGGCGCTACTTGCTCGCCCAGCGCGGTGGGCGCTTCTCGACGAAGGCGGTGAAGCCTTCGCGTACTTCTTCAGACGCGAGCGACTCGGCGAACATCGGGTAGTCGATCACCGGTAGCTGGCGGTTCATGTCACGCTTTAGCGCGGTGCGCGCGTGCGGGCCGGTCTGGCGGATCCAGCCGATGGTTTCAGCAAGCGCGGTCTCGAGTTGATCGTGCGGGACGACGCGTGAGATGAGGCCTATGGCCAGCGCCTCTTGCGCGCTGATGTACTGCGCCGTGAACAGCAGATACTTGGCGCGCGCGATGCCGATACGGCTGGCCAGCCGCGCACCGAGAAAGCAGTCGGCGACGCCGCGCAGCAACTCGGGCGCGCGGAAGGTCGCGCGGTCGGAAACCACGGAGATGTCGCTCATCAAAGTCATGTTGAGCCCGCCGCCCTGACACATGCCGTTGATCGCCATCACGACGATCTTCGGGCAGCGCTCGAGCTCGACGAACGGCAGCAGGTCGAAGCGATCGGTCTCGCGGTCGAGCGCCTGCCCACCTTCATGTTGCCCGCCCATCTCGCCGCCGACGCAAAAGTACTCGCCGGTGCTCGTGACGACGAGCACATCCACATCGGGGTCGCGCTCGGCGAGCACCGTGGCCTTCTTCAGGCCGTGGTACATCTCGATGGTCAGCGCGTTGCGGCGCTTGGGTCGGTCGATGACGACACGCAACACACCGCCGCCCTTTGTGGCGTGCAGGTACTGAGAGCCGACGTCCAGATCGCTTGTCACCATGGCGCACCTCGCGTGTGGCCGTGGCTGTAGCAGATCGGCGGCGGCGTGCGCCAGCGTACCCTGATGGCGCGTCAGGAGAGCAGACCAAACTTCGTCAGCATGGCGCGGTCGCGTGATGCAGCCGCTTGAAGAATGAGCCGAGCTTGGCGAGCTGCAAGGACTTGTACACGACGGGTCCGGCGCCGTCGACGTAGAGATCCTTGCGAGTGACGTCCGCTTCCTCGCCGGCAGTGCGTAGCGTCTGCAGAATCAACGGGTCGACGCGCCCGACGCGTCCTAGATCGACGGTGACCGCGCACACCGACGGCTTCTGCAGCTCAGCCCTGAGGTGTTTGAGGAACGTTTCGCTCCCATCCGGATCGAGCCGCAGTCGCGGGTTCTCTCCGTTCAGATGATTCATGTCACGCCTCCCGCCTCAGCTGCGGCGGCCCGCATATGCGGTCCGCAGAATGTCCTCGAGCTCCTTGATCAACGGCATACGCGGATTCGACCGGATGCTGATGTCGTCGAAAGCGGCGCGGATGATATCGGGTATCGCGCGCTCGAAGTCTTCCGCGGCGATGCCCAACTCCTTGATCGAGGTCGGCAGATTGCACGTCTCCAGCAGCGCGAAGATCTTGGCGATCAGGATCTCGACCTTCTCCTCAGGGCTCGAGCCGCCCCAACTCATGGCCTCGGCAAACTGTGCATACTTGCGGTGCGCGACGTAGGCTTTGACGTTGGGGAAGGGCATGAACTTACTCGGCACCGCGGCGTTGTAGCGCACAACGTACGGCAACAGCACGGCGTTGGCACGTCCGTGCGGAATCTTGAACGCCGATCCGAGGCTGTGCGCCAGCGCATGGTTGACGCCGACGAAGGCGTTGGCGAACGCCATCCCTGCCATGCAGGCGGCGTTGTGCATCTTGGCGCGCGCCTCCATGTCGCTGCCGTCGTGCACCGCCCGCGGCAAAAACTCGAAGACCACCCGCGCGGCTTGCAGCGCCAGCGCGTCCGTATACTCCGACGCAAATATCGATACGCCGGCCTCCAACGCGTGCGTCAGTGCATCGAGTCCGGTATCGGCGGTGACGCTTGCCGGCAGGCCACGCACCAGCTGCGGATCGATGATCGCGACGTCGGGAATGAGACTATTGTCATACAACGGTACCTTGCGGCCGCGCTCGCTGTCGGTGATCACCGCGAACGGCGTCACTTCCGAGCCGGTGCCGCTGGTCGTGGGGATGGCAATGAGCCTGAGATGATCGCGTGCCTGGCGCGGGTACTGAATGACTCGCTTGCGTGGATCGAGGAAGGTGGTCTCCAAGCTGCGAAAGTCCAAGTCGGGATGCGCGTAGAACAAGCGCATCGCCTTCGCTGCATCCATGACCGAGCCACCACCTACGGCGATGAGGTGATCGGGATGATGGTGCTGGATCGCCTCGACGCCGCGCGCGATGACGCGATACGTCGGCTCGACCTCTACCTCGTTGAAGACGTGAGCGTGCGAGCCGTTCGGGAGATACGAGCGGACTTGATCAACCAGGCCGAGGTCGTCCAAGTCCTGGCTAGTGATGATCAACACGTTCCCGGCGTCGATGGCGCGCAGGTTCTCCAGCGCGTGCAAGTTGTAGTAGATCTGGTTCGGCACGCGCAGCCACTGGTGCGCCGGCGTCCGCTTCGCCAGCTGCTTGACGTTCATGTAGTTGCGCACGCTGACGTTCTCGATCGTGCTGTTGCCGCCGCCGGTGCCGCAGCCGAACGAGAAGGTCGGCCGCAGGTCGTTGTAGACGCCGCCGAGAGCGCCGACTGACGAGGGGCAGTTGACGATGATGCGCCCGGCGTTCAGCGCCACACCATAGCGATCGATGACCGCGTCGTCTTCACAAAAGATCGACGCGGTGTGACCGACGCCGCCGAAGTAGAGCACGTCCATCGCGGCGTTGATGGCTTCGTCCTCGCCATCGACCGGGAGGATGCCGAGGACCGGGAACAGCTTCTCGCACGACAGCGGGTGGGCGCGTCCGACGCCTTGGAGCGGCGCCAGCAGCAGCTTGGTGCCCGGCGCGACGTGCATGCCGATGGCGTGCGCGATCGCCGGCGCGCTCTGCCCGACGGCCGTCGGGCGCATCGTCCCGGTGGTGGCATCCACCACGGTGCGCTCGAGCAGCGCGACTTCCTCTGCGCTGCAGACATGCGCACCGAGCGACGCGAAGAGCTCGACGACGCGCGCGTACACCGAACGGTCCACAAGTACCGTCTGCTCCGACGCGCAAATGGTGCCGTTGTCGAAGGTCTTCGAAGTGAGGATGTCGACGACGGCCATGTTGAGGTCGGCGCTGCGGTGGATGTAGCAGGGCACGTTGCCGGCGCCGACGCCGAGCGCCGGTTTGCCGGAGCTGTACGCCGCTTTCACCACGCCCGGCCCGCCGGTGGCATCGATGAGCGCCACATCCGGGTGACGCATCAGATACTGCGTGTCGCTGATGGCGATGTCATCGACCCAGCCGATGAACCCCTCTGGTGCCCCCGCCGCGAGCGCGGCCTCGTACATCACGCGTGCCGCCTCGTTCGAGCACTGCTGCGCGCCCGGATGCGGGCAGAACACCACCGCGTTACGCGTCTTCGCCATCATCAACGACTTGAACAGCACGGTCGACGTCGGGTTGGTGATCGGCGTGACACCGAGGATGACACCGATCGGCTCGGCGATCTCTTTCAGGTTGCGCTCCGGACACTCGCGGATGACCCCGACCGTTTTCTCGTCCTTGATCGAGTGGTACACGAACTCGGTCGCCACCATGTTCTTGACCACCTTGTCTTCGAGCACCCCGAGCTTCGTCTCCGTCACCGCGAGCGCCGCCAACTGCTGCGCCGCCTCCAGTCCGGCGAGCACCATCGCACGCACGCAACGATCCACCTGCTCCTGCGAGAATTGGTAGAACGTCGCCGCCGCGTGCCGCGAGCGGGACACCAACTCGTCCAGATATCGCTGGCGCTCCGGCGTGAGCTCCTTCCGTCGCACGCTCGCCACCTGGGGGGGGTCACCCAGCTTGATTGCCGTCTGGAGCATCGGAGTCCCTCCTCACGCACCGCACTGGTTGAAGAACGAGTTGAGCAAGCGTGGTGCCAGTTGCATAGCGGCCACCCGCGGCCCGCAGCAGGAAGAGCGTTCGCATTTCCTGAAAACCATCAGCACCGGCCCTGCGACGACTGCGAAGACTCTTGCACCTGCCAGAAGGCTATATTAACAAGTGTTAGTTCAGTGAAGAACGAACGCTCACGCCGGCAGCGCTGGCGCTCAGTCGCCGGAGGCAGCGCGTCTGCCTCCGGGAGCCGAACAAAGAAAGGTCGTACCCATGGCGCGTGAATACAGACTCATCTCGGCGGACTCGCACATCCTCGAACCGCCGCATCTGTGGACCGAGTACATGCCCAAGAAGTTCCATGCGAAAGCACCGCGAGTCGTGCCCGACGGCGAAGGTGGCGAAGCGTGGCAGTTTGCCCCCGAAACGCCTCCGGCACCGATCGGGATTTACGCATCAGCGGGCCGCAAGCATGAAGAGGTGCGCTGGACCGGCGTGACCTTCGCGGCGGCGAATCAAGGGAACTTCAAGGCGGCGCCGCGTCTCGAAGAACAGGACACCGACGGCGTCGACGCGGAAGTGCTCTTCGGTTCGGCGCGCATGATGAGTCACTTCTTTTCCGATCCTGACCCCGAGTTCCATCTCGCTGGTGTGCAGGCCTACAACAACTGGCTGGCGCAGGAGTTCGTGAAAGCAGCGCCGGACCGGCTCATCGGGTTGGCGGCGATGCCGGCGCTCGGCGTCGATGCGTGCATCAAGGAAATGGAACGCTGCCTGAAGATGGGCATGCGCGGGGTGTGGCTCAACACCATGCCCAGCGCCGGCCCGGCGATCCGCCCCGAAGACGATCCGTTCTGGGATGCCGTGCAGGCGGCATGTGTGCCGGTGCACTTTCACGTGCGGGTGATGCGCCAGATCCTGAAGCCGAAGCCCAAGGGCGTGCGCGGCGACGACCTCACCGGGTTGGCCACCGTCGGTGCATCGAGCATGATCACTGACCTGCCGGAGATCATCAGCTCCGGTGTGCATGATCGGTTTCCCAATTTGATCTGGGTCGCCGTCGAAACAGGGTGCGGGTGGATCCCCTACATCCTCGAGCAGATGGACGATCGCTGGTGGCGCAATCGCTGGTGGCTCCCCGTGAAGCTCAAGCACGAGCCGAGCTTCTACTTTCATCGGAACTGGCGCGCCGCGTTCATGATCGATCGCTACGCCGTGATGAACCGCCACGTCATCGGCGTCGAGAACATGATGTGGTCGACCGACTATCCGCACCACGGCTGCGATTGGCCAGAGACGCGTCGCGTCGTCGACGACATGTTCCGCGACGTGCCGACCGCCGAGCGCCAACAGATGTGTGCCGGCAATGCGGCGAAGCTGTACAAGTTGTCGAACTAAGTCAGAAGGTTCGTAGAACGCACAAGGGGGGTGGCACCGTCACGCGGTACCACCCCCCTTTGCTTATGCGGTACGGGCTCGTTACTGCACTGAGAGGCAGCCGTTCTTGCACGTCTTCGCGTCCGCCGTGCAACCATTCATCGCAGACCGGACGGCGTCCGCGCACGGCTGCGTGCACATCTTTGCCGCGTCGCGCGCGGCGTGCGCACAGGCGCTCGGGTCGGCGGCGCTCGGACAGCCTTGCAGCATGGTCTTCAGCGTTTCCCGGCAGCTGTCTTTGCAGGTGTACCCGGTATCATATGCTGCCTGTTTGCAGGTGCGCGCAGTTTCCCGGCAGCCGACGATGCAGTCACCCAACTCCGGGGTGCACACCTTGATGCAATCGTTGGTGTTGCCGAAGCAGGTCGCGTGAGCCGTCTGCCCCGTTGCCCGGCAGCCATCGAGGCAGGTCTCGGCTCCGTCAAACGCGCCGCCGATGCAGGCCGCGGGGTCTTGAGCCGTCTTGCACCCTTGCAGCGTCGTCTTCATGTCGTCGCGGCAGCCCTGCGCACAGGTCTTGTGGTCGCTGCGCACCGGATCATTGCACGACTTGGCGGTGGTCCGGCATCCCTTCAGGCAGTCCCCTACCCCGGTGCCCTGAGCAAGCGTGGGGTTCGGGCGAAGACTAACGGCAGCAAGCAACGCCGTGCACGCGGTGAGAGTTACCAACGCGCGCGCTCTCGTGCGATGTCCCTCCATCAGCTGTCCCTCCATCGATCTGTAGGGTTCCGCTCCCCCCGGAGCCAACGCTGCGAAGGTAGGCGTCCTGGCTCTCAAGGTCAAGCTTTTTCGTGTGGGACCGCAACGCGCGAACGATGGCGGCCCGGTCCCAGCCGCACCGGCGGGTCGCCGCCGAACGGTGGAATCAGTTCCGCCTCGGTGTGATCCGGGACCGTAATGTCGATGTCGACTCGATCTGCGCTCCGCACCCACTGTACTTCGACGTCGCCCCGCACAGTGGGAAAGCGTCCGCCGGCCCGCTGCAGATCACCGAGTTGCGGCGACACGCGGAAGCGGGTGAAGCCGGGTGCGGTGGGGTACACCCCAAGCACCTCCGTCGACAACTGGTACACGGGAGTCGCCGAGAAGCCATGGCACAGGCTGGCGGTGGGGTCGTAGCTCTCCCACAGCGTCGTGGCGCCGCGCGCCAGCATGCGGCCGTAACGCTCGCGCATCATTGCCAGCACGAGATCGAACCGACCGGCGCGGCAGAGGGCGCGGTAGACGAAGTGGCTGAAGAACGTGTTGGCCAGGACGACGTTGTTCTCAGGATCGAAGGGCGCACCGCTCGGCACGATGGGCGGCGCGGCGGTGAAGACGACGCGCGCCGGGTCGGTGATGCGCTGGATCATCGACGCCCAGCGCTCGCGCGGCGCGATGTCCCACAGAATCAGTGCTGCGTTGGCATGCTGCGAAGCACGTGGCTCGCGCTTGTCGGTCGCGGGGTCGACGCAGTCGACGTACACTCCGCGCTCTGCATCCCAATGGCGCGCGTTGAGTGCCGCCGTGATGCGCTCGGCCACAGCGTCGTAGCGGCGCGCCGCGCGTCCCGATTCGAGCGCCCGCGCGAGCGTTGCACCGGCGCGTAACGCGCCGACGAGGACGGCGTTGAGCGTCGCCGCTTCCCCCTGTCGCCCGACCGCCGCCCAATCGTGGAAGTGCCAGTACGGTAGGTTGGCCACCAGGTCGTGCGGTCCGATCTGCCGCTCGAACCACGCCAGCGCGCGCTGAATCGCTGGGAACACGGCCTCGATCGCATCGACTTCTCCGGTGTACAGCAGATGCTGCTCGGCGTTCAGGATCCACTGCAGCGTCCAATCGGGGATGAGCATGCCGTTGGTGCGATGATCTCCCGGCGCATACATCTGCGTCAGCCCGTCGGACCGCTGACTCTCCGCGGCGTGCTGCAGGAACTGACGGTTGAGCGCGTTGATACTGGGGCCGAACGCGGCCTGGCCGACGAGGAACTCGACTGTGGCATCACCGAGCCATTGACGTTGCTCGCGGCCGGGACAGTCCTCCCAGCCGTCGTGCATGCACAGCTGCAGCGTGTAGCGCCCAACCTCCCACAGCTGGTTGAGCAACGGATCAGAACACTCGAAGCGCCCGCGTGCGTCGGCGGGGTAGTGCGTGAACGTCGACCCAACGTGACGGATGTGCAGACCACGCGGTGCGCTGCGCACGGTGACTTGCGCGTAGCGCACGGCAGCCCATTCGAAACGCTCGAAGCGCTGGCGGCCGGGCCGCGCGATGTAGCGGAAGAGATGTGTCCCGTGCCCGCTGTCTTTCGAGATGCGCGGCTGCGCCGGCAGCGCAGCGTCCCACTCACCCGGAATGCCCTCGGCCACCGCGACCTCGACGACTTCGCCACCGTGCGCCTCCAACTCGATGAATGGATAGCCGGAATGGATGCGTCCGAAGTCGAGCAGGAAGGAGGTATCCAATCCCTCGACCGTGCGCACAGTGGTCACGCCGTCGTCGGATTGCAGCAACGCGTCGGGATGGTCGACCGCCCCGGCTGGCAACGGCTGCAGCGTTTCCTCATAGAGCCTGCGTTCCAGCGACAACTCCTTGTCGGGAACCGCGCCGTACCATTGGACGACACGCAGGGGCGCAACCGGCGCCTCTGTGAGGAACGGAATCGCGCGTGGCACGAGCGTGGGAAACGGCTCGATCTTCAGACCGCCGAGCATCGAGTCAGGTGGCCCGCCGCCAACGGACAGGATCTGCACGGCGTCCCACGCCGCGTCGTCGAAGTCGGGCTCGGTCCAACCGAGCGGCATTGCGCGTGCGTCGTGCACTTCGATGAACCCGAGACCCCAATTCGTGCGCGGCGTGTCACGTTCCCAAGC
>JBGQHM010000110.1:0-17039 GCA_041497995.1 Binatia bacterium | reverse complement strand
CAGATCTCGTCGGGTGACTTGCCGGCGGCGCAGATCGCGCCCGTGCCGGTTATGACGATTCTTGCTGAGTCTTCAGCCATCACTCTGGATGGTTTTCCGGAGCCGCGTCGCTTGGCGCTCGACGCCGGCGAAGCCGTACTCACACCCTGTCGCCAACGCTTGCTCGAGCATCGCACGGGCACGATCGCAGTCGCCCGGGCCGTTACGGCGCAGCAGCATCTTCGCCCAATCGACACGGGTGACCGCGAGCAGGTAGGGCGCGCCGATGCGCTCGTGCATGGCGTGGGCTTCGGCGAAGTGGGCTTCGGCATCCTCGTAGCGTGCGAGGGTTGTGGCGAGAAGACCGAGGTAAAGTGCCACCGAGCCATCGACACTGCCCAGAAATGCGACGTGGCTGCGCCAAGGAGCAAGGCGGTCGTACAGAACGACCGCCGCGTTCTGCGTCCCGAGGTGGGAACACACCCGCGCGTAGCAGATCATACCGGTTAGCCATACCGGGTCGTAGTGCAAATCGGCGAAGCCATCAGCTGCGTCACGTTCGAACAAGGAGCGGGCGTCGTCGTCACGGCCGAGTTCACAGTAGAACGCGGCCACGCCTGCCCGCACCGCTGGGACGCCACGATAGTCCGTCAACCCGCGCGCCACGAGTGACTCCAATTCGACGAGGCGACCCTGCATGCGTCGGACATCCATGAGTTGACTCAGATACATGATGACAGCGTCCGGTTGCCCGCTGGCCTGGCCGATTTCAAACCCTTGGGCAATGAGGAGTTCCGCGTCGGAGACGCAGCCGGCCAGCAACACTCGGCCAGCCTCCTGGTAATTCTGGATCCAGCGCTGAACTGGTAGACCGTGCTCTTCGACAAGCGCAGCCTTGATGACAAGCTGCCGGTCGGTTTCGGCGATGTTCCCAGCCTCTCGCGACGCCAGCATAAGGTGTCCGTGGGCATTCATACGTTCCTGAGGATCGCCGAGCTGGTCAGCGATCACGACCTGTTCGGCCGCGGTGGCAAGTCGTTCCGCAAGCGTATCGGGCGTGTGAAAAGCATCGAAACGGATGCCGAGGATGTGTGCGAGGATGTGGAGGTCGCCAAGTCGGCGCGCCATGGCCAGTGCCTCGTTCGTAAGGGTTCTCAGCCGCTCGCGGTCCGGTGTGAAGGTGAGCTCGGAGACCAGCGTGGCGAGCAAGCGCGCCCGCATGGGGCTGTCGGCCTCGTCGAGTGCGCCTAGAGCCGCGTTGAGCACCGCGATCCGTTCGTTGTCGACTTGCCCTGCGGCGCTGTAGTAGCCGCGGGTATTGGTGATGGCTGCCCGAGCAAGCCGTTCGGTGTCGCCGAGGCGTTGCGCGAGATGTGCCGCGTCGAGCAGCGTCTGGCGGAAGCCCGCGTCACCGGCGTCGCGTTGTGCTTCGCCGAGTCGGATCAGCAGCTCGCAGCGCCCCTCGATACGCGGGCCAGAAGAGGGCCCGCTACTCGGGGTGAGCGGAGAATGATCCGACGGGGATTCCACAAACCGTTCATCCCGAGTAGCGCCCGTCCCCTCAGGGCGCGTATCGAGGGACCCCTCGTCGCCAAGCAGTTCCAGCGCCTGTCTGTAGAACACCACCGCCTGATCGTACGCCAGCCGCGCGCGCGCCTGATCGCCCACGCGCGTTGAGTAGTCGATCGCCTTCTCCACATCGCCGCCCACAGCAGCTTGCTGATAGTGGTGTGCGAGTGCGGTGACGTCGTCGGGCCGGCGCGCCGCAATGGCGTCAGCGATGCGGCGATGCAGGCGTACGCGCCGGCTGGCGGTGATCTCGGCGTACAGGGTTTCGTGCACCAGCGCGTGGGCGAAGCGGTAGGCGTCGACGACGCCGGTCTCGTTGACCAAGCGCGCGCGCACCGCCTCGTCGAGAGCAGCGATCACTGCGTCTTCGGTTGCTAGAGCGCCCTCACCCCGACCGTCTCCCAAGGGGAGAGGGAGAAGAGAAGCGAGCACACCCAGGTCGAAGTCACGCCCGATCACCGCTGCCATCGACAACGCCTGATTCGCGGCTTCGGAGAGTCGGTTCAGTCGCCGGCCGATCACCTCTTTCACCCCTTCGGGGATGCCGAGTTGCTCGATGCTGCGATCCGTCACCCAACGGCCGTCGCGCTGATACACCGCGCCCGATTCTCCCAGGTGCCGCAGGATCTCGCCCACGAAGAACGGATTGCCCTCGGTCTCGGTATGGACGGCACGCGCGAGCGCGCCGCCCGCCTCGCCCAGCTCATGGCCGGCGGCCCCGCCGATGAGTGTCTCCACACCAGCGAGATCCAGCCCGCGCAACGCCAGGCGCTGCACCGTCGGATCTTTGCGCAGGTCGGCGAGCGTATCGGAGAGCGGGTGGGTGCGGTCCAGCTCGGTGTCGCGGTAGGTGCCGATGATGAGCAGCCGGGGTTCGGGGTCCAGGGTCCGGGGTTGGAAGCGGAGAATGTGCTTGAACAGCAGGAGCGTCGGCTTGGCTGCCCAGTGCAGGTCATCGAGGATAAGAACGAGCGGACGATCTGCGGAGGCCGCGGCCAGCCAGGCGGCCACCGCATCGAACATGCGGTAGCGCTCGGTTTCGGCGTCCGATGTTAGCGGCGGCGGCAGATCAGCGATCTTCGCTGTCAATCCGGGCGCGAGCCGCACCAGCTCACCGGCGTGGCGGCCGAGGCGGTCGCGCAATCCATCCTCTGGACTGTGCGCGATGAAATACTCCAGGGCCTCGACGAACGGCTGGAAAGGCACGCCCAGCTCGTCGTCGCAGCGCCCGTAGAGTACGGTTGCGCCGCCGGCATGCGCCGTCTGGGCGGTCTCCGACGCGAGGCGCGTCTTGCCGATTCCCGGCTCGCCAGCGATCAGCGCCACGCGCCGCGTCCCTTCGTGCGCCTGCTTCCACATGCCGGACAGGGCATCCAGCTCAGCTTGGCGACCCGCGAAGGCAAATTGTTGACCGGCCGACAGCAGTGACGGCAACGGAATTGCCGTCTCATCGGCCAGCGGTTCCCAACCCACTTCGCAGACCGCCACGGGTGCGGCCAGGCCTTTTAACGTGATCTCGCCGACGGCAGCGAACGAGTGGCCGAGCCCGCGCGACAAGAGCCGCACGACCTCCGCGGCGAGGATCTGTCCAGGCTGCGCGGCAGCGCAAAGCCGCGCGGCTTCGACCACCGGCGGGCCATAGAGGTCGTTGCTCTCGCGCGTGGCCTCGCCCACCGACACACCAACGCGTATATGTACCGGCGTCGATTGCGAGCGGCGCGTCTGGCAGTCAGCGGCCTGCTGCATGGCCACTGCGCAGCTGATCGCGTCACCGACGCTGGCGAAGCACACCATCAACCCATCGCCAGTGGTCTTCACCTCCGTCCCATTGTGCGTCGTCAGCGCCGCGCGCAGGGCGTCGAAGTGCGCGCTGCGCAGCATCTCGTAAGCGGCATGGCCCAGCCGATCGGCCAGCTCTGTCGAGCCGACGAGATCGGTGAACAACACCGTGACCGTCTCCGTGCGCGCCATCGGTCTCGTCGGCTCAGATCCACATAATCTCGATCTCGTAACGTGCGAGCCGCCGATCATGCGTCACCAGCGTCAACCCTTCCGCTCGCGCCTGCGCCACGAGCATGCGGTCGAACGGATCGGCGTGGTGCGGCGGTAAGCGGCCCGCGGCCTCGGCATGCGAGAAGCTGATCGGTAGCTTCTCGAAACCACTGTCGATCACGCCGGCTTCGATCGTATCCGGAATCTGGAGTCGTCCGAGAGCGGCCTTGATGGACGCTTCCCATGCGCTGGCCGCACTGACGAACACGATCTGTGCGTCCGCAATGGCGCGCCGCACATTCGCTCGCAGCTTGCGGCTATCGCCTCTCCACCAGAGGAACGCATGGGTGTCCAGCAACAGCCGCATCCGCGCGCCTCACTTGCGGCCGGCGAAGGCCCGGCGGACCGCGGCGGGTAGCGGTGCATCGAAGTCCTTGGCGATGACCACGCGCCCCTTCCAACCACCCGGCTTGCGTCGGCGCACGCGTCGCGACACGGCGGTCAGCCTTGCCATCGGCTTCCCCGCCTTGGCGATGATGATCTCCTCTCCAGCCGCCGCTCGATCAACGAGGCGTGACAGAGACGACTTGGCTTCGTAGAGATTGAAGATGGCCTCGGGCATAGCGACTCCTGTTGGTCAACCTTGACCAGGTCTACGGCTGCGTGCTCTGCCTGTCAACCTTCTGCGGGTCCGGCGGCGAAGGTCGAAAAGTTGAGCGCAGAGACTCATTGGCTGCGAACGTCATCTGCGTTGCGCAACACGACACAGCTGTTCGAGCCGCCGAATCCGAAGGAGTTCGAGATGGCTACCCTCACACGTTGCCGGCTGGTCTCGCCAAGCACGAATGCCAGATCACACTCCGGATCCGGCTCTTCGAGGTTCGCGTTCACTGGCAGCACGCCATGATGGATTGCCAGCGCACAGATGGCAGCCTCGACGGCGCCGGCGCCGGCGATGAGATGACCGGTAAGACTCTTCGTCGAGCTCACGGCGACATGTCGCGCATCTGGACCGAACACCGCGCGTACTGCCGCACATTCGCTGCGGTCGTTCATCAGCGTCGAGGTGCCGTGGGCGTTGAGATAGTCTACCTCTCCCGGAGCCACGCCGGCGTCAGCAAGCGCCTGGCGCATCGCTTGGATCGGCCCGTCACCCGACGGATGCGAGTCGGTGATGCGGTAGCTGCTCAAGGAGTTGCCGTCACCGGCGAGCTCTGCATAGATGCGGGCTCCGCGTTGGCGCGCCGCGCCCCACTCTTCGAGCACCAGGAAGCCGGCGCCCTCGCCGAGGACGAATCCGTTGCGCGTAGCGTCGAACGGGCGGCTGGCGCGTTCGGGCGTTTCGTTGTCGGCGGACAACGCACCGAGCAGACAGAAGCCGGCCAGCCCGATCGGGTTGATCATCGAATCGAAACCGCCGGCCAGCACGCGCTCGGCGGTGCCGCGTCGGATCAGCTTCATCGCCAAACCCACAGCCTGGCCTCCGGAAGCGCAGGCAGTATGCACCGCACTGGCGTAGCCACGAATGCCAAAGCGGCGCACCAACACTCCCAGACCGGCATTCGGTTGGCTACGGCAAAACGCGATCGGATCAGCAGCGGCGTGATCCGCAAATAGACGCTCAGTGTCGAGGTGACCGTCGGGCGCATACTGGCGATGCACCGAGTCGAGCTCGTCGAACGCGACGCCCATCGTGCCGCTGCCCACGACACACCCCCAGCTCGTCGCGCTGCTGTGGTTCGGGCGGATGCCGGCGTCGCGCAGCGCTTCTTCAGCAGCGGCGAGCGCGAACCTGTGATTACGGTTCGCAAACTTGAGGAGCTTGCGATCGTCAATGATACGGTCGGGGTCGAACGCTTTCACCTCGGCCGCGATGCGCACCGGAAAGCCACTCGCATCAAACGACGCGATGGCACCCACACCGCTGCGCCCCGCGAGCAGGGCATCCCACGTGGCGGCGACGTCGTTGCCGAGCGGCGTGACGAGACCCAACCCGGTGATCGCAACCCGGCGGCGCTCGCGTGTCATGACGGCTCCTGTGCAACGATCTCCACGCGTGCAGTTGCCACCCGTTTTCCAGCCACCGTCGCGGCCAGCGCGACAGTGACGGCACCGCCGGCTTCCGACGCCGTCGCCGCGGTGATCTCCACCACTTGGCCGGGGAGAATGAACGATCGCATCTTCACATCCGCCACCCGCCGCGGCCGCAGTTGCACGCCGCGGCGCAGATCGCCCACCAGATCGACCGCCAGGCGAATCTGCGTGTCGAGCAGCAGCGTTGCGGGAAACACCGGACGACGCGGGAAGTGGTCGGCGAAGAACGGGGCCGACTGCGGAACCTGCATCGATGCACGCAGACGCTTGCCGGGTTCACGCTCGATCACGACAACGTCCGCATCCGCGACACCGCGAAAGCGTCCAGGCTGGACACCCCCTTCATTGAGCAGGGCGAACCGTCGGCGCGTTGCGTCCGGATCATCGAAATCCTCTAGCGGCAGCAGCGCTCCCACGCAGCGGCGCAATTCGATCACCGGCGAGTCGCCGATGCGTGCCCATCCTGTATAGGCAACGGCATCGTGCTCCCAATCTTCGATCTCGACGCCGAGCTCGAGGAGCCCGCCTGGTGTTGCGTGGCCCGCGATGTACCCCTCGCCGGCCAGGGCCGCAACCGGCCGCCGGCGGAAGTCGTCCCGGGCCATGGCCACCCACGCGGCAAGTTGCCCCACCGCCTCCGCGACAAGGCAGGGCGAAAAATCGGTGAGGCCCGCGGGCACGGTGAAACAGCCGCGCGCGCACGCGCCGGCTTCGATCTCTGTAATTCGATCGACGAATGAGAAGGTGCCGGACTGGTCAAGCATGGGTAGATTCACGCTGAAATGGGAGGGCGAGGCTCCTGCCGAGCCGGCCCGCTTGGCAGCAAGGCTCCGCGGGAGCGTCGCCCTCCCAGCGCCGCGTTCTCGCGGCATCTAGAAGATCCTCATTTCGGACGCAGCACACTACAGCGTTGGCAGTCCCGCCGCCCGTCGCGCGCGCACGACGAGCCGGCAAAATGTCTCAACGGTAAACAGCCGTGGAACATCGGCGACCTTCATGGGCGTCCGGAAGCGCTCTGTCGGCACCTCACTCAGGTACCCGCGCAGCCGCGCTAGGCCCGCCTCGGTCAGGACGCCCTTGCGCTCGAACTCCGCTTCCGACAGCTCCCCGCGCGCGTCTTCTATGATCTTGCCGCGTGGGATCTTCACCGTGAACGCACGTTCGAGGCGGAAGACCATGTCGAGGAAGTCGATCGATTCCGCATCCAGACCTTCGATGAGGGGGACGTCGAGTCCGAGTTGCTCGACGTCACACCCCAACGCATCCGCCATGACCTCGGCAACCTTCGGGTGCACGGCCAGGACTTCTTCTCTACTGATCTCCATCGACATCACGTCGCCTCACTCCATCTTGAAGCCGCCGTCAACGTGCAGCACTTGCCCCGTAATGTAGTCCGCATAGCGCGAGGCGAGAAAGCCGACCGCGTAGGCAACCTCCATCGGTGCGCCGAACCGGCGCAGCAGGATGCGCGACGTCACCTCGTCGCTGGCGCGCTCGCGGAGCTCCTGCGACATCTCGGTTTCGATGACGCCCGGCGCGACGGCGTTCACCGTGATCCGGCGTGGCGCCAACTCGACTGCCAGCGCGCGGGTGAAGGCGTTGACCGCGCCCTTGCTCGCAGCATAGTTGGTCTGCCCGCGGCCACCCTTCTCGCCGGCAACCGAGCTGACATTGATGATCTTGCCGGCGCGGCGCGCGATCATGTGCGGCACCACGGCGCGCGTCACGTTGAATACCCCGCCGACGTTGGTATCGAGCACGACTCGCACGTCGTCGTTCTCGAGAAACCCGAGCAAGTTGTCACGGACGACGCCGGCGTTGTTGACTAACGCGTCGATGCGTCCACAACGCGCCGCTACCCGCTCCACCAACGCCGCGCACGCGTCCGCATCGCGCACGTCCACCTGCTCTGCGATGAGCTGCTGCCCAGCCGCGCGGCCCGCATCCACGACCTCGGCGGCGGCCGCCGTGTTTTCACGGAAGAGAAAGGTGACGTCTGCACCGTGCGCTGCAAGGAGTGTGACGATCGCTCGGCCGATCCCACGGCTTCCACCGGTCACAATGACCACCTTACCGTCGAGTCCGGAGTCGTGCAGGAAGCTTTCAGCCATCAGCTGTCAGCCCTCAGCCCACGATGGAGAATCCGCCGTCGACCACCAATGTATGGCCCGACACCATATTGGCCTCGGGCAGACAGAGGAGGTAGACGGCGCCGGCCACGTCTTCCGGCGTGAGCACCGGTCCGGCCGGCGCATGCTGCGCGAAGGCGGCCAGGAGCTCCTCGCGCTGCGGGAAGTAGCGCAGGGCATCGGTATCGACGGGCCCCGCGCTGACCGCATTGACCCGAACACCGCGCGGGCCGAGCTCCTGTGCCAACGTCCGCACCAAAGACTCCAACGCCGCCTTCGACGCCCCAACGAAGCCATAGTTCTGCATCGCATAGCGGGCACCGAGACTGGAAATGGCGATGATGCGGCTGCCCGACGGCATGAGCGGGATCGCCCGTTGGGCCAACAGGTTCAGCGCCAGCGCGTTGGTCTCCAGACACCACCGCCAATGCTTGAGCGTCATTTCGAGTGCCGGCTTGAGCACGCCGCTCGCGGCGTTGCTGACGAGGATGTCGAGCTGGTCGAAGTGCGTGCGAAACTCGGCGATGATCTCGTCGACACTTTCCGGGCTGGCAACGTTGCCCTGGATCGCGCACGCCCGTCGCCCGCTCGCCCGAATCTCGGCGCACAACGCCTCTGCCTCGTCATGGCTGTTGTAGTAGTTCGCAGCGACATCGCAACCAGCCGCGGCGAGCTTGTGCGCGATGGCGCGACCGATCCCGCGGGAGGCGCCGGTCACTAATGCGACCTTGCCGGCAAGCGTGTCTGACATTGTTCCTCCCGATGTACGACCGCGTCCCCTTCCGCGGCCTCGCAATCCGCGAGCGGCAAGGTTGCCGAGATCGGCATGTGGTGTCAATCTGCGGCGTCGACACCGGACCGTTCGAGCGAATGGAGGGCCTGACATGCGCCAATTCACCTTGGGGAAGATTGCCGATCACATCGAGGGTGTGATCGAGGGTGGGGATGCCGAGCTGACGATCTCGGGCGTCCGCCCCATCGACCACGCGCGCGCGGGCGACATCGTTGTGGTGGGGAAGCGCCGCGACGTGCGCACCTTCGAGCAGACGGCAGCGGCAGCTGGCGTCGTCGGCGAACGCATCGCACACACCCAGAAGCCGGTGGTCCGCGTGGACGACCCACGGCTCGCACTGGCACGGCTGCTGGAGCTGTTCTACGCGCAGCCCCGAGTTGTCACCGGGATCGACCCGCGCGCCTTCATCGCTCCGCAGGCGCGCATCGGACAAGACGTGAACATCGCCGCCGGCGCCTACGTCGCGCAAGGTGTCGAGATCGCCGACCGGGTCGATATCTATCCTGGCGCCTACCTCGGTGAGGGCGTGCGCGTCGGCGATGACTCGGTCGTCTTTGCGAACGTCTCGATCTACCCCGGCACTGTGATCGGCAAGCGCGTGCGCATCCACAGTGGCGCGGTCATCGGGAGCGACGGGTTCGGGTTCGCTCCCGGCCGCTCGGGAGAGTGGCACAAGATCCCTCAAGTTGGCGGCGTAGAGATCGGTGACGACGTTGAGATCGGAGCGAACACCACCATCGATCGCGCCACCATGATGGTCACGCGCATCGGACGTGGCACGAAGATCGATAACCTGGTGCAGATTGCGCACAACGTCGAGACCGGCGAGCACGTGTGTATCGTGGCCCAATCGGGGGTGGCCGGCAGCGCGCGGATCGGGAATCGAGCGATCCTGGCAGCGGGTGCCGGGGTACTGGACCACGTCGCGGTGGGAGAAGGAGCCATAGTCGGCTCGCGCGCCAGCGCGCATCGCGATGTGCCGGCGGGGGAAACGGTGATCGGGACGCCGGCGATTCCGGGTGCGACGTTCGCGAAAGCGTACAGTCTGATTCCGCGCCTCCCCGAGCATCGGCGGAAACTCAAGGCACTTGAAGAACGCTGTGCGCGGCTCGAGGCGGAGTTGAGTAGTCACCGCAAGGAGGGGTGACCCTTGCCGCGGAACATGCGATCCGGCGTCTTCCATCGCGACTGGCCGGCGTGCGTGTTGCTGACGCTCTTGTGCCTGGCTCTCTACCTTCCCGGGCTCACCACGATTCCTCCCGTCGACCGAGACGAGCCGCGCTTCGCGCAGGCAACGAAGCAAATGCTGGAAACGCGCGATTTCATCCGACCGCGTTTCCAGACAGAGAGCCGCTTCAACAAGCCGATCGGGATTTACTGGCTCCAAGCAGCGAGCGTCTTCCTCACGCGACAGCACGGCCGCCCCGCCATCTGGGCGCACCGGCTGCCCTCCCTAGTCGGCGCGTGGGCCGCAGTATTGATGACCTACTGGATCGGACTTCAGCTCTTCAACCGCGCTGTGGCGCTGCTCGGCGCGGCCTTTCTGGCAGCGTCGGCGTTGCTGGTCGTCGAAGCGCACTTGGCCACGACGGATGCGGCGTTGCTCGCCTGTGTGGTCGCGGCACAGGGGTGTCTCGCGTTACTTTACGGCGCGGCGCAGCGTGGCACGTCGGGCCGTGCCCTGCACGCAGCTGGATTCTGGCTGGCACAGGGGGCGGGTATTTTGATCAAGGGGCCAATCGTTCTGCTGGTCAGCAGCCTGACGATAGGAGCGCTTGCCCTCGTCGACCGGCATGCCACGGTGCGCACCCTGGCCGGGCTCCGCGCTCGGTGGGGAGTGCCGCTCATGCTGGTGACTGTTTTGCCGTGGGCGGTCGCCGTGGGATTGGCGACCGACTGGGCGTTCTACCGCGACTGGTTCGGCGGCGATCTCGTGCCCAAGCTCGCGGGTGGTCACGGATCACACGGTGCCCCACCCGGTACCTATCTGCTACTCCTTGGGGCTACCTTCTGGCCGGGATCGCTCGCTGTCGGGCTCGGGGTGGCTCGAGGTTTCCGGCGTCGTGAACGATACGCGGAGCGCTTCTGTCTGGCGTGGCTCGTTCCGACGTTTTTCTTTTTCGAGCTCATGCCGACGAAGTTGCCGCACTATGTGCTGCCGACGTACCCGGCACTGGCGCTGTTGGTGGCCGGCGCCGTCATCGACGCGCCAGCCAATCTCTCCACCACGTTGCGCACCGCCGTGATCCGAACGGGTTTTGTGTTCTGGGGTCTGTTCACGCTCACCGCCGGCGTCGTGATCATCGCAGTCGCGACGTCCCTGGGCGGTGGCATCGATGCCTCTGTAGTCTGTGCCGCTCTGGCCGCCGCGCTGATCGCCGTCCTCTGTGTGCAGCTCTGCTGGACGGGGCAGCTGGTGCGCGCATCATGGGTCGCTGTGGTCGGAAGCGTGGCGCTCTTTGCACCGTTGCTGCAGTGGGTGCTTCCTGATCTGCACGCGTTGTGGTTGAGCCCCGCGGCGTCCGCGGCGATCATGCGGCAGACGGATCGCGTCGACGGCTCCCGGCCGCTCGTCGCGGTCGGCTACGACGAGCCGAGCCTGATTTTCCTGACCGGAGGCAATCTCACGTTGGTCGAGCCGACACGTGCCGTCACGTTTCTGCAGGAACGCCGCCGCGGCTTGGCGCTGGTCAACCATGATCAGCAACCTGCCTTCATGCAGGCGGCGCACGAAATGGGCGTCCAGGTGCGCGACCTGTGGTCGGTGGACGGCGTCAACTATTCGAATGGACGGCGCACGCGGCTGCACTTATTCGAGCTGCTGCGACCTGAGTGAACGAATGGCTGCACCCATCGACCTGTCCAAACTGAGGAGCCTGCTGATCGTGAAGATGTCCTCGATCGGCGACGTGGTGCATGCGCTTCCCGTAGCCGTAGCGCTGCGGCGGCGCTATCCGCATGTACACATCAGCTGGGCTGCCGAGGACTGGACGGCACCGCTGCTGCACGGTCACCCAGCCATCGACCGCGTCGTAGTCTTCCCGACGATGCGGTGGGGCCGTGTTGGCGCTCTTTGGCTCCGATCGTTGAACGACGCGGTGCGCAGCTTGCGGAGTGAGACCTACGACATCAGCGTCGATCTCCAAGGGCTCATGAAGAGCGCAGCGGTTGCGCTCCTGTCGAGGGCACCGGTACGCATCGGAGTGCACGAGCAACGGGAAGGAGCACACCTCGTCTCGCGAGGCCTGCCGCGTGCTTCCGGACGCCTGCATGTGGTGGAAGACTCGCTGCGCTGTGCGGAGCTGCTGGGTGCGCCGCCGACACCTGTATCGTTCGCACTCCCTGTCCAGCCGGAAGCCGTGACCTCGATTGCCCGCAGACTGGCCGAGCTGCGGATCCCTACGGACGCGCCGCTGATCGCTATCAATCCGTCGGCGTCGGTCGCGTGGAAGACCTGGCCGCTGCGGCACTGGGCGCGCGTAGCGGACGCGTTGAGCGCTGCCGGAACGGTCATCCTGATTGGCGGGTCCGAGCAGCAGTCTCAGCACGCGGCGTTAGTGCGGCAAGCAACACGGCCGCTGCATGATCTCACGGGTCGCACAACGCTGACTGAGTTGGTGGCGCTGCTCGATCGTTGCGCGATTCACATCGCACCCGACACCGGGTCGGCGCACATCGCCGCGGCGCTGGGCCGCCCCGTCGTGAGCCTCTACGGTCCCACCCCGGTGTGGCGCAAGGCGCCGTACGGCTACGAGGACCTAGTTGTCCACGGCAATGCGCAGTGCGGCGTCGGCTGTCCACGTTTCTGCTTGCACGGACGACGGTGTCTGCCCACGGCACCCGACGAGATCATCGCCCGGGCGCGGCACGCACTGACTCGCGCGGCACCTCCTCGGTCGCAGACGGCGGCCGGCGGTGGGGAAGACTAGCCGCCCGGCCGCTGGACTCGACCGCCAATCGCATCGGCTGCACCGCCGCCTGGGGCAGCAGGTCGATGACCGCTTGTGCTGCGCGGGCTGCCACGCCCGGTGGTCCTAGGAGGTCAGCGAGAGTGGTGAGACGTGCTTGAATTGCATTCCGCCGTCGCTCGTCCGTCAGCAGGGACCACGCTTCGTCTGCCAAGTGCTCCGCGTCGACATTCTTGTGGATGAATTCCGGCTGCACCGGCTCGTTGAGCAAGATGTTGGGCATACCGATGAACGGGACCTTCACGCGCAGCACATGGTGCCCCACGAAGTACTCGATACGATTACACCGATACACGATCACCGCCGGGATGCCGAGGAGGGCCGCCTCCAGCGTCGCCGTGCCGGAGCACTGCAGGACGACCCGCGCTTGACTCAAGACGGCATACGACTGCGGACGGTAGATGGCCACGTCGCGGACGCCGCTCTGCTCAACGCTGTGTTCCACATCACGGCGCAGGGACTCGCTGGCGAGCGGCAGCGCGAACTGCAGAGTCGGGTCGCGCTGTTGGAGCAGTCGTGCGGCGCCAAGCATCGGACCCGCCAGCGTCCTGATCTCGTGTCGACGGCTCCCGGGCATCAGGGCAATCACCGGTCGTCCGGGATCGAGCCCGATCGCCTGCAGGGCGGCCGCGGGATTCTCGACGACCTGGACAAGATCGCGCAGCGGGTGGCCTACCCAGACCGTATCCGCGCCCGCAGCGGAGTAGAGATCGGCCTCGTCGCGAAAAGCGGAGAGCACGCGGCGCGCCAGCGGAACGATAGCGGGCAGGCGCCAGCGGCCGAAGAGCCAGACCTGGGGCGGGAAGAAGAACACCACCGGTACGCGCTTGCGGCGGAACCACATGGACGCTGGCAGGTTGACGGCTTCGGCATCGACCAGCACAACGAGGTCGGGGTGGGCAGCGGCGATGATGCGCTGCGCACGGCGATAGCGGCGGACGAGTCGGGGTAAGAACCGCACCGAGCCCAAGAAGCCGAAGAACGACAGATCGGTGGTCTCCACCTCCACCTCGACACCCGCGTCGCGCATGGCGACGCCGCCGACCCCCAGCAGGCGGACATGGGGTGCGAGCTGGCGAATCGCCGCCGCCAGCCGCGCGGCGCTTTGGTCGCCGGAAACATCTCCCGCCACGAAGCAGATCGTCGGCCGCTTGCCGTTCGACGTCACGCACACCCCCCAAGCCACGGCGACAGCGCGGCGACGTACCGCCGTGCAATCGCGTCTCCATCCGGAAGGCAGCGCCGCTGCAGCGCGACGATACGGCTGCGCTCCGCCGCATCACTCAACCACTCGGCCAGACACCGGCCAAGCTGCGTCGCATCGCCGGCGCGGCACTCCCGCGCTACCGCACTCAAAGCCACCGCTTCCTGCTCAAAATGATCAAAATGTTCTCCGAAAATCACCGGTACCCCAACCATGACTGGCTCGAGCGGGTTGTGACCGCCATGCTTCCCAAAGCCTCCTCCGACGACTGCCACGGATGCAATAGCATATGCGGAAGCCAATTCACCCATGCGGTCGAGCACAAAAATCTGCCAGCCGGGTGGCGGGAGGCCGGCCGTTCGTTGATGCACGCGCCAACGCCGTCGGCGCGCTGCGCGCACCACTGCCGCCACGGCCGAGTCGTGTCGCGGCGCGATGATCACCCGCAGTGCACCGGTGGGCAACCGGTCCAGGACGCTGAAGACCACACCGACCTCGTCTGTGTGGATGCTGCCAAACACGACCACGTGTTCGTCGGTCCGCAGTCCCATGTGGTGTAGCCAGGCAGGCTCGCTCGATCGCGCAACGGTGGTAGGCAGGTGCTTCAGGTTTCCTGCGACTGTGCAGTGGACCGGATCGGCGCCCAGCGCGACGAGCCGGTCGCGTTCCGTTTCATCCTGGGCCAACACGGCGGTGACACGGCGGAGCATGGGCGCAGTGAGGCTGCGGATCAAACGATAGCGGGCAAGGTCGCGCGGATAGATACGTGCACTGACGCAGAACACCGGCACGTCGCGGCGATAGGCCTCGAGGATCAGGGAAGGCCAGAGCTCGGTTTCGACCAGACAGAGCGCCAGCGGCCGCCACTGGTCGAGAGCACGTGCCACCCACCGAGGGTGATCCCACGGCGCCAGCGCGGCGATCGCGTCGGCCCCGCCGGCCTGTGCCGCGAGCTCGACACCCGGCCGATTGGTCGCCGTATAGGCGGCGGTGAATCGATATCCACTTTGCTTGAGCACCGCGGCGAGTCCACTA
This sequence comes from Binatia bacterium, assembly GCA_041497995.1. GTDB lineage: Bacteria > Desulfobacterota > Binatia > HRBIN30 > HRBIN30 > DATKMS01. Next base: position 2,276 of record JBGQHM010000110.1, on the reverse strand, counting down.
GCGGCGCGCATTTCACCGGCCGACGCGCCGTGAAACCATAGGAGCGGGCCGTGCGCGTCCGGCAACCTGCCGCTCCGGCAGCGCAGCGTGTCTGCGGAAGCACCGCCCGCTCGCGCCGCCAACCTTAGCAGCTCAAACGCCGCGGTGGCCGCCGAGCCATACAAGCGATCGGCCGCGGTCAACTCGATCGAGGCTCGTTCCCGGTGAAGCATGTCGCCACATAGGGCGAAACTCGCTCAGAGCTCAAGCGCGTGGCGGGGTCGATCAGCGACGTGCAGCCAATCGCTGACTACTGGTCACTCTCTTCCTCACTGCGAAATGGAGAAGGCAAATGGCCCTGGAAGCTCCACGGTCACGCTGTCCGCCGTGGCCGTCAGACCGCCTAGGTGCGTGAGTTGTCGGTGACCGCTACCGTCAGGACGGATCGCGAAGATCTGGCTGCCGTACGGATTGCTGCCGAACGGATCGCAGCTCGAGTAGGTGACCAGCGTCTGCGTCACACGGTCCTGCCCGAGAAACGCCACGGCGCAACCGGGTGGCGGGCCGAAGAAGCAGCCGTTCTCCGATGCCTCGTCCTGGCTCAGGCTGGTCACCTGCTTCAAGTCAGCTCCGTTACGGTCGATCGAGAAGATCTGACAGTTCGTCGTCGGGTTGGTGCCGAACGGATCTGCAGAGGCGACGAAGAAGACGCGCTGCCCGTCGGTGGTGAGCAGCGGCGTACTGGTATCGGAGCGGTGGAAATTCGTGAGCTGCAGCAGGTTGTCGCCTTCGACGGTAAACACTTCGACGATGCCACCGCGCGTACCGGGGATGTTCACGGGAGCGCCCGGGAGGAAAAACAGCGTAGCGTTGGGGCGCGGGCCCGTGATGGAGAACACCGGCAGGATCTGGCTGCCAGGCTGGACGACCGGCACTGGTAACGTCTTGAGGTTGGTGCCGTCGGTCTTGACCGTAAAGATCGTCGCGTCACCGTCGGGGTTCAGGCCATCGGGATTGGCGACGGAGAGAAAGGCCACGGTGTCGTCGTCGGCGAAGCCGGGACAGCAGGTTGGGGCGAATAGCGGATCAACCGCCGGGGGCTTGGGGAGATGCGTCAGCTGCACGCGCTGGCCGGTCGTGAGGTCCAGCGTCACGACCTGCGCAACGTCTTCTCCGTTAGGGCTGGCGCTGAGGTCCGTGTACGTAACCAGATTGCCGTTGGGGCTGAACTCGAAGCCAGGGAAGAGGTTGATCAGCACGGTGTCGGTCCCGCCGACGCGGAACGTCGGCTCGCGGCTTGCCGGGCCCAGACGGCGCAACCCGGTGCCATCGGTGTGCATGATGAAGATCCCTTGCTGCTCGGCGGGAAGCGGCGTGAGCGGCAGCTGCGAGACGCCATCGGTGACCTCGAACACAACGTCCGACCCATCTGGGCTGACCGCCAGGCGTTGGAAGGCGCCGACGGTGATGAAGAACGGCCCGAAGCGTGCGAGACCGAGCACGGTGCACAAACCTGCTGGTGTGCCGGCACCCAGCGTCGGCAGGTCCAACACCGCAGTCGGTGGCCGCTCACCACGAATGACGCGCAACTGCTGATGGGCCGTCGCACCGTCGAGGGTGTCCGTACACTCGGTCGCCACGTAGGCCACGGTACCGCTGAGCGTCGCAGGTCCGGTGGGGGGCGGCGACGTCTCACCACCACCACCGCCGCATGCCGCCAACGCACTGAGTAACAGGAGCCCTGCGACGATTCGATTACGCATCGGTCGGAGACGATGGCAAAGCCGCAGCCATCGGTCAATGCGGTTCCGATACCCGCACGCGTCAGCCCGCGCTGTGGCGTCACAGATCAGCAATTCCGCAATCGCTCCTCGGTCCTTGTCCCAATTGCAGATAGCGATCAGCTGTCAGCTATCAGCCTGAGGGCACCGGAAAGACTGGAAGGGCAGGCGTTTCGAATTGTCCGGCCGACAGCTGACCGCTGATAGCTGACGGCCTGCGGCGGAATCAGGACAGCACCCGCTCCTCCCGCCACTTGACGGACGGCGGCTCGGCCCGCTACAAGCAGCCCCATCCTCGCCGCCCCGCGGCGGCGCTGGCCCGCAGTTGATGGATTCCACCGAATGGGCCGCTAGCTCAGTTGGCTAGAGCAGCTGACTCTTAATCAGCGGGTCCCGAGTTCGAGTCTCGGGCGGCCCACTTCCTCCCTGCCCCTTGTACTGCAATGGTTCCCGCAGCGTGTGACCCTCGGGACACCTCGCCGGCTTCCAGCGTCACGGAAGCACCACGGAAGCAGT
>JBGQHM010000109.1:0-17045 GCA_041497995.1 Binatia bacterium | reverse complement strand
CGTTCTACCGCGGCTACTACAGCAGCGTGGCGTCGGTGGAGAAGACGGGTGAGCGCACCGTGAAGTTCACCTTCAAGGCCGGCGAGAATCGCGAGCTGCCGCTGATCATCGGGCAGTTGACGATCCTTCCCAAGCACTACTGGCAGGGGAAGGAGTTCAATCAGACGACGCTGGAGGCGCCGTTGGGCAGCGGCGCGTACAAGATCGAGAGCTTCGAGCCCGGCCGGCAGGTGACCTACCGGCGCGTCGCCGACTATTGGGCGAAGGACCTGCCGGTCAATGTCGGGCGCGACAACTTCGACGTCGTACGGTACGACTACTATCGTGACTCCACGGTCGCCTTGCAGGCGTTCAAGGCGGGTGAGTACGACTGGCGTCTGGAGGTGTCGTCAAAGGACTGGGCTACCGCCTATGACTTCCCGGCCTTGAAGAGCGGTGCCGTACGCAAGGAGGACATTCCCAACAGCCGACCGGCGGGCATGCAGGCTTTCGCCTACAACACGCGCCGTCCGCTCTTCCAAGACGCACGCGTGCGGCAGGCGCTCGCTTACGCCTTCGACTTCGAGTGGTCGAACAAGACGCTCTTCTACGGTCAGTACACGCGCACGCGCAGCTACTTCGACAACTCCGAGCTGGCGGCGAAGGGTGTGCCGGGGCCGGCGGAGCTAGCGATCCTCGAGCCGTATCGCGGTCGCATTCCCGATGAGGTGTTCACCACCGAGTACAACCCGCCGCGTGCCGACGGGTCGGGCAACATCCGCGACAACTTGCGGCAGGCGGTGAAGCTCCTGGCCGACGCCGGTTGGAAGATCGACGAGAAGACCAAGAAGCTGACGCACGCGGAGGGTGGCAAGGTCATGGAGTTCGAGATCCTGCTCGTGCAGCCGGAGTTTGAACGCGTCGTCCTCCCATTCACCAAGAACCTCGAACGCCTGGGCATCACGGCGACGGTGCGCACCGTCGACACCGCGCAGTACCGGCGGCGGCTCGACGACTTCGACTTCGACATGATCGTCGGCAGCTGGCCCGAGTCGCTGTCTCCCGGCAACGAGCAGCGCAACTTCTGGGGCTCCGAGTTTGCGACGCGTCAGGGCAGCCAGAACTTGATCGGTATCAAGAGCCCGGTCATCGACGCGCTCGTCGACGGGCTGATCGCTGCGCCGGACCGCGCCAGCCTGGTGAACCGGGTGCATGCCCTCGACCGTGTGCTGCAATGGGGCCACTGGGTGATCCCGCAATGGCACCTGACGTACGATCGCGTCGCCTACTGGGACAAGTTCGGTCACCCCTCCGTCGTTCCCGCAATGGGCGTCCAACTCGATACGTGGTGGATGCACCAAGAGAAGCTGTCAGCCGTCAGCCATCAGCTCTCAGCAAGATCCAAGACTCGGCTACGCCGAGTTCCAAGCAGCTGACGGCTGATAGCTGACCGCTGACGGCTTCTTCCCATGTTCGCCTACATCGTTCGCCGCCTGCTGCTGGTGATCCCGACGTTGTTCGGGATCATGGTGCTCAACTTCGTCATCATCAACGCCGCGCCCGGTGGGCCGGTGGAGCAGTTGTTGGCGCGGCTGCAGGGTACGGACGTGCAAGCCACGGCCCGCTTCGGCGGCCGCCAGGGTGAGACGGCCGGGAGCGCGGGCGGCAGCAAGTACCACGGGGCTCGCGGCTTGGACCCGACGTTCGTTGCGGAGATCGAGAAGCAGTTCGGTTTCGACAAGCCGGCGTCCGAACGCTTTCTCCTGATGATCGGCAACTTCCTGCGCTTCGACTTTGGCAAGAGCTTCTTCCGCGACCGCTCCGTGATCGACCTGGTGATCGACAAGATGCCGGTGTCGATCTCGCTCGGTCTGTGGACGACGGTGCTCGTTTATCTCATCTCCATTCCGCTCGGCATCGCCAAGGCGGTACGCGACGGCTCGCGCTTCGATGTGTGGACCTCCGCGGTGGTGATCGTCGGCAATGCCATCCCGGGTTTCCTCTTCGCAATCTTGCTGATCGTCCTGTTCGCCGGCGGTCGCTACTACGCCTGGTTCCCGTTGCGCGGCCTGGTGTCGGACAATTGGAGCGATCTGGATACCTGGCACAAGCTCACTGACTACCTGTGGCACATCACGCTGCCGGTGCTGTCGCTGGTGATCTCCGGCTTTGCCGGGCTGACGATGCTCACCAAGAATTCGTTCCTCGACCAGATCAATCAGCAATACGTGATCACGGCGCGGGCAAAGGGATTGAGTCAACGCCGCGTGCTCTACGGACACGTCTTCCGCAACGCCATGCTCATCGTTATCGCCGGCTTTCCGGGGGCGTTTGTCAGCATCCTGTTCACCGGCGCCTTGCTCACCGAGGTCATCTTCTCGCTCGACGGGCTTGGCCTCCTCGGCTTCGAAGCGGCGATCAACCGCGACTACCCGGTGATGTTCGGCACGCTCTACTTTTTCACCTTGCTCGGGTTGGTGATGAAGCTGATCGAGGATCTGACCTACGTCGCCGTCGATCCGCGCATCGATTTCGAAAGCCGGGAAGTGTGAAGAGGGGGCAACCGCCGATGGACGCCGATAGACGCCGATCATGCGTAGGGTGGGCACTGCCCACCGCTCTGCTCGGCTACGGAGGGAAGGTGGGCAGTGCCCACCCTACGCATCTGATCAGCGTTCATCTGCGCCTGCCGTTTGTTCGGTGAGATGAGATTCAGCCCGCTCAACGCTCGGCGGCTGGCGAACTTCCGCGCCAATCGGCGGGGCTACTGGTCGCTGTGGTTTTTCACCGGGCTCTTAGTCGTGAGTTTGTTCGCCGAGGGCATCGCCAACGACAAGCCGCTGCTGATCTCATATGAGCACCAGCTCTATTTCCCAACCTTTGTCGCGTATCCGGAGACCACCTTCGGCGGCTTCTTCGAGACCGAGGCGACCTACACCGATCCGGAAGTGAGAAAGCTGATCGACGAGAAGGGGTGGATGCTGTGGCCGCCGATTCGGTACAGCTACGGCACGGTGAGCCACGATCTGCCGGTGCCGGCGCCCTCGCCACCGAGTTGGGAGCATTGGCTTGGGACGGACGACCAGGCGCGTGACGTCGTTGCACGTCTGATCTACGGCTACCGCATCTCGGTGTTGTTCGGGCTAACGCTCACCATCTTCAGCTCGATCATCGGTGTCGCCGCGGGCGCCGTGCAGGGCTACTTCGGCGGTTGGGTCGATCTCGGCTTTCAGCGATTCATCGAAATCTGGTCCGGGCTCCCAACGCTGTATCTGTTGATCATCCTGGCCAGCATCGTGACGCCGAGCTTCTGGTGGCTGCTCGGTCTGATGTTGCTGTTCAGCTGGATGGCGTTGGTGGGTGTCGTGCGCGCCGAGTTCCTGCGCGGGCGCAACTTCGATTACGTGCGTGCGGCGCGTGCGCTCGGCGTCGGCGATGCGCGCATCATGTGGCGCCACTTGCTGCCCAATGCGATGGTGGCGACGCTCACATTTCTGCCGTTTGTCACCAGCAGCGCCGTGACGACGCTTACAGCGCTCGACTTTCTGGGATTCGGTTTGCCGCCGGGCTCGGCCTCGCTCGGCGAGCTGCTCAAGCAGGGCAAGGACAACCTGCAAGCACCGTGGCTCGGGTTCACCGGCTTCTTCGTGATCGCGCTGATGCTCAGCCTGCTGGTGTTCGTCGGCGAAGCGGTGCGCGATGCATTCGACCCGCGCAAGATCTTCACGGCCACCGTCGATTCCGCAGTATCAGCAGCGCCGGCGGTCGCGCCGATCACGACCGCGCCGCTGGCTGCCGGGGTGCACGCGCTGCTCGCCGTCGCCGACCTGTGCGTCCGCTTCGGCGGCGGGCGCACGGCGATCGATGCCGTGCGCGGTATATCGTTCTCCATTGAACGCGGCGAGACGCTGGCGCTGGTCGGCGAGAGCGGGTCCGGAAAATCGGTCACGGCGCTGTCGATCTTGCAGCTGCTCCCGTATCCGCTGGCGAGCCACCCAAGCGGCAGCATCCGCTTGCAGGGCACAGATCTGGTCGGTGCCGGCGAGGAGGCGCTACGCAGGATCCGCGGCGACCGCATCGCCATGATCTTCCAGGAGCCGATGACCTCGCTCAATCCGCTGCACAGCATCGAGCGGCAGGTCAACGAGACCTTGCTACTCCACAAAGGCCTCGATCGTGCCGCGGCGCGGGCACGCACACTCGAGCTGCTGCGGTTGGTGGGGATCGAAGCGCCGGAGCGCCGTCTCGGTGCGTATCCGCACGAGCTCTCCGGTGGCCAGCGGCAGCGGGTGATGATTGCCATGGCGCTGGCCAACGAGCCTGACCTGCTGATCGCCGACGAGCCGACGACCGCCGTCGACGTGACGATCCAGGCGCAGCTGCTGGCGTTGTTGGCCGACCTGCAGAAGCGGCTGGGGATGGCGATGCTGTTCATTACCCACGACCTCGGCATCGTCCGCAAGATCGCCGATCGCGTCTGCGTGATGCAGCACGGTCAGATCGTAGAGGCCGGCGAGACGCAGGCGGTGCTGAGTCGGCCGCAGCATCCATACACGCAGCAGTTGCTCGCGGCGCAGCCCAAAGGTGCGCCGGCGGCGCCGCCGGCGGGCGGCGCTGCGGTCATGGCCTGCGACGCGCTCAAAGTCTGGTACCCCGTCAAGGCAGGGATACTGCGGCGCACCGTGGACTATGTCCGCGCCGTGGATGGCGTGCAGCTCGACGTGCGCGAGGGCGAGACGGTCGGCATCGTCGGCGAGAGTGGTTCCGGGAAGACGACGCTTGGTCTGGCCCTATTGCGTTTGATCGCCAGTAAGGGGTCGATTCAATTCCGCGGGCGCGAAATCCAAGCGGCGCGCTCGCAGATTCTGCGGCCGCTCCGCCGCGACATGCAGATCGTCTTCCAAGATCCCTACAGCTCGCTGAGTCCGCGACTCTCGGTCGCGCAGATCATCGAAGAGGGGTTGCTGGTCCATACGCTCGGGGGGACCCCCGAGGAACGCGAGCGGTTGATCGTCAGCGCGCTCGAAGAAGTCGGCCTCGATCCCGAGACGCGGCACCGCTACCCGCACGAGTTCTCCGGGGGGCAGCGCCAGCGCGTCGCCATTGCCCGCGCCATGGTGTTGCAGCCGAAGCTCGTCGTGCTCGACGAGCCGACGTCCGCGCTCGACGTCTCGGTGCAGGCGCAGATCGTCGAGCTGCTGCGCGCCCTGCAGGCCCAGCGCGGCGTGGCGTATCTGTTCATCAGCCACGACCTGCGCGTCGTGCGTGCGATGAGTCACAAGGTGCTGGTGATGCGCCAAGGCGTGGTCGTCGAACATGGCCCGGCAGAAGAGGTGTTCCAGACGCCGCGCGAGGCCTATACCAAGGCCCTGTTGGCCGCGGCGTTCAACATCGAGCCGGCGGATCCGGCAACGGTGGCCTCTTAGGAAACGAAAGAAGGCGCACAGCCGTGCGCCTTCTGGTTTCGCTTCACGCGCCAACGCGCTATCAGTGGCCGCCAGACGGGAGGGTTATGATCGATCTCCACTATTGGCCGACACCGAACGGTTGGAAGATCTCCATCGCGCTGGAAGAGATGGAGCTGCCGTACAACGTGATCCCGGTGAACATCGGGCGCGGCGAGCAGTTCACTCCCGAGTTCCTGGCGATCAGCCCGAACAACCGGATGCCGGCCATCGTCGATCACGAGCCGCTCGGTGGGGGTGCGCCGCTGGCGATCTTCGAATCGGGGGCCATTCTCCTCTACCTCGCCGAGAAGAGCGGAAAGTTCTTGCCCGGCGACGTGCGCGGAAAGTACCGTGCGATGCAATGGCTCATGTGGCAGATGGGCGGGCTCGGTCCGATGGGTGGGCAGGTCGGCCACTTCCGCCTGTACGCGCCGGAGCAGATCACGTACGCCATCGACCGTTACACCGATGAGGTCAACCGCCTGTACGGCGTGCTCGACACGCAGCTCGCCGGCAAGGAATACCTCTGCGGCGAATACTCCGTCGCCGACATGGCGTGCTGGCCGTGGATCGTCCCGCACGAACGGCACGGCCAGCGCATCGAGGAGTTTCCCAATGTGCAGCGTTGGTATGAGCTGATGAAGACCCGCCCCGGCGTGCGCCGCGGCTTCGACGTTGGCAAAGATATCCGGCAGCAAGTGCCGCAAGGCATGGACGAGCAAGCGCGCAGCATTTTGTTCGGCCAGCGCGCGAGGAGATAGTAGCGCCGGTGGAGACTTGACGGGCTTTGACGCGAGGACTCCGTTGCAGTACGTAGCGCTTCACGCCGTGCCATGTGAACTGTACAGGAGACCCAATGATGATGCTCCGCGCTGGTCGGACAACGGTTTTCGCCCCTACTGCTCGCCGGAAGGCGACGTCGAGAACGATGGGCCTGCTGCTGTGCCTCCTGTGGACGGTCCTCCCCACCGCGGCCACCGCGGCAAACGTCGATGCCATTTGGAACGGGGGTGCGAGCAACTGGAACAACATCTCCAACTGGAGTGGTGCGGTGGTACCCAACAATGGGGGTGGCAATACCTTCAGCGTGTTCATCGATGGTGGCAAGGCAACGAACTCTCTCGTCACGCTCGATATCAGCCCCACGATCACCAATTTGACCATCAATAGCGGTGACCAACTCAGCCAGGGTAACGGCCTGGGCTTTGGCCTGGCCGGCGGCACGATGACGAACAACGGTGCGTACTCGATGAACTCTACGGGAGCGAATACCGACTTGAACTGCCTCGGCGCTGCGACGTTGTCCGGAACGGGCAGCATCGGGATGAACAACAACACGGCCAACCGGCTGATTACGGACAACACCGTGTGCCAACAGGGCGCCGGGCACACGATCCATGGCGCCGGGCAACTGCTGGTGAATACTGGCGGGATGCAGAATGCTGGGACGATCAGTGCAGACCAACCCTCCATCCTGAGCATCTTTCCGAACGGCAAGGGTGTCGCCAATACTGGTATCCTGCAAGCAACCAGCGGCGGGACGCTGCTCCTCCAGAACGGGACATTTACCAACACCGGTGGCCTCGTTCGGGCCCTGGATATGTCGACAGTAAGAATCAGCGCCGCGACGCTCGTCGACGGCACGATGACCAGCGTCGGCACGGGATCGGTCAGCGCCGAGGGGAACGCGACGTTCACCAATGTCACCAACACCGGTGCGGCGGCGCAGGTCAATGGTCAACCCGCGACCGTGACGGGGACGCTGACCAACAACGGCACTTGGTCGTTGAACTCGACGGGCGCGAGCACCGACCTGGCCTGTGTCGGCGGTGCGACGCTAGCCGGCAGCGGCAACATCGTAATGAGCAACAACGTCAACAACCGTATACTGACGAACAACACGGTGTGCACGAACGCCGCGATGCACATGATCCACGGCGCCGGGCAGTTGCTGGTCAACACGGGCGGAATGCTCAACAACGGCACAATCGTCGCCGACCAGGCGGCAGGCTTGACGATATTCCCCAACGGCAATGGCTTCACCAATACGGGAACCCTGCAAGCGACGAGCGGCGGGACGCTGACGCTGCAGAACGGGCTGTTCACCAACACCAACGGGCTCATCGAAGCGGCCGACCTGTCGATGCTGTCGACCGTACTGGTCAACGCAGCGACGGTGGTTGACGGTACGTTGACCACGAGCGGCATGGGGACGATCAGCGCCCAGGGCGGTGCGACGTTCATGGATGTCACCAATAGCGGTGCGGTGGTGCAGCCCAATGGTCAATCCGCGGCCGTTATGGGGATGTTGACGAACAACGGCAGCTGGTCGTTGAGCTCCTCGGGTGCGAACACGGACCTCATATGCAAGGGCGCAGCAACGCTCGCTGGGGATGGCAGCATATTCATGAGTGACAACCCAGTGAACCGCATCGTGACCGACAACACCGTATGCACGAATGGCGTCGGACACACGATCCGTGGCGCCGGGCAACTGCTGGTGAATACCGGCGGCATGGTCAACAACGGAACGGTTCTCGCCGACCGGTCGTCCGGCCTCACGATCTTCCCGAACGGCAAGCGCTTCGTGAATAACGCATCCCTGCGGGCGGCGAGCGGCGCCACACTCACGCTCTTGGCGGGCAGTTTTGACAACGGCAGCGGCGTCATCGAGGCCATGAATGGCTCGCAAGTTCTGGTCGGGAACGCGACGGTCACCGGGGGCCACATTACCAGCATCGCCGGCGACCCAACCTCTGTGGTGAGCTTGGCCTCTCCGCTGCTTGTTGGGGTGACCAGCACGGCCGCAATCAAGCAGGGGAACGGCAACTCTGCCACGATCAACGGGACGATCGTCAACGACAGCACGTGGGCGTTGAACTCTACGGGTGCGAACACCGACCTGAACTGTCTCGGCGGCGCGACGCTGTCCGGGATGGGCACCGTCGTGATGAGCGACAACGTCGCCAACCGCTTAATCACAGACAACACGGTGTGCACGAACGCGGCAACGCACACCATCCACGGCGCCGGACAACTGCTCGTGAACACCGGCGGGATGAAGAACGACGGGACGATCAGCGCGGACAAGACCAGCATCTTGAGTATCTTTCCGAACGGGAAGGGCGTTACCAATACGGGGACGTTGCAAGCGAGAACCGGCGGCACGCTGCTGTTGCAGAACGGGACGTTCACCAACACCAACGCGCTCATCAAGGCGTTCGACGCATCGACGGTCAGGGTCAATGCGGCAACGCTGGTCGATGGGACGATCACCACAATTGGCTCCGGTGTGATCAGCGCCGAGAACGGCGCGACCTTCACGAATGTCACCAACACCGGAGCGATAGCGCAGGCAAACGGTCAACCCGCCGCCGTCACGCAAACGCTGACGAACAATGGCACCTGGTCAATGACCTCCAGCGGTGCGAACACCGATCTGGACTGTATCGGTGGTGCGACGCTAGCTGGCACCGGCAGCATCGCGATGAGTAACAACGTGGCCAATCGCCTGGTCACGGATAACACCGTATGTCAGAACGCCGCCGGGCATACGATTCACGGCGCCGGGCAGCTGCTGGTCAACACCGGCGGGATGCAGAACGCAGGAACGATCACGGCAGACCAGGCCAGCAGCTTGACCATCTTTCCGAACGGCAAGGGCTTCATCAATACCGGGACCGTGCAAGCAACCGCGGGCGGCACGCTGGTGTTGCAGTCCGGGACGTTCACCAACACCGGAGGTCTCATCCAAGCGTCCGACCCGTCAATTGTATCGACGGTTGCAGTCACCGCGGCGACGGTGGTTGATGGTACGATGACTACAAGCGGCGTGGGAACGATCAACGTTGCGGGCGGCGCGACGTTCACCAATGTCACCAACACTGGGGCGGTAGCGCAGGCCAACGGTCAGCCAACAACCGTGACGGGGACGCTGACTAACAACGGTACCTGGTCGTTGAACTCGACGGGTGCGAACACGGACCTGACCTGTTTTGGTGGCGCGACGCTGGCGGGCAGCGGCAGTATCGCGATGACGAACAACACGGCCAACCGCATCTTGACGAACAACACCGTGTGTACCAACGCCGCGCCGCACACGATCCACGGCGCGGGACAGTTGCTCGTCAACACCGGCGGCATGGTCAACAAGGGCACGATCACGGCCGACCAGACCACGGGGTTGACGATCTTCCCCAACGGCAACGGGTTCACGAACCAGGGGACCGTGCACGCGAAGGGCAGCGGCGGGATCTCGATGCCTGGCGGCCCGGTGACGAACGCCGGCACGGTCCTCGTCGATGCAGCCAGTTCGCTGAGCCGCAGCGGCGCCTATCCACAGACAGCCGGCGCCACGACGGTCAACGGCACGCTGAGCGCCACCGGGCTGGGCGACATCCAAGGTGGTGTCCTCCAGGGTGCCGGCACCGTGGTTGCAAACGTGTCGAACGCGGGGCAGGTCAACCCCGGCACGGGCACATCGCCCGGTCTCTTGACGATCAACGGGACATATACGCAGCTCGCTGGAGGCGCGTTCAACATCGAGATCGGCGGGCCGACGGTAGGAACGGACTATGACCGGCTGGCCGTGAGCGGAATGGCGACCCTCGCCGGAACGATCAACATCTCATTGGCGAGCAATTTCAAACCGACCGTCGGCTCGATGTTCACCATCCTCACCTTCACCAGCCACGCAGGGGACTTCGCGACCTACAACGGTTTGACGCAGAGCAATGGCGTCGTCTTCTCGAAGATGTTTACACCCTCCGCTTTGATCCTCGAAGTCGTCGGCGAAACATCCACGGCGACGCCAACCACCACCGCGGCACTCAGCCCAACTGCGACGAGCACGATCACGTCCACCGTTGCGCCCAGCGCGACTCCAACACGAACCCGGACCGTCGTTGTCACAGCAACTGCGACTGCGACATCGTCACCGGTGTCCACGGCCACGCCGACATCTTCGCCAACGACTGCTGCGACGGCAACGCCAACTTTGACGCCCACGACGACGGGTGCTCCGACGGCCACCGCCACGGCGACGACTACTCGGATGCAGACGGCCAGCGTCACGCCAACGAACACTGCGACTGCATCGCCGACGCCAACCCCGACCCTGGCGATTACCCCTGGTATGGTGGCGTTGTTCGGCCGCGTCCTCTCGCCCGGCATTGGCGGCTTCCCCGGTTCGCACGGGCAGGTTCCAATCGGCGACGCCCGGGTGGATTTGTTCCTGTGCCCGGTCCGCACGCCGTGCCTCGGCACGGGCGATCCGGTGACCAGCGTCTTCACGCAGCCGGACGGACGTTTTGTGATTCTGGTGCCCGCGGCGTTTCTGGAAAACAAGCTCCCGGTGGTCGTCGCGCGGATCACCGCAACCGTGGCGTTCCGGGCACCCGTGATTGCGCTGCCCGCGAGCGCCGCGTCTGCGCGTGCGGCCCGCCAGGTGAGCGGCACGGGAGCCATTGTCGACGCCATCTCGGAGGCCGCGGTGCGTCTCCTGAACGAGGCGGGCTTCGAGAACTTCACTGTCGATGGCATCGCCGCGGTGGTGCAGGCGGTAGAGACGGCCAACGCCGACGCGAACTTCGAAGTCCTCACACCGGAACAGGCAGCCAACGCTGCCACAGGAACCGCTGCCGCCGACCCGAATGTGCAGATAGCGCTCGAGGACAACAAGCTGCCGACGCCCACTCCGACGTCCACTCCGCCAACCATCGCGTGCGTCGGCGACTGCAACGGCAGCGGCGAGGTGACCGTGGATGAAGTGATCAAGGGCGTGAACATCGCCCTCGACAACGCACCCCTCGACACCTGTCCCGAATTCGACCTTGACGGCAACGGCGAGGTCGCGGTCACGGAGCTGATCATTGCCGTGAACAACGTGCTGGACGGCTGTCAGTAAAGCAGGCGGGGGGTAGAGAAGGATGGCAGCGGAGACAGTCCGCTACGAACTGCGCGACGGGATCGCCGTCGTGACCATGGACGACGGCAAGGCGAACGCGCTGTCGCACGCGGTGATTGATGCGCTGCACGGGTCACTCGACCGCGCCGAACGCGAGGCGCGTGCCGTCCTGCTGACGGGACGCGAGAAGCGACTTTCAGGCGGCTTCGACCTCACGGTGATGATGAGTAGCCCGGAAGCGACGCGCAACCTAGTGACTGCCGGCGCCGAGCTGATGTTACGGCTGTACGCCTTCCCGCGTCCCGTCGTGGTGGCGTGCACCGGCCACGCGCTTGCGGCCGGCGCGATTCTGTTGCTGGTCGCCGATGCCCGCATCGGCGCCGAGGGCGAGTTCAAGATCGGGCTCAACGAAGTAGCGATCCAGCTGACACTGCCGATCTTCGCCATGGAGCTGGCGCGCGACCGCCTGTCGAAGCGCCACTTCACGGCGGCCGTCACCCAGGCGCGCATCTTCGATCCGGTGGCGGCGAAAGACGCCGGATACCTCGACGCGACGGTGCGGCCGCAGCTCGTGTTCGAGACGGCGTTGGAGCACGCGCGCCGCTTGGCGGCGCTGCCGGAGACCGCCTTCGGCGCCACCAAACAGCGCGAGCGTGCTGCGACCGTCAAGCTGATTCGCGCCACCCTGGCGGCTGACATCGCGCAGCTCACGAATGTCCCGGTCGCGTCGTAACCGACTTGGCTGTTGCTCGAAGAGCGGCGGCGAGACTAGGGCCTGCGGCCAGCGCCATTTCTATGGCCCGCTCCCCGATGGGTCGCTGCGGGCTGCCAAGTCCGACGGGTTGCTAGGCTCAGTGGTGATGCGCTCACGTCTTACAGCCAGCGCGATTGTCGTCGCGTTGGCGCTGCTGGCCGCCGCCTGTGGTTCTGACGACAGCACTCCGGCTCCGTCGGACGCCTATCCGCGCGACGGCCAGCTGCGGCTGAATCACATCCAGGTGCTGGGCTCGCACAATAGCTACCACATCCAGGCGCCGCCGGTGCTGTTCGCGGCCCTGAAACGTATCAGCCTCGAGCTGGCGCAGTCGCTCGAGTACACGCACCTGCCGCTCGACCAGCAGTTCGACACGCAGGGCATCCGACAGATCGAGCTGGATGTGTTCGACGATCCGAACGGCGGCCTCTATGCGCGGCCCCGAGGGCTGCGCGTTCTGACGGGTGATCCCAACGCGAGCATCCCGGAGCTCGAGGTCCCGGGCTTCAAGGTGCTGCATGTGCAGGATCTCGATTTCTTGAGTACGTGCAAGACCTTCGTCGAGTGTCTGCGCACTATCAACAAATGGTCCGACGCCCATCCCGGCCACGTGCCGATGATGATCCTGATCGAAGCGAAAGACGACCCACTAGCGGGCATCGGGGTCACCAAGCCGATTCCATTTGATGCGGCCGCGTTCGATGCGCTGGACGCCGAGATCCGCTCCGTCCTCCCACCGCAGAAAGTCATCACGCCGGACGAAGTACGCGGCAACCATGCAACCTTGGAGGAGGCGATTCGCACCAGCGGCTGGCCGACTCTGGCTGCGGCGCGCGGCCGCGTCCTGTTTACGCTCGATAATGGCGACCACTACAAGGCGGACTACATCGGCGGCCATCCGTCGCTGCGCGGGCGCATCCTGTTTGCCAGCTCGGAGCCCGGCGAGCCGGAGGCGGCCTTCATCAAGTTGAATGATCCGCTCGGCGACTACGATCACATCCGAGAAGTGGTGTCGCAGGGCTTCATCGTACGCACACGCTCCGACGCCGACACCCTGCAAGCGCGTACCGGCGACACGACGATGCGTGAAGCGGCGCTGTCGAGCGGGGCGCAATTCGTCAGCACCGACTATCCAGTGCCAAACCCCGCGTTTGGCACCGGCTATCAGGTCGCCATTCCGATGGGCTCACCAGCGCGCTGCAATCCGGTAAGTGCACCGGCCGGCTGCACGGCGCTCGACATCGAGAACCCACGCTACCTTTCCGCCATGTGAGTCGACCGTGCCGGCGCGGGTTGCACTGTGACAGTCACCGGCGGTAAAGAGGGTGCCGCTTGCTCAACCAATCGGCGAAGGGAGGATCGCGATGGTGAAACGTGTAGTGCGTGTGTGGAGGGCTGGGTCTGTTGCGCTTGCTGGGCTGCTGCTGTCGGGTGCGGCCGCCTCGGCTGCATACGGGACGCCGGCGGAGGCCGGCAAGATGTACTACCGGCAGTACTGCGCCACCTGCCACGGGATGACGGCGAAGGGCGATGGCCCGCTGTCAGCCACCCTCAAGACAAAGGCGACGGATCTCACCCAACTGGCGAAGAAGAACGGCGGAAAATTTCCGTATATGGACGTTCTCGATACCATCGATGGCGCCAAGATTATGGCCTCCCATGGGAGCAAGGAGATGCCGGCGTGGGGCGAGACGTTCCAATCCGACGTTAGTGGCGACCCCATGGAACAGGCGGCGGTGCGCGGCCGCCTCATGCTGCTGACCGACTACCTCCGCTCAATCCAGGAGAAGTAGCTCGCACACGCGAGCACGTCCGGAAGCCTCTCATCCCTCCTCCTTTGAGCACAGCCGCGAGCGGGGAGGGGTTCGCCTCAGGGGCCGCGCAACTGCAGGAGGTCGTCATGTCGAATCGCTACCGCATCTTTGGCAACGAGCTGTCGCCGTACTCGGTGAAGGTGCGCTCGTATTTCCGTTTGAAGCAGATCCCTCACGAGTGGATCATCCGCAATCCCAGCAATCAGGAGGAGTTTCAGCGCTACGCCAAGCTGCCGCTGATTCCGCTGGTAGTCACCCCTGATGGCCAGGGTCTCCAGGACTCGACCCCGATCATCGAGCACTTCGACTCCCTCTACCCGGAGCCGTCGATCCATCCGAGCGACCCGGCGCTCGCCTTCATCTCCGCGCTGATCGAGGAGTACGCCGACGAGTGGGGCAACAAGCCGATGTTCCATTACCGTTGGTTCTACGAGCCCGATCAGAAGTCAGCGTCGGAACGCCTGGCGCGCAGCATGATGCCCGGCGTCGAGTTGGAGAGCGCCTGTGGGATGATCAAGCAGCGCATGGTGCCGCGCCTGAAGTTTGTCGGCTCGTCCCCCGAAACGAAAGAGCTGATCGAAGGATCGTACAAGCGGCAGCTGTCGATCCTCGATCGTCACCTGGCGGGGCGGACCTATCTCTTCGGGAACCGCCCGGCCTTCGCTGACTTCGGAATGTACGCACAACTCTACCAGTGCTCGACCGACCCGACGCCAGCGGCAATCATGCGGGAGACTGCGGTGCACGTCGCCAAGTGGATCCAGGAGATGATCGGTCCGCGTGCTGAGGGCGAGTTCGAAGCATGGGAGACTCTTGGTCCCACGTTGATGCCACTGCTCAAAGACGAGATCGCCGGCATCTTCTTTCCGTGGACGGTCGCCAACGCGCAGGCGCTGGCGGCTGGACAGAAGGAATTCTCGATGACGCTTGGCGGCAAGCCCTACTCGCAGGAGACGCAGAAGTATCATGCCAAGTCACTCGCCGCCCTGCGCGCCCGCTACGCCGCCGTCGCCGACAAGTCGCGCCTCGATCCGATCCTCAAGGACGCCGGCTGTTACACCTTTCTGCAGTAGGTGAGGCTGCGTTCCATGATGAGTGACGTCACCGCTGTGGTGCTGACCATCGGGGAGAATTACACCCCGCGGGCCATCGCCAGCGTGAAGCGCCAGACGCTGTCTGTTGCGGAGACGATTGTGATTCGCGGGATGTCGCCCTTCTCGCGCGCCATCAACGAAGGGGCCGTGCGGGTACGCACCCCGTTCTTCGTCCAGGTCGACGCCGATATGATGCTCGACGACACCTGCGTGGCGGATCTGCGCAGCTGCGCGTCGGAGCAATCCGGGATCGTTGTGGGGCATCTCCGCGATCCCCTCCGTGGCCGTGTCCTCGGCGTCAAGCTCTTCCGCACGTGCTGCTTCCAGCGCGTGCAGTTTCGCGACTCCGTCTGCCAGGATCTCGACTTCAGCGATGAGATTCTCCAGCGGGGCGGTTGGACGAAGGCATACGCCCTGAAGCGCTGCGGCGAAGTGCCCGCCGCGTGGCATTCCTTTGGTGAGCACCGGCCGTACTACAGCCCGCACTATACCTTCTGCAAGTTCCGCGTTGAGGGGGCGAGAGCGCGCTCCCGCAAAACGGATGGAAAGTGGCTGAGCCTGTTGCAACAGTTGCGGGACAGCACGCATGAAATGGCCGCAATCGCGGCCGTCGCCACCGCTTCCGGACTCTTCGTCGCCGCGGAGCAGGATCTACTCGTTCCATACGCCGCCAACGAGGATGCGGACTTCCTGGAGCGATTCCTCCGACACCGAGAGGCGGCCAGCGAGCCGCCAACGACTGATGGACACCCCGTGCGCGGAGACTTAGCCGAGGGGTTCGACCGGTTCTACGAACGCGGCATTCGCTTCCGGCGGCAACAACGACCTGAGTCGTTCACACGTGCGCTGCAACAGCTGCTGCAGGACGGCAGTCTGGCCGCGTGTGTGGCGCTCGTCGGTCTGTGTCGCGGCCTCTTCTCCGACGAGTACCGAGAGGCCGAGGCCGCCGCAGCGTTTACCTCGTTGGCTGAGCTCTTGCCTGCTGCGGAAGCCGCCCAGCAGCCGGCAGATCAGGTGATGCCGAGCTGCGAAGCCACGGCGAGATAGTGGCCGCGTGGCGGACCACTGTTGTCCACGTGCCCAACTTCTACGCTAGTGCCCAACTGCGCATCACTTGATCGGCGGCGCTGACGCTGTCGCCGCGATTCGCGTGGGCTACTGCGCGCTTGAGCACTTGGCATCATGGTTGCCTCAGCACCATGGCGGAGGGTCAGGCAGATGGCCAACGCCTGGTATGAGCGCCTATCGATGTTGGACTGTTCGTTCCTCGTCTTCGAGGGGCCGCAGACATACATGCACATCGCAGCGACCACGATCTTCGAGACCGGTCCGCTCGCGACCAGTGCCGGCGGCGTCGACATCGGCCGGATTCGCCAGTACGTCGCCTCGCGCCTGCCGTCGATTCCCAGGTATCGCCAGCGCTTGGCGTACACGCCGATGGAGAAACACCCGGTGTGGGTGGACGACGACCGCTTCGAGCTGTCCTACCACGTGCGCCACACCGGTCTGCCGCGGCCAGGTACGGAAGCTCAGCTGCGCGAGCTCTGCGCGCGCTTGCTGGAACGGCCGCTGAATCGTAGCAGACCGCTGTGGGAGGCGTGGGTCATCGAGGGGCTGGCCGGCGGTCGCTTCGCGATGCTGCTCAAGGTGCACCACTGCATGGTCGATGGACTTGCCGGCGCCGAGCTGCTCGCGGCGCTGTTGAGTCCGGTCGTTGAAACGGAGTGGGACGACCCGCCCGATTGGGATCCGCGTCCGGCGCCAACCAGCTTGGAGTTGCTGCGGGACGAGGTGAGCCGGCGGGCGCAGATGCCGCTGGAAGTGCTGCGCGGACTGAGTAACGCGGTGCGCGAGGCGGGCGAGATGCCGTCGAGCGTGGCGCGCCGCATGGCGGCAACGTGGAAACTCGTGCGTGACGGCGTGCGCCAGCCGGCCGCCACGCCGTTCAACCGGCCGATCGGGGCGCATCGCCGCTTCCACTGGGCGTCGCTCGACTTGGAGGACGTGAAGAACGTCAAGAATAGTCTCGGGGGCACGGTGAACGACGTGGTG
>JBGQHM010000108.1:0-17328 GCA_041497995.1 Binatia bacterium | reverse complement strand
CCCGGAGGTGCTCCAAGAGCGGTGTCCGCTGCATCCAGCCCCGCCCAGTCCCAGCCAGCACCCAAAGGCGTGGATTTCGTTTTCGACGCGGCGCGCGTGCATGTCACAGCCGTCAACGAGATGCTCAAGCTGAATGGGAAATATCGGGATGAGTTTATCAGCGGGCTGCGGACGCTCCTACAGATGAATGTTGGGACCGCGTCTCGTCCAGCGGCGGCGAGTCAACCCGCACCCGCTCGTTCGTATGGCCGCACCATGTGCACCATAGCCGGCGTCCCGGGAGATGATCGGACTCTGAGTTTCCCTGTCGAGAGCTCGTTGCCTACAGGGACAGACTTCAAGCTGTCGGTGGCTGAGTTTCACAGCACGACGGGAGGAGCGCCGTTCGCTCCGAAAGTTACTTTCCGCCCAGATCCGGCATCGCTTGCCCGGAACAAACCGTATTATCTGAGTCCTGCCGAGAAACGGACCTTACAGATGACCGTCACGCTCGACCCACCCTTCGAGTCAGGCCAGAGCTACGTCGGTGAGGTCTACGTCGTTTCGGGCGGGCAAGACGCGCGTATCCTGCAGGTGTTGGAGGTCCAAGTGGAAGTGCAGCCGGCTGACCAGCACGTCCGCGGCGCACCGATTCGGCGGAAGAAGTCGGGGAAGCCGAAGAAGTCGGTGAAGAGGAAGCAGTAATGGACAGCGATCAGCGGGCATCCGACGTCCCGCCAGGCCTGGTCGGCGATCCGGACGAACTCCTGCGGGTCTTGCAAGAAGCGCAACTTTTGCTGCTGAAGTACCCGGTCACCGCACAAGCGGGCTTCAGAGCGCTCGTGGCCGAAGGACGTGCGTTTGCAATGACCCCGGTCGGGCGACGCTGGCAGTCAAGGTTGGCGCGCTCCGAGCTCGTGCGCCGCGGGCGCATCCTGTGGGAAGGCTCACTCCTCAACATGCTGGAGGAGACCTCGGACTCGTTGATTCCTTCCGCGCTATTGGAAGCCATCATCGTTGCGACCGCCAGCGGAGAGCTCAGCGCGCTGCTGACACGGCTCTTGCAGACCGGGAACGACAATGCCGATGCCGATCATTCATAGGGTCGGGGACGCATTCGACGACCGCAACCCGTTCCTTCAGGTGTTGCTGGGAACGATCGCGCTGCTGCGCCGCTTCAGGGAGCTTCTCCGGCAGCACGGATCGCCATCACCCGAGGCGGCCCCGACCAGCGGTGCTGAGCCTGTCAGAGCCGATGAGCTGTCCCTCTACTTCGTGCTCGGGCTGATCTCAATCTCACAGCAGCTCATGCAGCACGCGAGCGCGGCACGAGCAAAAGCCCCCGAGCAGCCTGGTGACCGCGTCGAGCCTGTTCCCGCGTCTTCTCCGGTATCGTCCGTCATCCTCAGGCGGTTGCTGCAGTAGTCGTGGTTGGAACGCGATGTTGTCACACTATGAACCGCCCCGAAAAGCGATTGAGCGCGCCATCGCGCGGACCGACTATACGCGCCGGTCTCCCTTCTCGGTGGGGGGGCGAGGCGGACACAAAGAATGGCACCACTTCTGCGTGCCCGGACCGGACATCAACCTCGTTGTGAACTTCAGTCTCTCGGACGACGTGCGCCCAGAAGCTGCTCCAGGCGCCGAATTGGCGCGCGTCGCAATCCTGGTGAGGCACGAGACGTGGGACGGCGATGTCGATACATTCTCTAGCGATGAGGTGCGCGCTGGCGGAGGCCGCATCGATCTGGCCTTCGGCGAGAATCAGCTGCGCTTCGAGAACGGCGCCTACCACGTGTCGGTGTCGCTGCGGCAGCGTCCCATCACGGTGGATCTCACGTTCAGCCCGCTCACACTGCCGTCGATTGCACCCAACATTCCACTTCCCGACGGGCTTCCGTTGCGCTGGGTCATCGTTCCCCGCTTGCGCGCGACCGGGCACGTGACGCTGGACGGCCGCACGTTCCACTTGACGGATGTCTTGGCGTACCACGATCACAACTGGGGGCATTTTCTGTGGGGACACGCGTTTGCGTGGATGTGGGGATTCTCGCTTCCGATCGACGCGAATGTGCCGTGGAGCCTCTCCTTCGTGCGCCTGACGAACCGCACGCGCACGCGGGCCCTCGCCCAAGGGCTCTTTGTCTGGAAGCACGCATGGAGCGACCGTGTATTTCGCGACCACGATATCGAGATGCGTACGGACATCGGTCACCTGCGCCCGTCGCGGACGTTCCGGATCCCACGGGTGATGGCAGTGCTCTCCCCGGAAACCCCAACCGACGTGCCACGCTGGGTGGAAATCCGGGCGCAGGCAGATGGGGATTCGCTGCTGTACCGGTTCGAAGCCGACGAACTGGCGCAAGTCGTCATCCCAAGCGAGACAGATCTCAGCGTTACGATTATCAACGAAGTCACCGGACGGTCGAGCGTGCATGGACAGATACGCGGTGAAACGATCGCTATCGAAGGCCGAGCAGTCTGTGAATTCTTGGTCAGCTGAGACCAGCTTTGCGGGTTTCCTGGCCACGTCGTTCGTGCTGCTTCGGCGCGAGGTGCCGCAGGCGTATGCCCAGATGTGTCGCCAGCTCGCACCACGGGTCGTCGTGCTGCACGTCGATGGGGAAGTTGTGCCAGTGGTCTTTTCTCATCACGACGCACACTTCGCCGACATGCAATGTGACCCGAACGTTGAGGTCCGGACAACCAAGACAGGCATCCTATCCGTTGTTGATGCGGTATCCACGATGATCCAAGCGATCTTGGACGATCGGCTGATGCTGCGCGGACCTCCGGATGATCTGCTGGCGTTCCACGACGCGTTTCTCACCTACGTGCACGGGGCTGTGAGGGCACCGTCATTTCCGAGCTTGCTGGACGCATACCGGCGCGCGCCCTCAATTCAGCGTTCCGCGGCAACGATAGAGGGCGAGGTCATCGACCGGCGATTGCAATGAGATGAGCCCGAGAGGAGCAACCATGGCGCAAGACAAGACGCAAGGGACGACGCGAGCGAAGCGGCAGGTGGTGATCTTTGGAGCTGGCATCACCGGACTAACCGCTGCCCACGAGTTGATCGAACGCGGGTTTGAAGTGGAGGTGTACGAGCCCGAACCACCTTCCCTCTATGACTACTCCGAAAAGTGCGCGGTCGGGGGAATGGCGCGCACTCAATGGGCGCGTGTCGACCGCCCGCCGTGGCCAGGCGCCGATGAGGGCGTACCACCGCCGCCGCCCGGGATACTCTCCACTCAGCCATTGCCCGCCGATGTGGAGCGCTTCCTGGACCCCGAACTCGAAGGCGGCTTGCACCGGATCACATTTGAAGTGGACTCGGACGAGCTCGACGAACGCGCCAAGGGACAGCTCGCCGCGCTCGCCGCACAGCTGAAGGATCACCCCGAGCTGAAGAAGATCGAGATCCGCGGGTATACATATGAGCTCGGGACAGGTCCTGTATTTAGCGAAGCGGCCGATCGGATTGATGTGAGGCGCGCCAGGGCCGTGAAGGAGCACCTAGAGAGCATCCTGAAGAAGGAGCCCCAGCAACAACTGCCGCAGCTGACAGTCGCTGGGCTCGGTCTGGCTTATCGAGACGACTGGACGAGAACCGACAAAGACCGCTGCTATGTCGATTTCCACACCGTTGAGGACTGGATCCCAGGGGAACATGGCTTCCGGTTCTTTCCGACGTTCTATCGCAACCTCCGTGACACCATGGGGCGCACGCCCATCTCTTCTGACGAGAAAGTGTTCAATGAGAGCGGTCGTACAGTGCTCGACAATCTCGTCGAGACTACACTGCAAGGAATAAGACTGGAGCCGCCGCGTCCTTCGTATATCCTCCCGCGGGAGCCCATCACCTCCAAGCAGAAAGCATTCGAACTGCTCCGCGATACGTTGGCAGCGTCGGGGTTTCATTTCTCCGACCAGGCACTGCTCGGTGTCAAGCTGTTCAAATACTGGACCTCCTGCAAGCAACGGCGGCAGCAGTACGAGAGCATGTCGTGGTGGGATTTCGTCGAAGGCGACCGGTACAGCGCAGCCTTCCAGAAATACTTGGATCAAACCCCCCAGGCTCTCGTCGCCATGACGGCAAAGGAGTGTGACGCCAGAACCCAGGGGAGCATCACTACGCAGATCTTCCTCGACCAGTTCACCAAGGGGCGACTCACCGACGCGACCTTAAACGGTCCCACAAGCGGCGCCTGGTTCGTCCACTGGCGACATTACCTGCGCAGCCAAGGCGTGATTTTCTATCGAGGGGAACTGAAGGGGTTCGAGATCCTGGACGACAAGACGCTCTGGGCAAAGGTGGACTTTTACGACAAGGACCAAAATACACGGCGGGAGCTCCTCGTGCGCGACTATTACGTCGTCGCCCTTCCAATCGAGGCGATTCGCAAATTGGTAGACCAGGAGAAGGGCTTGCACGGGGAGGACTTTACCGCGATCCGAAAGATGGACTTGGGTGAGGTGACGGAGGCCAAACCACAGGGGGCACTGCAACATCTGAGCGGCATCCAGTACTACTTCCGCAGCGAGCTGAAACTTCTCCCCGGGCACGTGATCTACGCCGACTCCGACTGGGGACTGTCCTCGATCTTTCAGACCCAATTCTGGAAGACGAGGCGCGGGTGGTGGGATGGGTACCGCGGCCTGCTGACGGTCGGCATCGGCAATTGGTACAAGCCAAGCCGGCGCACAGGGAAGAGCGCCTGGGAGACCTCCCGCGACGAGATCGCCGTGGAAGTGTGGGAGCAGATCAAGGATAGCCTTTCAGGTATAGACCCGACCACGGTTCCGGAACCTATTCTGTATCACCTCGACGACAACATCCTATTCAAACCGCAGGGGCCACCGTGTGGCAACAAGACACGCATCCTGATCAATCATCCGGGCACCTTTCAAGATCGACCAGGAAAGCTCGCCCGGCCTTCACACTCGCCGGACGAGCCGCTGTACCAGGTGCACTATGGTCGTCTGGTGCTCGCCGGCACGTACATGAAGACCTACTTCCGGCTGACCACCATGGAGGCGGCCAATGAATCCGCCCGCCATGCTGTCAATGCCATCCTTAGGGAAGATAGTGAAAAGGATGGCGGCTTCAGGGGAGACCGCTGTAGTATCGCGGATCCGGAAGACCATGAGTTCGACGATCTCAAGTTCTTCATCGAACTTGATGAGCAGCTGTTCAAGGAGAACTTGCCACACTTTGTCGACATCCTCGACCTCAGTGAGCTGCCAAACGCATGGCTCAGCCGCAATCCCGATCTCAGCGCGTTCGGCCTGCCGGCGGGGATTGCCTAGGACGCCGCAGTGCGTCGTGACGAATGGGGGGAAAATGCCAGACCCAACGCGCCCAACGCTAGATGCGATCAATCAGCGATGGAAAGCACTGGTCGACGACGGGTTCCAGATCCGGCTGAAGGGTGCGCAAGTTCATGACATCAATGAGCGCTTCTGGCAACCGCGCGCGGCAAAGACGTTGCCGCCCACGTTTCCCGACGGCGTGATGACATCGCTGGATCACGAGCTGCTTCCCAGGGTTCTTCAGACTACGGTGCTGTGGAAGAGCGACGACGGCTACTACATTCGACAGGACGTCCTCGAGCCGGTGTACGAGATCAAGCCCGAAGTCATCAGGTGAGAACAGCGGGAGGCGCACCGCAGTCTTTGCCTCAAGAAGCCACAGCACAACCGGGCGTCAGTACAGCCACCATGGCGGTGGGGTTTTGGATACCCTGGGCCCGCATCCAGCGCTCAGCGTCTCCGCTGAGACGGCACCCTGCTTCTCCACCACGAAGGACGCCCTCACGGTGGCGCGCCGCCGCACCGTACAGGCCCATGTCTGCTTGCTCGGCAGCTTGGGCCGCTCGCGCCAATTGAGACACCGCCACGCTGTGGTCGCCCTCCCAGGCTGCGATCCCTGCCGCAATCAAGCTGGCGAACGGGCTCGCCGACGGCAGGTGTTCCCGCCTGAGGTGCGCACCTTCTGCGCGCGCGAGACGGATGAGCCGTGCGGGTGCCCAGGCCGGGTCCGGCGGCATAGCACCCGGGGGCAGCCCCTCGCGGGGCGAAGCGGCGGCGGCGAGTGCGGCGCGCGCCCGCAGATGCCGCAACTCGACGCGAGCGAAAGCTAGGCTGAGGAACTGCGCCCGACTCAGCTTAGGCCACGCCTCGCCCACTCGGCGCCAGGCGGCCCAGACGTCGCCTGCGTACAGATCGGCTTGCACCGTGGCGATCAGATACAGGTAGTGCTGGGTCAGGAAGGTTGTGCTTGGCCAAGGCGATATGGCTTCCGCGGCCACTACCTTGGCCTCGTCGGCGCGATCTTGAGCGAGCCAGTACATATTCGGCACGCCCATGCGCAGGCTCGTCGCCGCGTACACGTCGCCACGCTGATCCCCGTCGCGGATCGCTTCCGGTAACCGTTCCGACAGCTCGCGCAGGTCCCCCATGTGCGCCAAGGCGGAGATCGAAAATGACTCACCGGTCACCACCTCCCAGGCCGCCCCTCGGCACCGCTCTCGCCAGATCGCTACGCTCGCGTCGCACTCGTCCCGCGTCGTCCGCCAACGGGCACCGAAGTATGCGGTCGTGCCAAGGGACTGATGGAGCCAGGCTTGATCGTAGGGATCGCCGCTCTCGCGAGCGAGGCGCTCCACCACTTGCAGGAGCCGACGGCTGCGCCCCTGGAAAAATTTCGTTCCAAGAGCGGCTTCCCGCGCTGCCTCGAGTCCGAGGGTGCGAACAATGCGAGAGCGCTCACCGACATCGAGCGCCTCAATCAGACAGCGCACCCCGACGCCATCGCCAACAATGGGGTCAACCACGGAGAGGCTAGTCGCCACCGCCCAACGAGCGTCGAGACGCAACAACGTTTGCGGGGAAATCGCATCGCCACCGCGGGGCTCAAAGCCGACCCCGCGAAGCAGGAATCGGGCGCGGTGAAACACAGAAGCGAGCATCGCTCCTCGACTGGTGCGCGGAACACTGACCCCCAGCTCCGCCAGCACGGCACGCATGAGGGCGATCCCGCGCTCGATGTGGCCACTCCGGAGGTACTGCTCCGCGGCGCGACGCTTCAAGGAGAGTATCTCCGCAGGATCGCCGGACTGCTGCGCGAGCAGCGACGCAGCCTCTTCGAAACTCCCGGCAGCTACGCCCCCTCGCCCACAGTTCGCCAACGCCTCGCCCAACCGGACGTGCAGCACCCACGCGTCGTACCCACCCGTGCTGAGTCGCAGCGCTTGCCGGTAGAGCTGCGCGGCCCGATCGAATGCCAGCGTGCTGGCTGCCAAGTCCCCTGCCCGCACCGCGTAGCGGCCCGCCAACGCGGAATCGCCAGCGCCGAGGTAGTGCTGAAACAGCGCCTGCAGATCGGGGTCAGGCGCACATTCCAGCGCTTCCGCGATCCAGCGATGGCGGGTGGCCAAATGGTCTGGTGAGAGGCGCGCCACCAACGCCTCGCGGAGACGATCGTGGTAGACCTCGACCGCGGGACGGTCGTCGAGGTGGGTCAACCTCAGGAAGTGTCCCTGCTCTAGTGCAAGAATAACGGGACGCCCCGGTTCTCCGAGCCCCGCGGCGTTGAGGGCGACGGTCCGATCGAGCGGACTCCCAGCAACGGAGACGATCTCGAGCAGCTCGCGTTCTCTTGTCGGCAGCTGTTGTACGCGGTCGTGCATCACATCGGCTAGGCGCAGGGATACAGCTGCGGCGGCGCCGCCTGCAGAACGGCCACTGATGACGCTGCGTGCGAGCTCGCCGAGGAAGAACGGCGAACCCGCCGACTCGGTTGCGATCTCGGAGATCAGCTGGTCCGATTCGAGCTGTGCGGCGCACAGCAGCCGCGCCAGCTCGCGCGTTTCATTCAGCTCCAGAGCCCCGAGCAGGATCTCGTGCGTCCACTCGGGGGGTAGCACGTCGTTGTCGGCCTTCAGTGCGGAGAGCAGCGGAATGCTATTGCGGTCTTCACTCCGGTACGAGAGCACCAACGCCATGGCCGGCGCATCGGGCGGACGTAGCAACTCACGCAGAAGGGTAGAGCTGTCGAGGTCGCCCCACTGCAGATCGTCGATCCACAAAATGAGCGGCTGGCGGTCAGCGATTCGCGCCAGTAGTTCGCGGAGCGCCTTGACACCGCGACGACGGACCTCGTACGGCTCCGCATCCTGCTCGCCGTCCCCCCAGCCCCCCAGCGCCGGTACACGGCCGAGCACGGGAAACAGGCGAACCAAGGCCGCGGCGTGCCGCGGGACCAGGGCAGCCACCTTTGATTCAGGAAGCGATATGAGCACGCGGCTCAGCGCGTCAACGACGGTGTCGAGTCCCTTGTACGGCATGGTTTCGCGGGGATGGCAGCGCCCTCGCAGCACGAGGGTGCGCCCGTCTTGCTCCACCGACGACAGGAACCGACGGATCAGCTCAGTCTTGCCGATGCCGGACGGTCCCATGACGTGAATGACGGCTGGCGATCCCCGCGCTACCGAGTTGCAGACAAAGCGGAGCTTCGCCCACTCTTGTGCGCGTCCAACGAACGGGGCCTCCCCACGTGCATCGGGTTGTGGCGCAACCGGCACGCCGGTTGTGGCGTGGCAACTCGCGAGGTGTTCGAGAATTGCCTGGGCGCCCGGTCGCCGCGCCGGATCGGCGTTGAGGAGTGCTGTAACGATGGCATCGAGGGGCCCAAGGACGGTGGGCACGAGTCTGCGGGGTGAGGGCGGCGGGTTATCCCCCTTGTCGCGCAGCATACGAGCAGGGGGACCCGTGAAGGGCAGCCGCCCGGTGAGCGCCTCGTACAGGGCCACCCCAACACTGTACCAATCCGCCGCGGGGTTCGGCGGTCCACCCCACGCTTGCTCGGGCGCCATGTATGCGAGCGTGCCGGCCGCGACCCCGGAAACGTTGTCGAGGCCGCCCTCGATGCCGAGGGCGATCGCCAGGCCGAAGTCAAGGAGGACGAGGCGCCCCGCCTTCGTCACCAGCATGTTCGACGGCTTCACATCGCGGTGCAGCTTGCCTGCAGCATGCAACGCTGAGACACCCAGCACCAGCTGCCGCGACACAGCCAAGAACCGTCCCAAGCCGGCATCGGTGAGGGTCGGGCTGTGGAAATCCTCAGGCAAACGAGCGGCGCCTCCATGAATATGCTCGATGAAGTTGATCCCCTCGACCAATTCCATGGTAAAGAAGCACTCGTTCTCGCTAACCACGAGCTCGTACAGCTCGACCAGGTTGGGGTGCGTAATCCCGGCAAGCACACGAAACTCCTGCTTGAGGCGGTAGAGTTCATCGGGATCACGAGTGTCCAAGGTTTTGAGTGCGACGTCCGTCCCCGTCTCAACGTCGTGCACGCGGTACACAACCCCTTTGTTGCCGCGTCCGAGAAGCGTCACAGGACGGAAGCGCTTCGTTCCCGCAAATATCCCAATCGGCGACTGCTGTGTTGCCTCGCTGGGGAGCGCGGGCGGGGTGCTCATTTGGGTTGGCGTTCGAGTCCGAAGGCGCGGATCAGGTTGTAGACGTGTGAGCGCGCCAGGTCGAGGCGGCGCGCAGTCTCCACCACGTTCCACTGTGTCTCCTGCAACGTCTCGCGCAGCAGACGTTCGTGGAAGCGGCGCGTCGCTTCCTGGAAGGTGAGAGGCGCACTTGCGTCCGCGGCTTCCACCGGCGTATCCGGGAAAAGGTGCGTCCGTTCGATCTGCGTCGCACCCTCGCCGGCGGCGCGAATTGCCGCCGCCTGCACGACGTGGGCGAGCTGGCGAATGTTGCCAGGCCACTCCGCCGACTGTAGCGCCCGGATGGCGTTGTGTGACAGATCGAGCCGTGGCAGGCCATGCCGCTCGCAGGCGCTGCGGCAGACGTATGCGGCCAACTCCGGGATGTCGATACGACGTTCCGCCAGCGTCGGCACGCGCACGGGGAGCACCTGGATCCGGTGGAAAAGGTCCTCGCGAAAGCGACGCTCCGCCACCGCGCGCTGGAGGTCCGCGTTGGTGGCGGCGATGAGGCGCACGTCGGCACGTACGGGCTTGTTGGCACCCAGTGGGTAGTACTCCTTCGACTGGAGCAACTGCAGCAGCTTGGCTTGCGCCACAATCGAGAGCTCACCAATCTCGTCGAGCAGCAGCGTGCCGCGCTCGGCCGCCGCCACCTTCCCGTCGATGCGGCGCGACGCGGTAGAGTGCGCGCCGGGGAGTGCGCCGAAGAGCTCACTCTCGATCAAGGTCTCGGGTAGTGCCGCACAGTTGAGCTCGACAAAGGGCTGGCCGGCACGCGGGCCATTGTCGTGGATGACACGCGCGAGCTGACTCTTCCCGGTCCCCGACTCCCCGGTCAGCAAGACACTGACGTCGAGCGGCGCAACGAGCGCCACCTGCCGGAGGACCGCGGCAAGTGCCGGGCTGCTCCCGATGACGCCATCGAGCCGCAGCGTCCCCCGCAGTGCACGGGTGGGATCGCTAGCCGCATGCCGCCGTTGCTGCGCGAGCAGCCGATCCACCAATGGTGCAAGGTGGCGAGCAAAGGTTTCGGCACACGCCCGCGCTTCGTCGGAGAAGAGCCCCGAGTTGGCCCCCCCTTGAAGATAGAGAACGCCCCGGGGCGGGTCTTCACCGATCGGTGCGCACAGCACCGCTTCGATCTTTCCAAGACGCACGCTCTCCCGCCCGCTGAAGCGCGGATCCAGCAAAGCCGAGGGGGTGACAACGGTCTGCCCCGTCGCCAAGGCCTCGGCAATGATCCCGCGCGAGATCGTCAAACGCACGCTCTCAATCTCTTCCGGCGACAGACCGTGGGCAATCCACCAGCGCGGCGTGTCGGCGCCGTTCTCGTCGTCGTGCAACTCCAGATACCCCTGGCGCACCTCGCTGACCTCCACGATCAGCCCGAGCGCCTCCCGAAGGAACGGCTCCAGCTCCTGCTGCCGGCCCAGACTCAGCAGGCGCAGGTAGAGGTCGCGTTCGCGTTGGAGCTTGGTCACGTCGGCACTGTGCACGGCCTCGGACATCTGCAATTCGTGCTCCGCTTTTAGACCATCAACAGGCGGCGACGCAACACGGGCAATACCTGTTTGGCAATACCTGTCATGCACGCCAGGCGACGAAGCTCCATTGCCGCCCAGTGGGTCCATTGGCGGCGCGGTGTGAGAAGTACTCCGTGTTAGCGCACCGTGTGCACGGTCCGATGGTGACCATCTGCGTCCGACGCACGCCACTTTGCTCCAGAATCGCCGCGTTGGCGCGGCGCAGATCGATCATGGCCTTGGCACCGGTATGCTTCCGTACGGCGTCAGGCATCGGTCCCCAGCGCTGCTCGAGTGCGTCGGCGACTTGGCGATCGACTTCGTAACAGCAGCCGCCGATGGATGGCCCCAGCGCCACACGCAGCTCTGTGACCGGCGCGCCCAAGGCGTCCGCGACGTGCTGCACAGCCCGCTGCGCTACGCCCGCAAGGGTACCGCGCCACCCGGCATGCACGGCCGCCACGACACGGTTTCGGGGTGCCACAAGCAAGATTGGAACGCAGTCCGCCGTCAGGACGCCCACCGCGACTGCGGTCGCCCCGGTCACAATGGCGTCCGCTTCTCCACCGTCGACGCCTGCATTGTCTACGGTGACGACGCGGTCGCCGTGCACCTGTTGCACGTGTGAGCGCGGCACACCGCCAGTCTCGTCACTGACGCGGCGCCAGTTCTCGTGCACCGTCTCGGTCGCATCGCCGACGCGATACGAGAGGTTCAGCTCAGCAAATGGTCCGCGACTGGCTCCGCCTGAGCGGCCGAGGAAACCGTGGACCAGGTGCGGGATCGTTTCCCACTCCGGCACCCGCAGCGCCGGCAGCCGCTGTCGCTGATCGGCCACAGACTACGGCGCAATGGGTCTCAACCGCGCTCTGAACAGCACAGCCGGACGAGCTCGCGCAGGTGTGCCGAGCTGGCCTGCTCGAGATGCAGGATCAAGTCGACTGCGCGCTCCATCTTTTCCTTCCGCAGGGTATAGCGCGTTTCCCGGCGGAACTTGTCTTCAACCGCCTTGCGGCGTTCCTCGAACGAGCGGCCGGCTCCCCCGAGTGGAACTTCTTGTTCGAGCTCGAAGCTGCGCCCGTCATGCATCTCGATGCGCACACGCGCACCGAAGGACATCTTGAACCCACTCAGATCCAGACTGTTCAGATCCAACTGGTAGTGCTCACCACTGTCGTCGTTGATGGTCTTCACCAGCGAGCGTTCGCGCGTGCGCTGCCCGATGGCATCGTCGAGTGTCAGGTGGACGCGGCTGGCCAAATCCCAGGTTGCGGCGTCGTGGATTCGGTCGCGCGTGAACTGCCGCGCCGTGAGCTCCTTGTCCATGAGCGCCGCGGCGACATTGTAGCCGACAGTGAAGCTCAGCGTTGTCGGCAAGCTGTCGGGTCCCTTGAGGTGCGGCGCGGCCAGCGCCTCCATTCCAAGCGTGAGTGGGCCTGCAGCGATGTGCACTTCCTTGACCTTCTTTGCGTCGATCGAGTGTGTCCGGACCAACATCAGGACACAGTCAATCGAGGTGTCGATATACGCGCAGCCCGGATAGACTTTGTAGCACAGCGTGTCGGTCAGCCAGACTTTGCCGAAGCCGCCATACGCACCCATGAGCGGGTGCGTTGCGAACACGTGGGCAAAGCCCTCGGGGCCGTCGAGGACATCGGCGGCGCCGCGCATGCCGCTGGCCGCCAGCTGCGCCGCTTGTACCCCAATCGGCGCGGTCATCGAGGCCATCAGAATCTTGGCGTCGGAACCAAAGAAACTCGCCTGCAGGGGGCGCGTCGGCTGCGACAGCGCGATGCCGATGGCGGACTGAATCTGTTGGGCATCGAGGTCGAGGACCTTGCCGGTGATGACTGCGGCGCCGAGGGAATGGATGAACGTCCACATCTGGCCGTTGAGCGGCCCGAGCAGCACCGACGCGCCCAAGCGTCCCTCGATTTCGTTCGCCAAGGTCTGCGCCAGCAGGAAATCCTTCCCGCTGATTCCGACTTTCTCGGCGAGCGCCAATGTCACCAGCACAGCGGAGTGCCCGGTGTGGCCTGCGAAGAGGTAGTCGTCGAAATCCAAGGCCATGCTCAACGCCGTGTTGGCGAAGATGGCATTGTGCAGCGATGTGCGCTCTCCAGACGGGATCATGGTCGCGTCTTTACCGCCCGACCAGTCTTTGACTGTCCGGCTTACCGTGCGGCCCGCGTCGGAGAAGTGGCCAGCATGGACCGCGGCGATCACGCTCAGGATCTGGTTCTTTGCCTCCTCCGTGACGCGGCGGGGCAGATCCTCGAAATGCGTCTGGGCGACCCATTCCGCAATGCGCGCCGTGGTGCTGCCTGTACTCATGCACGACCTCCTCTCCCAAAGCTCGCACCGCCGCTGCGATGCACGTTGCTTCTACTCCAAACCGGCGCCGCGACGCTAGTGGCGTGGGCGAGGGACAGCCCTCACGCGCCGCCCGCACCGGATGTGAGGCTCAAGAGATGAAAGGCGACCACCGTCAGCGCGTTGCTGATGATTCCGTTGCGAATCAACTCCGGAACCTGATCGAGTCGCACGGCCTCCACTGCCAGCTCCTCGGTGCTATCCCACTGCGGTGCCCCAACTTTCTCAACGTCGTGTGCAACGAACATGTGGCAGCGGTTGTTCATGAGTGCCGGATTGGGGTGGATGGCACCCAACGGCGCGATGTGGGCGGTGGCGTATCCGGTCTCTTCACGCAGTTCGCGCAACGCCGCTGCGGACGGCGCCGTGTCGCTGTCGTCGATGAGCCCGGCCGGAACCTCGAGGGTCAGGTCGCGGATGCCGTGTCGAAACTGTCGAACCATCACCACGTGTCCGTCGCGAGTCAGCGGGACGACGTTCACCCAGTCGGCGGCCTCAAGGACATGGAAGTCGTGCGTCTGGCCGGTCCCCTGCGAACGGCTCTGGTCGCGCCTGACGGAGAAGATGTGACAGCGGAAAATGATCTCGGATCGGATGATGTCCCAGCGCATCGTCGCTTCACCACAACCGGCGGTACTCGATCGCCGGGCACCGGTCCATCACGACCGTCAGCCCCGCCGCTTGCGCCCGTGCGGCAGCGGCCTCGTCGACGACGCCGAGTTGCATCCACACGATGCGCGCACCCACCGCTGTGGCCTCATCGACGACGGCGCCGGCCTGGTCGGCGCGGCGGAAGATATCAACCACGTCAATCGGGTTGGGAATCGCTCGGAGCGTGGGGTAACAGGGTCGATCGAGAATGGTCGTCACCTGCGGATTGACCGGGAACACGGTGTGACCTTTCTCGATCAACAGCCGCGCGATCCGATGACTGTCACGCCTCGGGTCGGGCGAGCAGCCGACTACCGCGATGCGCTGCGGCCGCACCAAGATCTCGCGGATCACACTGTCTGGAGGGTTGTGAAACATGCGGTGGTGCAGTGCACGAAGCGGTCGGCTCACTGCGGTGCCAACCGTGCCATGGCGCGTTCAAGGCAGTCCTTGATCTCGTCGCGGCACGCGGCGTAGTAGTCCTCACCCTTCCCTACCGGGTCTTCGATGTTGCCGTGTCCGCCGGCGAACGCCTTCAAGGTATAGACTTCCTTGCCCGCGGCCTCAGGAAACGCGTCACGCAGCATCTGCACCTGCTCCTCGGTCATAGCCAGGATCAGGTCAGCGTCTTCGATCAGATGCCGATTGCGCTTGAGGTCGGTCGAAGTTG
Organism: Binatia bacterium; assembly: GCA_041497995.1. Lineage (GTDB taxonomy): Bacteria > Desulfobacterota > Binatia > HRBIN30 > HRBIN30 > DATKMS01. Next base: position 2,626 of record JBGQHM010000108.1, on the reverse strand, counting down.
CGTCCGACGACACGTGGATACCTTCGTCGCGCAGCACCAGGCGCGCATCCATCGAAACCAGGGCGCCGTCGCGCGCGTACGAGGCAATGCCACCCGACTCGACCGTCAGGTGCGCGTGCAAAGCGCGCTCCTCCAGCATGCGCTTGAGCAGTGCCTCCGCGATCACGCTGCGACTCGTGTTGGCGTGACAGATGAAGAGGATTTTTCGGTAGGGTGGCAAGATGATGAACCTGAGTCGGCGGTCCGGCACACGTGTCCCAGACCGCCAACCGAAGGCGCGTATTGCGGTGACTAGGAGGACAGCGCGCTGGCCAGCAGCGAGCCCATGTCTTCCTTAGCTGTGGCGCCTTTGGCTAACTCGGTCTTCAATGCGGTGCCCAAGTCGGCGGCGTCCCACACAGCGCGCTTCGACACCTTGCCGACGCTGTGCCAGCCCTGCATGAGCCACACTGTGCCGGCGCCGACGCGGAAGATCTCGCCGTGCACATTCTTGGCGTCGTCACTGGCGAGCCAGGCGACCAGCGGGGAGATGTGTTCGGGTGCGAACGCGTCGAACTCGCCTGCGGCCACTTGTCGGCCCATGATCGCGGCCGTCGACGGCGTGGCATCCACCGTCAACCGCGTACGCGCGATCGGCGCGATAGCATTGGCTGTGACACCGTACTTTGCCATCTCCTTGTCGATGATGATCGCCATCGCTGCCAGCGCGGCTTTGGCGGACCCGTAGTTCCCCTGCCCGAGGTTCCCAAGTAAGCCGGCGTCGGAGGCGGTGTTGATGATACGGCCGTTGAGGATGTTGCCCTTCTTGTGCTCCTCGCGCCAGTACTCGCAGGCGTGGCGCGCCATGTTAAATGACCCCTTGAGGTGGACAGCGATGACCGCGTCCCAGTCTTCCTCGGCCATGTTGAAAATCATTCGATCGCGCAAGATGCCGGCGTTGTTCACCACGATGTTGAGCTTGCCGAAGGTGTCGATTGCGCACTGAATGATGCGCTTGGCGCCCTTGAAGTCGGAGACGCTCTCCCCGTTGGCCACGGCGTCGCCGCCCATCTTCTTGATCTCGGCGACGACTTCCTGCGCGGGCGAGCCGGTCGCTTGCCCACTCCCGTCGAAGTGCGCACCCAGGTCGTTGACCACAATCTTCGCGCCATGCTTCGCCATCAACAGTGCTTCTTCGCGTCCGATGCCCCGACCAGATCCGGTGATCACCGCGACTTTTCCCTCCAGCAGACGTGCCATGCCTTCCTCCTTTGGAATGAATCTTTGATTCAGCGGTTCAGATTGTCTCGAAGCGATTCAGGACAAACCGCAAGTATCTGCCAAGAAAAATCCCGCCTTGTCAAGTTTGGCTCCACGCGAGGATTCGCCTTTGACCTCGTTCCCCGCGCTGAGTATCATTCGCGTCGAGGTATCTTACCGTGCGCCAATGGTTTTACGGACTGGTCTTAGGTGCTGCATCGATGTATCTGTACGAGCGGCTCGATGCCCCTGCAATCCTGAGCTATCTGAACGCGGCAACCGAGTCGGCGGTAGAATCGACTTCCGGGTACGGCGGCACGCATCACAGGAAGTAGGGTGCTGCGCGCGGCGGGGCGCCCTCGCCTTGCCCCGCTAGCCCATGGCGATGATGGTTCGGCCGCAGCCCGAACGGCTGGCGCGGCGCAGCATCTCCAAGCTCTCGGTGCGTGACATCTGGCCGTTGCGCCGAAATGTGCGCGTGCTGCGCGCGACACAGCGCAGATATTCAGTCTGACTCTGCCACTGCTGGCCTGAAGTGGGGCCATCGCATGGGCAGAGCTGCGCGACGCCGCACCCTTGCTGAGTCACCAATCCGTCGGTCGTGCCCGGGCACTGATCGCACGCGTCACCCACGTGGTCCCCGTCGCTATCGCGCTGATCGCTGTTTGGGACGGTAGGGCAGTTGTCCTGTGCATCGGGGACGCCGTCACTATCCGCATCGGCGGGCTGATCGTTGACCGGAGAAGCTGAGATCACCAAGACGTACGTGTGCTCGCCGGTCCGCGGTGACGAAAGGATGATGGTGACGTTGCCGGCATCGGCATGCTGCCGTCGGCCGCTGGTGAAGAGGACTTTCTCGCCGTTGATCTGGGCTTCGAGCACCATGGCCTGTCGGTCCGGTCCGATCCGTTGAAGGAAACCGTGGCCGCCCAAGCTGTGCCGCGCGCTGGAAAGATTGACTGCTGTTACCGCGGCCACATCAGAGGCGGACGACGTGGGCAAGGCGGTGACGTCAAAGCTACCGACCAACGGCATTGGCGCGCTCGGAGGCTCACCGCACGCGTTGCACATCGAGGTGATGGAGCTGCCAGGGTTCAGCACGTAATGTCGCGAACCCGCAGAGGCCGCCGCATTCCATACGAGCAACCAAGCGGCGGTGGCGATGAGAACAACCGGCAGGCGTTGAGCCGAGAACATGCGTCGGGAGCGTACCTCCCGCGCTCTGATCACGCAAGACTTTTCGGAATGACCATAACTCCGCTCTAAGGGGGCGAGTCCTGCCTCCGAAACCGCGCCGCGGACGCGGGGAGGCTCCGGGAGCACGTGCCCCCTGCCGCCGAGTGCGTGGCGAGCGTGTCGCGGCGGCTACGCGCGGCGAGAGTCGTAT
>JBGQHM010000107.1:0-17348 GCA_041497995.1 Binatia bacterium | reverse complement strand
CGCGGCAGTCGACGTGTTGCTGAGTAACGCCAATACGCCTCAGCACGACATGCTAACGCTCAACATCAGAAAGGGAACCATCACGGCGTCGCCCCTGGCATCTGTCTCGACCGAGGTGAGCGCACTCGGCACTTTCTGGCAGCACTTCGCGCTGCCCGCACCGCTCGCGGTAGTTCCCGGCGCGCTCTATGTCATCGAGCTGGTTGCAACCAACGAAAGCCTCGCGTGGGCAAGCCGTAGCGGTGACGGCGACGCGTGCTCGCCGCGTACCTACCCTGGCGGTCAGCGCATCAACTTCGGCCAAGCCGAGCCCAGCGACGCGTTCATCTTCCGCACGTATGCGGCTGCGCCGGCCCCCACGCAGGCGCCGCCCCTCACTCCGACGCTCTCGCCTACTCCGACTCCAACATCTACGCCTACCCGCCTGGCGCCTATCGTAGACTGTCCAGGGTTTGAGACAGAGCGGGAGATCATATCACGCACGGTGGCGGACTTGTGGGGTCCCTCTAGTGATCCCCAGGGGCCCTCGCTCCGGTCCGGGTTCTGTTGTCCCGGTCCATTGAAGATTTCGGGAGGGTCCAGTTGCCTGCCCAACGGGATCGAAGCTAGGTTTGGTTATAGCAACCCCTTTTGGGAACAGCACGGGGGCAAGCGGCCGTTCAACGTGTTGAGCATCATCCGGTTCGACACCGAGGTGGAAGCTGCAGCTGCGCTCATAAGGCGCGGTAGCTGCTTAACGTTTAACAATTGTCCGACGTTTAACATACCCCAAGGGTATCCCCCAGTGGAGGGGTTCTTGTATTGGCAGGTGTCACGCTGGGTATTTTCGGTGGAAGAATACGACGACGGCTCCTCCTTTTTGAAAAGCTTGGGTCTTGACAAGGTAGCCATTGCTCAGCGGATGTACGAGGTTGGTGCAGAGCTAGGTCTCGTTTGTTCTCCGACGCCAGGGCCAACGCCCACATGTCGAGTGTCCCGTTCGGAGCCCTCGGTGGGCGACACCGTCCGAGCAACGGCCTACGCGTCAGGTCAACTGGGCGACCTACTCTTCGATCGCTCAATGCAAGGTGCCGATCACGAGGCTCACGTTTTCTCGCCCGCGGCTCGCTTGCGCACGATCGTCAGCCCGTCGGCGATCGGTAGCATCACCGCTTCGACGCGACGGTCCGCGATGATGAGCTCGTTCAGCTCGCGCAGCGCGCGCGTGCTCTCGTCGGTGGTTGCCGCATCGAGCACCTGCCCCATCCACAGAACGTTATCGAAGAGTATGAGCCCATTGGACCGCAGGCGTTTGAGGATCTCCTCGTAGTAGTTGCGATAGTTCGGTTTGTCGGCGTCGATGAACGCGATGTCGAACTGGGTGTCGGGCGGCAGGCTGCGCAACGTGTCGACGGCGGGCCCAAGGCGCAGCTCGATCTTCTTGGCGACGCCCGCCTTCTCCCAGTGCCGCCGGCCGATCGAGGTCCACTCTTCGTTCACATCGCAGCAGAGTAGGCGCCCGTCCTCCGGGAGTCCGCGTGCGACGCACAGCGCGCTGTAGCCCGTGAAGGTTCCGACTTCGACGGCCGAACGTGCACCGATGGCGCGCGTCAGAATGGTCATGAACGCGCCTTGCTCCGGCGCGATCTGCATCATGCTCACTGGGCCGAGCCCTTCGGTTTCCTTGATCAGCGCCGCCAGCACCGGATCACGCTCGGTGCGATGGACAACCAAGTACTCATAGAGGTCTGACGTGAGGGTCGTAAATTTGTCTGGCATCTCTTCTCCAATCGGTTGCGGTGATTATTCGTTCTGGTGCGGGCTATGTCTACCCGGCGTCTCCGCCCAGCCCTTCGAGACGCCGCCCAAGAGAGGGCGGCTCCTACCAATGAACCGACTGTTCCGGTCCGTCATGCCCGCAGTCTTTAAGCGGGTATCCAGGAGGGGCGCGGAGTGGATTCCCGCTTAAAGATTGCGGGAATGACGAAAAGACAGACCACAGTGACTGGTTCATTGGCCCAACTGATCAGCACGCACCGGCTAATTCGCATCTGCCCATGAGCACATGCACGAAGTGGTTGTTTTCGTTGAACATGGGGAAATGTGCTCAAGGGCGCTTCAAGCCGGCGTCTTCGCCGGTCGGGTCTCTCAGGACGAACGGAACAAGAGTTTTTACATCGAATGGCACCTGTACCGTTCGTGCTGAGGCTCTCGAAGCACGTCCTGAGCTCCGTCGAAGGGCACGCTCTCTCGGTTCCGCGACGGTCTCCCGACAGATGCCCGCCTTTCTCATGACGCCTGCTCATCCATCCATCGGGTCACTTCGGCGGCGGTCGGCAGTGACGGAATGGCCCCGGCTTTGGTGCACGCCAGACTGCCTGCGACGACAGCGTGCCGGAAGGCGCTCGTTAGCGGCAGCCCACGCTGCAGACCGGCTGCCAATCCGCCGACGAAGGCATCGCCTGCGGCCGTGCTGTCGACGACGGCTACTTGCGGCGCCGGAGCGTGTACAACTTCGCCACCGCCTACCAACACCGCGCCCGCCCGGCCCAGCGTGACCACCACGTGCTGCTCCGCCCGCTGCAGCGCCCGAGCAGCCGCGACCGCCTCGTCCACGGAACCGATCGTACATCCCGTGAGTTGCTCGGCCTCCACTTCGTTGACCACCAACCACTGCACGGCAGCGACCAGGTCCTCCGGCACGGACTGCGCCGGAGCCGCGTTGAGCAGGACCGGCACGCGGCGTTCGACCGCCATCGCCACAGTTGCCGCCACCGTTACCAACGGGATCTCCAACTGCAGCACCACCAACGCCGCGTCGTCCCAGGCGGCCACCGCCTCGACAACATCACGGACGCCCAGCTCGGAGTTGGCGCCGGATGCGACGACGATGGCATTCTGACCACGATCGTCAACGATGATCTGCGCGGTTCCGGTCGCACTCCCGGCAGCGATGCCAACACCATCGACACGCACGCCGGCGTCCGCAACCGCATCGCGTACCAGTCGACCGAAGACATCATCACCAACGCGGCCAACCATCGTTACCGGCGCACCCAGCCGTGCCGCAGCGACCGCCTGATTCGCCCCCTTCCCTCCCGGCGCCATGTGAAACGTACCGCCGACGATGGTCTCGCCGGGGCGCGGGAGGCGCGCCGCCCGCATCACGAGATCAGCGTTGAGGCTGCCAACAACCAATACGTGGCCGGATCGACCCCTCACGCCAGCTGCTCCAGTCGCTGCACCATAAACTCGACGAAGCGCGGGGCATCGACACTCGTGGCCACGTCGAACGCCGGTCCAGCGCTGTCGGCAACCAAGCGGAACGCGCCGTCCACGAGCGCAGGACACAGCCGCAGCCGTTCGAAGGTCGCAAACGATCGATCGATGAGGACGGCGACGGTCAGCGGATCGTGCAGGAGCGCAACCGTCGTGCCGGCGAACGTAGGCAGGCCCTCGAAGAACCCGCGCTGCAACGGTGCCCACACGTCGATGGCGTCACAGAGCGTCTGCACGAGCGGCGACGGACTGCGACGCAAGCGGGCCAGCTCCAGTTCCGTGAGCGCCACCTGCCAGGTCACGTCGAGCGGCACCAGCGTCGTCGGTATTCCAGCGTTGAGCACCACCAGCGCGGCTTCCGCGTCGCTGCCCAAGTTGTACTCCAACTCTGGGATTCCCGCCGTCCGACCCAACGCGCCACCCATCACCGTCAGGTGCGGAATCGCGTCGATGATCGCCGGCTCCTTCATGATTGCCACGGCGAGATTCGAGAGCGGGCCGATCGCAACCACCTGCGGCCGTTCGCGCAGGACGGTATCGATCAACAGATCCACCCCATGCGCGGCGGACAATGGCATCTCGTCGGTGCCATTGAGGATCCCCTGCCCTTCGTGACCGAGCCAGACGAAGCTGCGTTGTCGCAACACGGGCTCACGGACGCCCGCTGCAACCGGCACGTCGAGCCGGCCGCCAAGACTCAGGAGCTTTCCGGCGATGCGCGCGCGCAGCCGGACATCGCCCGACACCGTGGTCACGGCCCGCAGGTCGATCTCCGGCGACGCGAGCGCCAAGGCAATGGCCAGCGCGTCATCGACATCTGTCCCCACGTCGGTGTCCAACAGCATCCTGATTGGCAACGGCACGCGGCATCGTTACCACGCCGGCACGCTGCGATGCGAGGCCCGATACCTGCCCTCCTCCCCTCACCGCAGACGCTTTCATTGCTTGCAAAACGAGGATACAAGAAGGGCACGCGATTTCAGACGCCGGCAGCGCCCGGCAGGAGGCAGCGATGGCTGTAGCACGTGTCACCGAGATCCGGGCTTCGTCCCCGGAGGGCTTTCAGGAAGCGGCGCTCGAAGGCATCAAGCGCGCCACCAAGACCTTGCGCGGCATCACCGGACTCGAGGTGCTGGCCAAACGAGTGAAGGTCGCGGCGGGCAAGATCGTCGAGTACCGCGTCGACATGAAGATCATCTTCATTCTCGACTAGAGCGAGGAGGAGCACTCATGGCCGTAGCACGACAGACACAGATCATCGGCGCGTCACCCCACAGCTGGGAAGACGCGGTTCGCAACGCCCTCGAACGCGCCAACAAGACCCTGCGCGGCATCACCGGCCTGGAAGTCGTCAAGGAGAACGCCCACATTCAGAAGGGCAAAATCGTCGAGTACCGGTCTACCTTGCTGGTGACCTTCGTGCTCGACAAGTAAGAGCCGAGTCACGGTCTAGCGGCAGGGCTCGCCCTGCCCCTTTCCCTTGCCCGACGAGGACACAAACATGGTGCACGTGGATGGCCTCAACCGGCGCATGACGTCGATGGACGCGAGCTTCCTCTACCTCGAGCAGCCCAATGCGCTGCTGCACGTCGCCGGCGCCTATACCTTCTCCCACCCACTCGACTACGATCACCTGCTCGGCTACGTGCGCGATCGGCTGTACCTGCTGCCGCGCTACACCCAACGAGCGGTGATGGTGCCGCTGAACCTGGCGCACCCGACATGGGAGGAGGACCCCGAGTTCGACATCCGCCGCCACATCATCCGTCATCGTTTGAAGGATGGACACGACGACACGGCGGTCGCGGTCTTGTGCGCCAAGTTGTTTGCCGAGCCTCTCGACCGTAACCGGCCGCTGTGGGAGATGCATCTGATCGAGGGGTACGGGAAAGGGTGCGCGATGCTCGCCAAGACGCACCACGCCATGATCGACGGCGCCAGCGGCGTGCAGCTGATCAACCTGCTGATGGATCCGACACCGAAGCCCGTGGCACTCGAACCGCCTCCGTCTCGTGCACGCCGCAAACCGACTCTCCCCACTCCGCTGGCGCTCGCGGCGGACGGTCTGTTCGATACGGTGCGGACGCAGTTGAGCTTGGGACGTCACGTGGCGTCGATGCTGACACGACCGTCGCGTGCCCTGGCGGAGGGTCGCGCGACGGTGGATGCGATTGCGACGCTGGCGCGGACGCTGCTGTCGGGGGCTCCACCGACGCCGTTCAACGGCGCGATTGGCAAGCGCCGCACCATCGCGTGGACCCGACTGTCGCTCAATGAAGTGAAGGCGACCAAGAACCGGTTGGGCGGTACGGTCAACGATGTCGTGCTGGCAGTGATCGCCGGCGGGTTACGCCAATATCTGCAGGCACACGGCATCAAGACTGACCGCACCGAACTGAAGGCGATGGTGCCCGTGAACGTCCGCTCCGAGCACGACCAGATGAAGCTCGGCAACCGTGTTTCAATGATGATCGCGCCGCTGCCTGTCGGCATCAACGATCCGGTCGAGCGGCTGCGTCAGGTATCGGCTGCGATGGACCTGCTCAAGAGCGGCGGCCAAGCTGGGCAGATGGAACGCGTCGTCGCACTCACGGACCTCCTTCCGCCGCTCGTGCAGCGACCGCTGGCGCGCTTGCAGGCATCGGTCTCACCCGTGAATACCATCTGCACCAACGTCCCCGGCCCACGCGAGACGCGCTACATGCTCGGACAGCCCGTGCAGCTCATGGTGCCGCTGGTGCCGCTCGCTGTCGGCATCGGCCTCGGCTTTGCGATCATGAGCTACGCCGATCAGCTGACCATCGGTATCAACGCAGACGCCGAGCGGGTCGCCGACATCTGGTCACTCAGCGAAGCGCTCTACCGCTCCTTCGACGAGCTGTGGGCAGCGACGGGATTGGAGCGCATCGCAGCACCACGCCCGGCACCACCCGTTCTCCGCAAGAAGGTGGCCGCCGCCAAGTCCGCGCCACGCGCAGCTCAGTCGGCCGAACTTGAAGCCGTGACGAGCTGACAGCTCGCTGCAACAAAGAAGGCGCACGGCCGTGCACCTTCCTCTTTGTACTTTCGACCTTCAACTTGTAGCGTGCCGCAATGCGCCGCCGCATTCTCCTCTTCCTCATCGCCGGCTTGGTGGCGCTAGACGCCGGTCGGTCGCTCTACGCCCGTGTCGGCGCTGTACGCCCGACGACGCTGCACGCGCCCGACCCGGCGTACGCCCGGCCGATCAAGTGGCCACCAGGCGTTGATCTGCCTGTCAGCGCACCCATCGGCGCACGCGTCTATGCCGCGCATTGTGCGATCTGCCACGGCCCCGACGGACACGGGAATGGCCCGGCTGCACCATCGCTCCATCCGCAGCCGCGCAACTTTGCTGGCGCCGTCTTCAAGCTGAAATCCACCTCCGAGACACAACCACCGACGCTGGCCGACGTGCGCACCACCATCCAGCGCGGCATGCCAGGCAGCTCGATGCCGGGATGGCATGACCTGCTCTCGGATGGAGAGATCGATGCCGTGGCTGACTACATCCGCAGTCTCGGACCGCTCACCGCCTGGGCGGACACGCCGCGCCAAGCGACGGTTCCGCCAGAGATCCTAGCTGGCGCCTCGGCAGAGACTGGGAAGACTTTGTATGGCGACCTCGGCTGTCCGGCCTGCCACGGCAACACCGGCCGCGGCGACGGCAGCTCGGCCAAGGCGTTGAAAGACGTGTGGGGCCAACCCGACCCGCCGCGTGATCTGACGGCACCGTGGACGTTCCGTGGTGGCAACAGTCCAGAAGCGCTCTCCGTCCGCATCGCCTACGGAATGAACGGCACACCCATGCCCGGATACGCCGAGGTCGTCGAAGGGCCGCAAATCGCCGCCGTCGTGGCGTACATTCGTTCGATCGCGCGGACGCCACCCTGGGAACCCGGCGGCACGTTCGATGGTCCGGGCCAATCCACCGATCCGGTGCGCCGCGGCGAGTACCTCGTACACGCCGGCATGTGCGGCCTGTGCCACACGCCGGTCGATGCGGACGGCATCTACCTGGCCAACACGCACTACCTGGCGGGCGGCATGAAGGTCGAGGCCGGCGCGCACGGGATCTTCTTCACCCGCAACCTCACGCCCGATGCGGAGACCGGCTTGGGAACGTGGACCGTCGAGCAGATCGCCACGGCAATCCGCACCGGACACACACCGGAGCGCCGCCTCAACTACTGGGGCATGCCGTGGATGGTACTCGGCTCACTGACGCATGAGGATGGGATCGCCATCGCCAGCTACCTCACGACCCTACCGCCGGTGCGCAACCAAGTGCCGCTACCGCTGCACTACGGCTACGTCGAGACCGTGGTCCGAAAGATCGCGTCCGCGTGGCCGGCGGTGCCACCGGCGCGCCTGTCATACTACCCAGGCAACTTCGGCTACGGGCAGCCGACGCGGGTGCGACGCGATCTGCCGCAGACCCTCTTGATCTGGGCGCAGTATGTCGTGCTTGCGGTGTTGGTGTTCGTGCTCGTGTTCGTCCACGAGGTGGACCCCGACGACGACGAACGTAGTGGTGGTCTGGCGATCCTTCGCGCCCTCTTCGTCTTGGCACTCGCGGGTGGCAGCCTGGTTGTGTACCGCTACCCGGCGTTGCGGATGCTGCCCGCGAGCCAGATTATCGGCGCCTTCAGCGCCTCGATTCCCGAGGTGAAGACCGAAGGCCGCGCCGCGCACGAGGTCAACCTGTTGCAGCGCGGCCGCTACCTCTACGGCATTGCGTCGTGCCCCTACTGCCACAACGGCGACGGCGCCGGCGGTGGCAAGGTGAATTGGTTGGTGTTCGGCACCACCTGGAGCCGCAACCTCACCGCGCATCCGACCGGCTTGGCAGAGTGGTCCGACGACGCGGTGCTCCGCGCCCTGATCAGCGGCGTCGGCCGCGACGGCCGCCCCCTGCACTGGCAAGCGATGATCTGGGACCACCTCTCCAACTACGACCTCGAAGACCAGCACGCCCTACTCGCCTACGTTCGCTCTCTGCCGCAGGTCGATCGAGGCCTGCCGCCCGCCGCGCCGCCGGGCTCCAACGATTGCCCGGGAGACACGTTCTGGATCGCAACGACCAGTACGAAGCTGGGTTGCGATGAGTAGGTGAGTGCGAGAAAGGGGGCCCGATGCTGTACATGGTCATAGAGCGCTTCAAGAATCACGATCCGGTACCTGTCTACCGGCGCTTCCGGGATCGGGGGAGGCTCGCACCGGAGGGCGTGACGTACATCTCGAGCTGGGTGACGTCGGACATGACCCGGTGCTACCAGATCATGGAGTGTGACGATCGACATCTTCTGGAGCAGTGGATCGCGCGCTGGGAAGACCTTGTGGACTTCGAGGTGGCTCCCATCATGACGTCGGCCGAAGCAGCCGAGCGCATCGCGGCGCGGCTCTAGTCCGAAGAAAAGGGTTGCTGCGGTGGCGGCGCGGCCTTGTGTTGAGTGTCGTCGGTATGGAGTCGGAGGCTGTGGCCATGATGCGGATCAGATGATACGGAGGAGGCGTGACAAACAACTTCGGGTCGAAGCTGCTAACCTTCTCGTGTCTTGCCGCGTTCTCACTCGCGTCGGGCGGGTGCACAGCCCGAGTCTACTATCCGGAAACTGGGCTTCAGCGCATGGTGCTGCCAGGTCTTGGAGAACTCAAGGACGAGGAGATTCGCGCACAGTTTGAAAAGACCGTCGCGGTGAAGCCTCCGCTGTCCGCTGGAATTGCTTGGCTCAGCGAAGCGCCGGCGGGGCTGCGGTCGACTTGGACGGAGACACCTGTCAGCGAATACCGACGCACCGGCGTTCTCAATGCGGCGCTCGATGCGCTTCGCCAGGAACCGTTCGCGAGCGTCTCTATGCTTCCGACCGTGTCCGCTGATTTCGGGCAGGGGCAGCCAAGCGACATGGTGCGTGCGCTTCGTAGCGCGGCGGCACGATTTCAAGAGGATGTCGCGATCCTGATGCAGACGGGGGTATCCGAGAGCCGTGGACTCAACTTCTTCGCACTGGGTTTTATTCCGCTGGTGACGGCCCCGCTGTTTCCAGGGGTCGATCTTGCCACCGGGGCGAGTGCGGAGCTGTGCGCGGTCGACGTAAGAACCGGAGTGATGATCGCGTGTGCTCGGGGGCGTGGGCAGGTCGAGAGAGGGTTCCTCTTTCTGACCCAGGAGTCACACGCCAGGGAGGAGATGAAGGAACGGACTCTCACCGAGGCTGCTGTGGCCGCAGCGCAGAATCTCAGGGCTGCAATCGCCGCAAGGCTGGCGGAGAACTAGTAGTTGGTAGTGCATGTACTGCCCGAATCCCAATTGCCCGCACGCTCAAGCCACGGGTGAACCGGCCGAGTATCAGCCCGGCGTTACGCAGTGCCAGGACTGTGAATCAATGCTGGTCGATACGAAACCGACGCCTGAGCCCGAACCGGAGCACGTAGAGTTTGTGCCGGTGCTCACACTCTCGAACGCGGCTCTGGTGTCCTTCGCACGGTCTCTCCTGGAGTCGGCCGGCATTCGGTTCTTCATCAAGAATGAAGGCGTGCAGGATCTCTTCGGGATGGGTCGACTCGGGTCCGGCTTCAATCCCCTCACGGGTCCACCAATCATATATGTCGACCCGGACCGGGTGGAGGAAGCGCGTGACCTGCTCGCCGACCTCGAAGAAAACACCGCGGAGTGAAAGGCAAGCCACAATAGGTTTCCGCATCTTCTCGGTAGTCCTAGCCAAAGGGATTCGGAATTCTCGAATCCAGCGAGAGCAATCACGAAACCACGAAAGAATGAAAGCACGAAAAATGAACGCGTCCGCCCTCCGTTCTCGTCTTTCGTGATTTTCGAACTTGTGTTTTCGTGATTCCAGGCCACCACAGGGGGTTGCCCCTACGAAGAGGGAAACATCGGTGCCTGAGGAACGCGTTCGTCAGTCAGCCACGCTTCGAGCATCGCGTTGACTGTCTCCGGCGCCTCTTGCTGCACCCAATGCGAAATGTTGGGCAGGTACCGCAGCGTCAGGTTTCGGACGAACGCGTCCGTGCCGTACGTGGTCTCTTTGCCGAGGGCCGTGTCATGTTCGCCCCAGAGCATCAGCGTGGGCGTGTCGATCACCGGATAGCCGAGCCGCTGCTGGCGGCGGCCGCCGCCGCCGCGGATCAGCGCGCGGTAGTAGTTGAGCATCGCCGTCAGCGCGCCCGGTCGCGCCGCGTTGTCGTGATAGACTTTCAGCACATCGTCGGGAAAGCGGCTCTTGTCGATTGCCATGCTGCGGAACGCCTCGCCGACCGCGCGGTAGTTGCGCGCCCGCAGCAGCGCTTCCGGAAGGCGTGGAATCTGGAAGAAGAAGGCATACCAGGAACGCGCCAGCTGCCGCCTCGTTCGCATGACGCGTTCCATCACACCGGGATGCGGGACGTTCATAATCACCAGCCGGTCGAGCGGCCGCACCTGGCGCATCGCGAAGTACCAGGCGATGATTCCGCCCCAGTCGTGCGCCAACAAGATGGTCGAGCGCGCACCAGAGGCGTCGATGAGCCCGGCAACGTCGGCCATCAACACCTCGATGGCATAGTCCTCCCGCCGCGGAGGCCGGTCCGACTCGCCATAGCCGCGTAGGTCCGGCGCCCAGGCGCGATAGCCGAGGCGCGCTAACACCGGCAGCTGGTGGCGCCACGAGTACCAGCACTCCGGGAATCCGTGCAGGCACAGCGCCAGGCGCTCGCCCTCGCCGCACGTCGCGACGTGAAAGCGCAGGCCGTTGGCCTGCACAAACTCGTGCTGGATGTCCGATGCAGTCATCGCCGGCATCTGATCCGAAATGTTGTTGATCCTCAAGTCCTCGTGCTACAAGGCCGGCATGCTCGCACGCGTCCTCTCGGCGCTGTTCTGGCTGTTCATCGTGGTGACCTCGATTCTGCTCTTCCCGGTCGCGGTGCTGATCTGGGCCGGCACCGTACTCTTCGATCGCCGCCTCGTGCTGCTACACCGCTTCACCTGTTTCTGGGCATCACTCTACAGCTGGCTCAACCCAGCGTGGCGTGTACGCGTGGAAGGTCAGGAACGTATTCGTCCGGATGTCGCCTACGTTATGGTCGCGAATCATCAGTCTTTGCTCGACATACTTGTCCTGTTCCGCCTCTTCGTGCACTTCAAGTGGGTCTCGAAGATCGAGAACTTTCGCGTCCCGTGTGTCGGGTGGAACATGTCCCTCAACCGCTACATCAAGCTACGACGCGGCGATCGCGAGAGCGTTGAGCGCATGATGCGGGCGTGCGAGCGCACCATCGCGGAGGGCAGCTCGATCATGATGTTTCCGGAGGGCACGCGCTCGCACGACGGACGCTTGCGTGCGTTCAAGCCCGGAGCGTTTGTCTTGGCACAGCAAACACGCGCGCCGCTGCTGCCGATCATTCTGCAAGGAACGGCAAACGCCCTACCCAAGCGCGGCTTCGTACTGCGCGGCCGCCATGAGATACGCATTCGCGTCCTCGACGAGATCCCCTACCGCACGTTTGCGGATGTACCGATCGAGGTCCTGACCGAGCGTGTTCGCGACCTCATCGCCACCGAGTTGGGCGAGTCGCGCTCGACGCAAGTCGCCTGACGCTCAGGGTTTGGCCGCGGGCGCAACGTCCTTGAGGACTTGCTGCGCATGCGTGGCGGGGCTGACGGCATCGTACGCGTACCGCACCTTCTGATCAGCCTAAACGCAATCAACGTTGCTGCAAGACCTTGGTTAGCTCAGGCCTTTGACATTTGCGGCGCGATTTCCTCTTCTGTGGAGCATGGCCATTGGCGATAGCCGAGATTTGGAGCAGACGCGCGTTCAGCTGACCACATGGCTGAGCGGAAGACTCCCCGCAGCCGACGACGTCGTGGTGTCGGATCTCAGGGCACCCAGCATGGGGTTTTCCAACGAGACGCTGCTCTTCGACCTCGACTGGCGCGGCAACGGCACCCGTCACGTCGAGCCGTTGGTCATCCGCTTTCGTCCAGCGGCGCAGATTTTCCCCGACTACGATCTCGGGCAACAATACCGCGTCATGCAGTTGCTGGCACCGACCGGCGTACCGGTCCCGCGGATGCGCTGGCAAGAGCCGGACGCCAGCGTACTCGGGGCGAGCTTCTACGTGATGGACCGCGTCGAGGGCATCGTGCCGCCCGACCAGCCGAGCTATCACGCCGCGGACGTGTGCATATCGATGACCCCGGCACAGCGCGCCGCGCTGTGGTGGGACGGTTTGGAAACGATGATACGTATCCATCAGCTCGACTGGCGTCGAGCAGGATTCGGATTCCTCGACGCGCCGCAGTGGGGCGGGACAGCGTTGGAGCAACAACTCGGCTACCACCGTCACTTCCTCACCTGGGCGGCGGACGGCCAAACACAACCTACGTGCGAGCCCGCTCTCGCGTGGCTGATGGAACATCAGCCGCGCAACGAACCCGTCGCGCTCTGTTGGGGTGACTCGCGCATCGGCAACATGTTGTTCCGCGACAGTCGCTGTGTCGCCGTGCTCGATTGGGAAATGGTCAGCCTCGGCAATCCCGAGCAGGATCTGGCGTGGTGGCTCTTCCTCGACTGGCACCACAGCAGCGGGCTGGAGATCCCCCGCCTCGAAGGGTTTCCGTCGCGTCAGGAGACTGTCGCACGCTACGAGGAGCTGATGCGACGCCGCGTCGAGCACTTCGACTACTATGAGGTGTTCGCTGCCTTCCGCTTCGCGGTCATCATGATCCGCGTCGCGCATCTCGCCGTCGCCGCTGGTTTGCCGACGCCAGCCGACTTCGCCACCAACAACATCCCCACGCGCCGGCTCGCCCAACTGCTCGACCTGCCCGCGCCGTCGTGATCGACTGCGACTCATGGAACGTTTGATCCCGCTCGACGGCTGTCTGAACTTTCGCGACCTTGGCGGCTATCCGACATCGGATGGCCGCCGCGTGCGGTGGCGGCAGCTGTTTCGTAGTGACGCGCTGCATCTGCTGAGCCCTGCCGACGTTGCGCACCTGTGTGACGCCCTACACATCGCGGACATCGTCGATCTGCGCTCGACGTCCGAGGTCGACACGGATGGCCGCGGCCCGCTGGCGGCGCGGTCGATTCGCTTCCACCATCTACCGCTCTTCGATGGCAACACGGCGGCCCGCAGCGAGCGGCCGGCGGCGTACACGTTGGCGGACCGCTATTTCCTGCTGGCGGAGTTCGCCAAAGATCCGATCGCTCGCGTCATTATGACGCTGGCACACGCCACCTCACCGGCCGTGTATCATTGCGCCGCGGGCAAGGACCGCACGGGCGTGATCTCGGCTGTCCTGCTCGGATTGCTCGGTGTCCGCGACGAGGTCATCGTCGCCGACTACGCGGCCACGCAGGATAACATCGACGCCATCATCGAGCGCTTGATGGCCACCGAGGGATATCAAGCGATGCTCAGCGCGCTGCCACCGGACACGCTGCATGCACAGCCGGAGACGATGATCAGCTTCCTCGAGCGCGTGCGCAGCGAGTACGGCTCGATGCGCGCGTACGCGCGCGCCGCGGGCGTGACGGACGACGCGATGCAGCAACTCGAGGGCAGACTGCTCACGCGTGATGCCGCGTAGAGACGGCACGTCTACGCTACTTGGCGGACCCGGCCGAGTTCGCGAAGAACCGTCCGCGAGCCCGCGTCAGCTCTTCATCCGAGCCGGCGCGGTAGATCGCCCCTTCGATGAAGGCGCTCTTCCCTTTGGTCTCCATCAAACGGCCGCGCACGAGCAGCGGCGTCGCCGTCGGCACCGGCAGCAGGTAACGCACGGTAAGCTCGCCGGTGAGGACCGGCGTGCCCCATTTGGCGTAGGCAGTCATGCACAGCGTTTCGTCGAGCAGCGTGGCCTGGATGCCGCCGTGCGCGACTCCGGGGGCGCCTTCGAGCGCGGACGGCACGGTGTACTCGACCTCCACACCTTCATCCGTCTCGACAAAGCTCAAGCGGAGCCCCGCCGGATTGGCCGGGCCACACCCGAAGCAGCGGTTCGTACCGTTGTTGAAGACAAGCGGTCGGCGCATGGTCCGCGCCGCCTAGGCGTACGCAGCGAGGGTCTTCTCAACCGTGCGCAACGCACGCACGCGGGTCTTGGCCCGGCGCAAGCCCTGGGCGCACGCGGCATCATCTAGCACGCCCTCCACCCAATTGGCGAAGTCGTTCCTGCCGGCCCCCACGTGATGCGCGAACTGCGCGTCCGAAACACTGTATGCCAGGGCGTCGCGCAGCTCGCGGAGGTTCTTGAGAACCGGCCCACAGTTCACCCAGAAGCACTTCTCGGGCGGCGCATGGACGAGAGCCCGCGGGCCCGCGGCTCTCCGTTTCCGTCCACGTGATGCGACTGACTTTCGATTGGCGCGCTGCGCTACTGGGGTTGCGGGCTTCTTTGCTGGCTTCTTCTGGCTCACTGCACCTACCTCCACATCGCATCTCTACACGCTGCGTTTGGCCGCATGCGCGCGGAACGCATCATCCCAGTTCTCGCCATCAAAGCAACTGACCCGCAGCTGCGCGATATCGATGCCATCGAGGCAACGCGCGTTAACGTCGATCTTGTCCGGGTCGGAACGAGGCACGTAGAACGGGGCGACGCCGCACACCGGGCAGAAGTGATGCTTGGCGGTGCGGGTATTGAAGGTGTATGTCGCCAGCGCCTCGGCCGGCGTGAGCAAGCGAAACTGGTCGCGCGGTATGATCCAGTGGAGGTACCCCTTCTTCCGGCAGATGGAGCAATTGCACTCCACCACCTCCTCGCACGCGCCGTCCACCTCGAACGCGACGCGCCCGCAATGGCATCCGCCCCGACACCCCATGGGTGAGTCACCTAGCAGACTTGGCAGCCCGGAGCGACCAACGGGAGCGGGCCATAGAAATGACGCGGGCCGCAGGCCTCAGGCGCTCTGCTCCATCACGGCATTCACGTCGTCGAGCAGACGTTCGGCGCGCAGCCGGTAGCGCGCGCAGCCCAAGGCCTGACCAAGCTCCACTGCCGTCTGCAGGTGGCTGGTGCTGACTCGACGGTCGCCGCGCGCCAGCGCCAACTCGCCGGCACCGAGGTGCGCCGCCAGCAGTGTCGACCGCGCCCCGATCGTCTCCGCAAGACCGATCGCGTG
This sequence comes from Binatia bacterium, assembly GCA_041497995.1. GTDB lineage: Bacteria > Desulfobacterota > Binatia > HRBIN30 > HRBIN30 > DATKMS01. The sequence goes on along the minus strand of JBGQHM010000107.1, from coordinate 1,941 downwards.
AGCGTACCAGTCTGCCGCTTGTTCCCAGTGCTCCCGGCCGAGGTGCCGCATCACGTCGCCCAACGCTGCGGCGCAGTGCGCTTCGCGCAGTCGCCCGCCGGCGTGCGCATGCGCCACCTCGGCGTAATTTTTCGCGCGTTGCAGCTCACCCGTCATCGTGAGCACGTCCACCGCTAGCACGCTCTTCAGGGCCATATCCCCCCGCCCGAGGAAGCCCTGTTCGATGAGATCGATGTACCCCGCGGGGACGACCGCCTCGTGGAGCTCCAGACGTGCGGCCAGGGCGACCATGGCGGCGGAGCGCCCGGCGGCAACGTTGCCGATGGCCTCGGCTATCTCCAGGCACCGGTCAGCCCAGCGTCGCGCCTCCGCGTACTCACCGCGCACGAAATGGACCAGCGATATGGTTGCCGCCGCACCGCTCTGGACCGTGCGGTTCGAGGCTTTGACACCCATCTCGTGCGTGGCCGAGGCGCTGCTCAGTGCCCCGGCAAAATCGTCTGCGTAGTACAGCGCCTGGTCACGCATAAAGCGGGAGCCCAAATAGACATCCGACAACCGCTCGCGTTCGTCGGAACGCTCCAGCTCATCGACAACGACCGAAAATGTTTGCAGCGCCAAGTCCGTGCGGCCGTCGAACAAGTAGCCCCAGCCCACGCCACGCGACATCTTGGTGAGGACGGGTCCCAAGCCCGCCTCGCGTGCCACAGACAGCCCACGTTCGAGCAGCGACAGCCCCTCGGCAAAGCGCTCGCGGCCGGCGTTCACGATGAGCATGCCTTGATACGTCCACAGCGCGGCGACATCCGGTATGTCGCCCAGCGCGGCGGCCAACTCGCGACCGCGGTGCGCCGCCTGATCGGTCGCGCCGTCGTCGGGCACGTTGTAGACCACCGACATGCGGCAGAGACCCACGGCAGCCGCAATCGCGGGCCGCATGAGCTGCGGGTCTGGCGTGTCAGTCTCGTCCAGCGCTTGGCTGGCAAGCTCCCATGCCTGCCGATAGCAGCGAACGGCCGTATTGTACGATGGCAGTTGCTCCGCTCGCACCGCTGCGCGCAGGAGCGCCTCGATGGCTTTCGCTCGATTGTCGCTGAGCGCGTAATGATGCGCCAGCAGAGCCGGCAACTCGGGGTCGTTGTCGACCGCCTCCTCTTCGAGCATGCGTCCGATACGCTCGTGCAACTGACGGCGCTCCTTGAGAAGCAGCGCCTCGTACGCCACCTCTTGCGTCAGGCTCTCGCCGAACCGGTACTCGTCACCCGAGAGCACCGTTTTGCGGTGGATCACCCCGCGCCGTTCGAGCTCATCGAGCGCCGCGGCAACGTCGATCGGCTCATCGGCGAGCAACCTGAGGAGATGGCTACGCCGGAACTGGCGGCCGAGCACGGCGGCAACTTGACTGATACGCTTGGCATCCGGCGCGAAGCGGTCGACGCGCGCGGCGATCACTTCCTCCACGGTACCCGGGATGCGGATCTGTTCGAGCGGTCGCGCCAGCTGCAGGTGACCGTTGGTACGCACCACGTGTCCTTCCTCGATCAGCGCACGGGCAATCTCCTCGGTGAAGAACGGATTGCCTTCGGCCTTCACACGGATGAGGCGTTCCAGATCGAGCGGTAGTGGACCGCCGGCAATCTCGCGAATCACCGTCGTGGTATCGTCGTCCGTCAGGGTACGCAGCCGCAGCTGGGTGAAGGCCGCTTCGGTGCGCCAAAAGGGCACGTACTCGGGCCTATGGCTGACGATGAGCATGAGGGGACCATGCAAGCGAGTCGCCGCAAGTTCCAGCATCTCGCGAGACGGGTCGTCGATCCAGTGCAAGTCTTCGATGACCATGATCACCGGGCTGCGCTTGCTGAGACCGCCGATGAGGCGCGCCATAGCCTCGAACTCCTGGCGTTTGAGCTCGTCGGCTGAGACATCGGCGAGTTGATCGCT
>JBGQHM010000106.1:0-17359 GCA_041497995.1 Binatia bacterium | reverse complement strand
GCCGCATGGCCGCGTCGGAATGACCGTGAGCGGTCAGTTGGACCAACATGTGACCGGCCGCAAGTTGGGCATGGTCCTCGATTCCAGTGCCGGCTACGACCTTCCCTCGGGCGATACGGTCGAGCCCGACGCGTCGTTCATCTCCGCGAAACGCTTCGCTGCCGGGCCGCGACCCACTGAAGGTCAGTTTCTGCGCATCGTCCCCAACCTGGTCGTGGAAACGCTCTCGCGTTCGACGGCGCGACGGGATCAGACGGAAAAGAAGAAGGTGTACGAGCGCAACGGCGTGGACGAGTATTGGATCATCGATGCGCAGCGCCGTACGGTCACAGTCTTCCACCTCGGCAAGCACGGCTACGACGCTGGGCGCACGTTCAGCGCGGGCAAGATCAAGTCGCGCCTGCTCCCGAAGCTCGATCTGTCCGTCGAAGACGTCTTCGCATTCTGAGATCGGCACGAGGAGGACGCGTGCCGACCAACGTCGAGATCGCCCGTTCCGTTCATCCACGTCCGATCGCTGAGGTTGCGGCGACGCTCGGACTGCAGCCCGATGACCTGTGGATGTACGGTCCTGACATCGCGAAGGTCGCGTTGCCAGTGCTTGAGCGTCCGCGCGTGCGTAGCGCACCGTCGCGGCTGATTCTCGTTTCGGCGATCACGCCGACTCCGGCCGGAGAGGGCAAGACGACGACCAGCATCGGCTTGGGTGATGCGTTCCACCGGCTCGGTGAGTCGGTGTGCGTGGCGCTGCGCGAGCCGTCGATGGGCCCGTGCATGGGGATGAAGGGCGGCGCCACCGGCGGCGGCTACAGCCAGCTCCTGCCGGCGGAGCGCATCAACCTGCACTTCACCGGCGACTTCCACGCCGTTACCGCGGCGCACAACCTGCTGGCGGCGTTGCTCGACAACCACATCTATTTCGGCAACCGCCTGCGTATCGATCCGCGCCGCGTGTTGTGGCGCCGGGTGATGGACATGAACGATCGAGCGCTGCGCAACGCGATCGTCGGCCTCGGTGGTACGCAGCAGGGCGTGCCGCGGGAAACCGGCTTCGATATCACGGCGGCGTCGGAGGTGATGGCCATGCTGTGCCTCGCCAACGGCGCCGAGGACTTGCGCGCCCGCATCGAACGGACCCTCGTCGCCTTCACGTACGAGGGCGAACCGGTGACGGCCGGCACGCTGTCAGCGGCTGGGGCGATGCTTGCGCTGTTGCGCGATGCGCTGCGTCCCAACTTGGTGCAGACGTTGGAGGGGACACCGGCCCTGGTGCACGGCGGCCCGTTCGCGAACATCGCTCACGGCTGCAATAGCGTGCTGGCGACGCGGATGGCCCTGCATCTGGCTGACTGGGTGGTCACCGAAGCCGGCTTCGGGTTCGACCTCGGCGCGGAGAAGTTCTTCGACATCAAATGCGTGAGCGCGGACCTCGACACCGCAGCGGTGGTGCTGGTGGCGACGCTGCGTGCCTTGAAGATGCACGGCGGTGAAGCACTCACCGACCTCGGCAAGCCCAACCCCTCCGCTGTCGCGCGCGGTCTTCCCAACCTGGAGAAGCACATCGAGAACATCGCGCACTTCGGGGAGCAACCCGTAGTTGCGTTGAATCGCTTTGCTACCGATGCCGACGAGGAGATCGAGGTCGTTCGTCGTCGCTGCACGGAGCGCGGCGTCCCGTTCGCGGTCTCCGATCACCATGCGCGCGGCGGTGCCGGAGCCGTCGACCTGGCGCGCGCGGTGATGGCGCACGCCGAGCAGCAGAGTCGTCGATTCCAGCCGCTCTACGACTGGAACCAACCCGTTCCCGACAAGATCCTTGCGGTGGCGCAGAAGATGTACGGCGCGCGCTCGGTGGTCTTCACCAAGACTGCGGAGCGCGACCTCGCGGACGTCCGGCGGCTCGGCTACGAGCGGTTGCCGGTCTGCATTGCCAAGACCCAGAGCTCGCTGTCTGACGATCCGCATCTCACCGGTCGCCCTAGCGGCTTCGACGTCACGGTCCGCGGCATCCAGATCAACGCTGGGGCCGGCTTCCTCGTGGTGCTGACGGGCGACATCTTGCGCATGCCCGGCTTGCCGCGCGCACCGCTTGCCGAATCAATCGATCTTCAGGGCGATACGATCGTCGGTCTGTAGTGACACGCCGCGCCGGGGCTCACGGTTCGTGTCCCTGCATGCACTGCACGTCGCACGTATCGCGCTGCGTCTGGCAGGTGCGCTCACACGAGTCACGCGAGCCGGTGTACGCACCCGTAGGATCGGTCATCCTCATGCAGCTCGCTTTGCGTGTGTCGGCCATCTCGATGCAGGAGCGGGCGCAACGGCGTGCATCGAACGGGTGCTTCTGCGCAGCTGAGCAGCCGCCGGCGAGCCCCGCCAGGCAGCAGAGCAACGCGATGACGGCGCTGACCTTCACAGCTCTGGCTCACGCGCTAGGGCGACTGCGGCCGTCTTCATCACTCACCGATGATTTTGATCAGTACACGTTTGGTGCGGCGGCCGTCGAACTCGCCGTAGAAGATCTGTTCCCAGGGGCCGAAGTCGAGGGCGCCGTCGGTGACTGCCACCACCACTTCGCGTCCCATGATCTGGCGCTTGTGGTGCGCGTCGCCGTTGTCTTCGCCGGTGCGATTGTGGTGGTAGCGCTCGGGGCTGGGATCGAACGGGGCCAGGTGCTCCAGCCAGCGCGCGTAGTCCTCATGCAGCCCGGGCTCGTCGTCGTTGATGAACACGCTGGAGGTGATGTGCATCGAGTTGACCAGACACAGACCCTCGCGAATGCCGCTCTCCACCAGTGCGGCCTGCACCTGCGGGGTGATGTTCACGAATGCCATCCGGGCCTTCAGATGCAGCGGAATCACCTTGCGGAAGCTGCGCACCGTTCGTCTCCCACTCCTTGTGGTGCAGCCTCTATTACTACAGGAGCGCCCCCGACTCCACGACGAATGGGCTGAAGGGTGGGGGTGCCCACCCGTCGCGTCGGGACCTGCAGTATTGACTCAGTCAAACATTTGTTTCAAACATATGTTCGTGACGACAAAGGCAGCACCCGATACTCGAGAGCGGCTGATCGCCGCGGCGAGCCAGCTGTTCGCGGAGCGCGGCTTCCATGGCACGAAAGCACGTGACATCGCCGCCCGCGCCGGCGTCAACCTCGCCGCCGGCAACTACCACTACGGGTCCAAGAAGACGCTGTATCTGGAGGTGCTGCGGGCGCAGTTCGCTGAGACGCGCGCGCTGCTCGAACGGCGCGGGGCGGTCAAGCCGGCGCGCGAGCTGCGCCGCCTGCCGCGCAGCGAAGTGGTCGAGCTGCTGCGCGCGCGGGCACAAGCCATGCTCGACATGCTCATCGGGCCGCCGCCGGGGTTGCATGCGACGCTGATGCAACGCGAGATGACCGATCCGAGCGAGGCGTTACCGGTGATCGTCGACGAGTTCATCCGGCCGATGAAGCAGGAGGTCGAGGCGCTCGTCGTGCGCTTGGCACCCGGCCTGGCGCGCCGCGAGGTCGAGCGCTGCGCCTGTAGTATCATCGCGCAGGTGCTGTTTTACCGCTTCACCATGCCGGCGACACTCAAGATGTGGGGCCTCCGCGAGTACCCGCGCGGTCTGTCGCGGCAACTCGCCGACCAGATCACCGAGTTCTCACTGGGTGGGCTCGAACGGCTGGCGGGGCAGAAGACGAGGCGATCGCATGGACGCTGAGCGCCGAGCGCGGGCACGCCGCGCCGCGGTGCGCTGGACACTGCCGCTGGCGCTGTCGGTCGTCATGGGCTGCGGCACGGTCGCCAGGCTCACGCGCCCCGAGGGCGATGGCGGCTGGACGCCAGCGCAACGAGACCGGGAGCTGGCAGAACGCGCCACCGCCGCTGGGGTAGTGTTCGGCCAGGCGCCACAGGCAGAGCCGACCGGGCACCCCGCGTCGCCCGCGACGCAGACGGGGCCGCTCGATCTGCACGCCGCGCTTGCCATGGCGACCACCGGCAACCGTCGGATTGTCGAAGCGGGGAAGCAGGTCGACGCGGCACGCGCGCGCTTCCTCGATACGCGCGGGCGCTTCCTCCCCAGCACGCTCGCGACGGCACGTTATAGCTGGTACAGCGACCCGCAGACGGCGAACGTCACCTTGCCCGCAGGTCTCTTGCCGCCCGGGACGCTCCAGCCCGTTGTGAAGATCCGCGACTCCGACGCCGGCACGGTGAACGGTACGCTCACGTTGCCGCTCGACTTCTCAGGCGAGATCCGTCACCTCCTGTCTGCCGCCCAAGCGGGCTACCGCGGTGAGCAGGCACGGTTGTGGGCGACGACGCTGGATCAACAGCTCCGCGTGGTGCATGCCTACTACGACCTGCTCGAGGCGCAGCGCTTGCGCGAGGTGACGCTGGAGACCATCGCCCTCGATCGCCAGCAGTTGACCGTTGCCGACAGCCGCTTCCGCAACGGGCGGGCGACGAAGAACGATGTGCTGGTGGTGCAGGTGGCGCTGCAGAACGCTCAGCAGCAGCTCGTGCAACGTGACCTGATGATCGATCAGGCGCGCTGGGCCCTCAACCAGGCGATTGGGGTGGACGTCAACGCACCGACCGAGCTGGTCGACGTACGGCAGCGCCCTGACGTACCGGCGGCGTCGGCAGCTTTGCAGCTCGCCTACCAGCACAACCCCGTCCTCCACGGGCTGCTGGAAGAGCAGCAGCGCCTCGACGAGAACGTGCGGGCGCTTGAGAGCAGCCGCTTCCCGCGATTCGCCGCGGGTGGTGCGATCGACTACTCGACATCTGACCTCTTGCTCCCACAACGGATCGAGTCAGGGTTCACCGGGTTTACGTGGGATCTCGGCACAGACACGCGTCGCGAGGCGCAGATCACGGAAGCGCGCGTTGCCGCCGACAAGAACCGCGTCACCGTCGAAGCCGAGCTTCGCGAGATCGAAGCGGCGGTGCGGTCGGCGCAGAGCGCGGCACAGGAGCGCTTGTCCGCACTCGTGTCTGCCGAAGCCGCCGTCGGGCAAGCAGAGGAGAACCTGCGCATCCGCCAGCAGCAGTTCGACAACGGCCGCGCGCAGAGTGACGACGTGTTGATCGCCGAAGCGCTGCTGTCACAGCAGCGCGCCATTCTCGCGACCGCGCTGTATCAAGCCCACACGCGTCGTGCCGAGCTGCAGCAACTCATCGGCCTATCGCTCGACGACGGCGCCGTCAGCCAGAGGTAACACCATGCAACGCAAGCTGATCATCCCCCTCATCATCGTGGCCGCCGCCGTCGGTGGCGGTGTGTGGTATCTGCGCCACAGGAACGCGCCGCTCTACTACACTGGCTTTGTCGAAGGGGAGGAGCGCGTCATCCGCAGCGAAGTCACCGGCCGCGTCTTACAGCTGAAGTTCGCCGAAGGTGGCACGATCCCCGCCGAAGAAATCATCGCCGTCCTCGACGATCGGGACATTCAAGCGCGCATCAAGTCGAAGCAGGAAGAGCTCGCCGTCCTCGATGCCGACATGCGCACGCAGACCGAGCGCATCGCACTGGCCGAGAGTACGTGGCAGCGCGACGTCAGCGCGCGGCAGGCCGATCTGCACCAGGCGGAGTCGGCCGCCGACCTGGCGGAACGCACCTTCGTGCGCGAACAAGGGCTGGTCAAAACCGGCGCCAGCACGGCGCAGCTCCTCGACGACAACCGTGCGCGGCGCGACCAGGCGCACAGCGCTTTGGAGCGCGCGCGCGAAGTGCTGGCGCGGACGGAAGCCGAGGAACGCAGCATTGCCGTGGCGCGCCACGAGCTCGACTCGTTACGGCAGCGCCACGACCTGACCGAAGCACAGCTCGCCGAGCTGCAGGTCACGGAATCGAAGTACATCATTCGTTCACCCGGCGTCGCCACGGTCGTGCAGACCCAGTTCATCTGGCCCGGCGAGCTCGCGCAGCCGGGAACGGCCATCGTCTCCGTCCTCGATCCCGCCGACAAGTACGTGCAGATCTACGTCCCGGTCACCGATGTCGCGCGCTTTCGTGTTGGCCAACGCGTTGAGATCGAGCTCGACAGTCAGCCCGGCAACCGCGTGCCCGGCGAAGTGAGCTTCATCGCCGACAAAGCCAATTTCACGCCCGAGAAAATCGAGACGCGCAGCGACCGCATGGGACAGGTGTACCGTGCCAAGGTGCGCATCCTGAAGGACGTCGAGCGCTTCCAACCTGGTACCGAAGGGAATGTGTACCTCGATGGGGATGCGACGCGCAGCTGAGGAGCGATGCAACCACTCATCGAGCTACGCGGTCTGCACAAGCGCTTCGGTCAGCACGCGGCGTTGGCGGGCATCGACCTGACGCTCGACGGCCAGCAGATTGTCGGCGTCGTCGGCCCCGATGGCGCTGGCAAGACCACGCTCATTCGCACCCTCGCGGGCCTGCTGGAGATCGACGCAACGGAGGCCACGGTGCTCGGCTACGATCTGCGCGGCGCAGTGACCGAGCTCAAGGCGCAGATCGGCTACGTGCCGCAGAGCTTCAGCTTGCACCGCGACCTGTCGGTGATGGAGAACCTGCGCTTCACGGCGCGGCTGCAGCGCCTCGGCGCCGCCGAGCTCACGCAGCGCGCCAACGAGCTGCTGCAGCGGACCGGCCTGGCGCCGTTCGTCGACCGCCCCGCCGGTGCGCTGTCCGGCGGCATGAAGCAGAAGCTGGCGATCGCCAACGCCCTGCTGTTACAGCCGGCGCTGCTCCTCCTGGACGAGCCCACGGCCGGCGTTGACGTGATGGCGCGCGGCGAGATCTGGGCGATGCTGGAGCGTGAGCGCGGCCGCGCGTTGATCGTGATGAGTACGAGCTATCTCGACGAGGCCGGAGCGTGCGATCGACTCGTGTACCTCGATGGCGGTCGCGTGGTCGCCATCGGCACGCCGGCCGAGCTGCGCGCGCGGGTGGCGTTGGACCTCTACCGCGCGTGGGGCGACGACCCGCGTGCGATCGCGCGTGCGGCGCGCACGCTGCCCTACGTCGACGGCGCCCGGGCCACCGGACGCTTTGCGCGGGTCGAGGTGCGGCGTACGGCGACCCCCGGGGCGCCGCAAGTGGTGCGTGACCTGCAACGCCTGCCCGATGCGGGCGTGCGCTTCGCCGAAGCGGCGGCGCTCGACATGGAGTCGACGCTGCTGGCGCTGGCGCGGGGTGCGACCACATGAGTCCCCCGATCATCCGCGCCCAAGGACTGACGAAGCGCTTCGGCGACTTCACCGCCGTGGACAACCTCAGCATCGAGGTGGCGCCGGGGTCGATCTTCGCGTTCCTCGGCGCCAACGGCTCCGGCAAGAGCACGACCATTCGCATGCTGATCGGGCTGCTGCGCCCGACCGCTGGGAGCATCGAGGTGGATGGCATCGACGTCATCCAGCGGCCGCGCAAAGTGCGCGACCACATCGGCTACATGGGCCAGAAGGTGAGCCTGTACCGTGGCCTGTCGTTGCGCGAGAACGTCGAGTTCTACGCCGGCCTCTATGGCCTGTCGGACGCCGAGCTGGAGCGCAGCTGGGGTGCACTGCGCGAGCGTTTCTCGCTCGGCGACGCTGAGAGTGAAAAGACCGAAGACCTGCCGGCAGGGATTCGGCAACGTGCCGGTCTGGCGTTGAGCATCCTGCACCAGCCGCGCGTCGTGTTCCTCGACGAGCCGACGGCTGGCGTCGACGTCCACAACCGCGGCCTCTTCTGGGAGTTGATCCAAGACGAGGCGCAGGCCGGCGTCACCGTCTTCGTAACGACGCATTTTCTCGAAGAGGTCGACTACTGCGACTGGGTGTGTTTCATCGACGCCGGCCGACTGGTCGCCAATGCGGAACCGGAGGCGCTACGGCAACGCTATTCCTATGGCTACCGCATCGATGTCGACGTGGCCGCCGATGAGCGGGCGGGTGCGGCGGCATTGTTCGGCGGTGCCGGTGGTGCCGTTGACCAAACGGGCGAAGGGTTGCGGGTGTCGGTCCCGGCACTGGACCCGCAGGTCTTGGCCATGCTGGACCGTTTCGTCGAGGCGCACCCACGGGCGCGCGTCCATATCGAGCAGGCGCAGATGACCGACATCTTCCGGCACGTGCTTGCCGAGTCGGCGGCGGCAACATGAACTGGCGGCGCTTGCGTACGCTCATGCGTCGCGAAGCCCTCGCGACGTTCCGCGACCCGTTCACGGTCACGATTCTGGTCACGGTGCCGCTCGTCGCGCTCTTGCTCTTCGGCTACGTGCTGTCGACCGAAGTCAAAGGCCTGGCGCTGGGCGTGCTCGATAACAACGGGACGAGCGCAAGCCGCAGGCTAGTGGCGGAGCTCACGGCGAAGGGCACGTTTGATGCCCGTGCCTACGCGACCCGCGGCGGGCTCGAAGGCGCACTCGTGTCGGGGGCGATCAGCGCCGCCATCATCATCCCGCCCGACTTCGATCGCGACCTGCGCGCCGCGGCGAGCGGCCGTGAGCTGCCGCAGATTCAACTCATCTACGACGGCGGCGAAGCAGTCCTGGCTGGGAATGCGGAAGGGTTTCTGCGCGGCCTGATCACCGCCAGCGTTGCCACCCTGCTGGCTGACGAGACCCCGCAACGGGCGGGCGCGCGGCCGGCGGCTCTGTTGCCGCCTGGAGCGGCGCCGCGGGCGCCGGGCGTCGAAGTGGTCACGCGTTCGGTGTTCAATCCAAAGCTCGACGGGACGCCCTTCATGGTGGCCGGCACGTTCGGGTTCGTGCTGTCATTCCTCACGGTGTTGATCACCGCCGTCTCGATTGTGACCGAGAAGCTCACCGGGACCTTCGAGCAGCTGCAGGTGACACCCGCTACGTCGGTGGAGATCCTGCTCGGGAAGCTCCTACCGCTGGGCGCGGTGTTTGCCTTCGACGTGGTGCTGATGGTGCTGATCGCCGGATTCCTGCTGCGTGTCTGGCCGGTGGGCAGCGCGGTCTTCTTCGTCATCGTCTCTTCCTTCTACGTCTTCGTGTCACTGGCGCTCGGCCTCATCATCTCTGCGACCTCAGCGACGACGGCGGAGGCGGTGCAGAAGAGCGTGTTGTTCAGCATCCCGTTGGTGCAGCTCAGTGGCTTCGCTTTCCCGATCCGCAGCATGCCGACAGTCGTGCAATGGCTCGCGGAGGTCTTTCCGGCGACGCACTACATCCGCATCAGTCGCGCCATCTACATCCGCGGCGAGGGCCCACTGTCGCTGCTGCCGGAGATGGCGCTGCTGGCGCTCTTTGCCGTGATCCTCATGGCGTACGCACTGCGCACCATCGAGGCGCGTCAGTAGGCGAGCTGGAACTATGGCCGACCGAACTACGAGTCACGAGTCACCAGCCGCGCGCCACAGCTTCTGGTCGAACGTCGCCGCCGTCGCCTACAAAGAAGCCAGCGTGATTCGGCACGACAAGGCGTTGTTGGCGACGGTCTTTGCGCAGCCGGTGATGATGCTGTTGCTGTTCGGGCTGGCGCTGTCCAACAAGCCCGCCAACGTCAAGTGGATCGTGCTTGATCGGAATCAGAGCGCGGTGTCGCGTCGTTTCATTCAGGAGGTGCAGACCACCGGCTATTTCCTGCGGCCGCGCGCGGTGTGGAGTTACGATGCAGGACGCCGGCTGCTGCAAGACGGGAGCGCATTGGTGTTCCTGGTCATTCCGAAGAACTTCCGCCGCGACATCGAGCGCGGCCAGCCACGCGTCCAGCTGTTGGTCGACGGCAGCGACCCGCTGTCGGCGGCGCGGGTTGCGGCCTACATCGGGCAGGTGGCGAGTACGTTCCCGACGCGACCGACGGTGGTTGCGGCGCATGTGCCGGGCGCGGCGGCCGTCTCGCCTGTACCCATCGATCTGCGGCAACGCTTCTGGTTCAACCCGACGTTGCTGGACCGCAGGTTCTTTCTCGCGGCACTGGCGGGAATGTTGTTGACCAATCTCTGCCTGTCGGCCACCAGCGGTGGATTGGTCGCGGAGCGCGAGAGCGGTACCTACGAGCAAATGCTGGCGTTGCCGACGACGCCGTTGGAGATCGTGATCGGGAAGCTGGTGCCGTTCGTCGGGCTGAGCTACGCGGTGTTCTTCTTCTCGATACTCGCCGCAGGGCTCTTCTTCGGCATGTGGCCGCAGGGCAGTTGGCTGGCGTTGCTGCTGGTGACGTTGCCGTTTGTCCTGGCGTCGCTGGGGATCGGCGTGTTCGTGTCCACCTTGGCACATACCTCGGCGCAGGCGGTGTTCATCACCGTGTTCTTCATCCTGCCGTCGTTCGTGCTGTCGGGGTCGATGTTTCCCTACCAGCTCATGCCGCACGGGGTGCGCGAGGTGGGGGCGCTGTTCCCGCTGCGTTGGTATCAGATCGCGTTGCGTCGCATCGTCGAGCGCGGCGGCGGCCTCACCGACGTGGCGGGGCCGATGCTGGCGCTAGTCATTCTGTTCGGCGTCATCCTGGCTGGAATCAGCTGGCGGATGAAGCCGCGGCTGGGATGAACGGAAGGGGTAGGGTGCGCTGTGCGCACCGCTCTGGACGCGACGCGCACCCTACCCACGGCTCCTAGACTAGCCTGTCGGACTTGGCACTCAACAGCGACCAACGGGAGCGGGCCAGAGAAATGACGCTGACCGCAGGTCCTAGTATCCGCCCTTGTGCTCGGCCTTGGGGGTCGCCTCGGGCGTTGGGCCCGGGGTCTTGGCTCCCGGTGTCGTGGCCGCAGACGGAGTTTTCTTCGCTGCTGCGGTTGGGGTTCCGTGTGCCTCGGTGGCGCGTGCTTTTGCCGTCGGGGTGCCGGCGGCAGTTGTGCGTTGCGGTGTCGCTACCGCCTGGGGAGTGGGATCAGCCACCGCGGTTGGCGCTTCGCGCGGTGCCAGCTGCTCGAGTGCGCGCTGCACCTGATCCATCCCGGCGGGGGCTGCCGGTGCCTGCGGTCTGCCTGCCGGTACCCCCGGTTGGACGCCGCCGGCGGGAGCTTGCTGCGCCGGTGCTGCGACGCCGGGCGCGGAGACAACGGGTGGGGCGACGGCGCCGGACCCGCCTTGCACCCCGCCGCGCACCGGCGGCCGCTGCTGTCCGCTGCCACCGCCGCTGCTCGCTTCGGACACGGCGCACTGCTGTCCATCCATAGTGGCGATCAGGGTGAAAGCGCTTGCTTGGATTGCCGTGCCGCCCGCGTCTGAGCCGAGCACGTTGCCCAGACTCAAACCGCAGCAGGCGTTGCCGCCGCTGCCGGAACGGGTGAAGTTGCAACAGAACAGGTTGCCGTCCGGGATCGGGCTGGTGTCTGCCATCGAAAAGAAGATCGCCTTCAGCGTGGGGCCCGGCTTGAGCCCCGCGCGAATGTCCTTCCCCGTGGACGATTCTGCGGTGCAGTGCGGAGGGGTGTCCGGCGACATGCAGGCGCTGTCCCATTTGAAATCCATCTGGAGGCCAGCCACCTGCCCGCCGCTGTCCCCCATGGCGACGCAGAGGTTCCCAGCGGTAGCCGGAGTGACACTGCCGCCCAGCAGCAGCGCGACTGCTGCGCTCGCGATGACGCCCCGACGTCGAAGCCGAGGTGATGGTGCGAATGTGATCATTCAGTTCCTCCTTGGTCCATCAAGTACGGTAACGGTGGCCGGGGACCATAGCATGCGGATGCGGGGAAGGGACAGAGAGGGTGGGGAGAGGGTGGGGAGTGGCGCGAATCGCGCGGCTTTGGCAAAGTAGGGCGGAGGAGGGCACCTATGCATTTCGGGCTGATGATGTTTTCCACCGATTACGCGATCCGGCCGGACGCGCTGGCGCGTGAGGCGGAGGCTCGGGGTTTTGAGTCCATCTGGCTACCCGAGCACACCCACATCCCCGCAAGCCGGCGGACGCCATGGCCGGGCGGCGCGGACCTGCCGAAGGAGTACTGGCACACGTACGACCCGTTCGTGGCGCTCGGTATGGCCGCCGCGGTGACTACGAAGCTGAAGATCGCCACCGGCATCTGTTTGCTCATCGAGCGCGACACGATTACCACTGCCAAGGAGGTCGCCAGCCTCGACCACTTGTCGAACGGACGCTTCATCTTCGGCATCGGCGGCGGTTGGAACGTCGAGGAGATGGAGCATCACGGTACCGTTTTCAAAACCCGGTGGAAGAAGCTACGCGAGCAGATCGCGGCGATGAAGAAGATCTGGTCGGAGGACGAGGCGGAGTTCCACGGCGAGTTTGTGAAGTTCGATAAGCTCTGGTCGTGGCCGAAACCTGTGCAGAAGCCGCATCCACCGATCTTCCTTGGCGGCCACTCGCCGCAGATGTTGCAGCGTGTCGTCGACTATTGCGATGGGTGGATGCCCATCGGCATCCGTGCGGCGAACGTGATCGAAAGCATCAAGGACTTGCGCCAGCGCGCCGAGAAATCCGGCCGCGATCCGAAGAGCGTGGCGATCACCATCTTCGGCTCACCCGCGGACGAGCAGACGATCGAGCAATACCGTCAAGTCGGTGTGGGGCGGGTGACCTTTGGGTTACCCCCGGCCGCGCGCGAGACCGTGCTGCCGTTGATGGATCGCTACGCCGACTTTGTCCGCAAGGTGGGGTAGCAACGACGCGCACGACGTCGGAGGGCCGCGGTCGGCGGCCCTCCGCGCTTTCCACCGCGCTGCTTGACCCGTCGGCGGCGGCGCACTAACCAGACACGACTTCGGAAAACGAGCGAGGTTCTATGCGACGCGCAACGGGTGTGGTGGCGGCCGGTCCTCTTCTGATCCTGCTGTCGGCCTGCGGGACGAACAACATTACCGACAGCTTCGCGGCGCCTAGCGCCACTGCGACGAGCCTCCCCAGCGGCACGCCGACGGCGACGCAGACCGGCGTGCCCACACCGACGGCCACGACGACGTCGGCCACCGTGCTGTTCAGCGCTGATCCGATGGACGCAGCTAATCCATTCCCGACCGACCGTCTCCTCGATACCAGCGGGCATGCCGTCGTGCCGCCCAGCTACCTCGACCCGGGGTTTCCACCTACGCGCGACTACGGGCAGGCGCGCGCCTACGTGCAGAACGTCATCGGCCAGTTGCGCGCCCTGACCGGCTTCCCGACGTTCGCGCCCATTCTCATCCACCTCGATCAACCTGGGGTGGTGGACTCCGGCCGCAACCCGCGCGGCATCCTGTTGCTCGAGTATGGTGATCTGGCGGCGCCGCCGCCGGCGATCACCGCGTCGTTTTACGGTCCGGACAACGCGATCGAGGTGCAGCCGGCGGTGCCGCTGAAGCCGAAGACGACGTATGCGCTGGTGGTCACAACCGCGCTAATCGATACCGCCGGCAGGGCCGTGCGGCCCTCCGCGGACTTCGCGGCAGTGCTCGCCGGTCAGGGGTTGAGCCCGGCGCTGGCGGCCTTCCGCGCGCGCGTGCAGCCCGTGATCGACTACATGCAAAGTGCGTTCGGCACCGGCACCGACGGGCTCGCGCTGGTCGATGTCTTCACCACCGTGCCGACGACGGATGATCTCATCGCCATCCAACAACGACTCACCAGTGGAGATCTGGTGCCGGGCGGGCCCGTGTTCGAAAACTCGCCGATCAAGAGTTTGGAGACGGGTATCTTCCTGGAGGGCTCGCCGCAGTTTCAGAACGTGGTGGGCGCGCCGACGTCACCAAACATCGCGGCCGTTGCCGTCGGCACGTTCGATTCATACGACTTCCGCACCGGTTTCCGCGGACCGTTCGACCCGAACCTCGTAGCCGGTCCTGCCGTGCCACCGGTCAACCATCTCGACTTCTACGTCACGGTCCCGAAAGCCACGCCGCCGCCGGGCGGCTACCCGATTGCGATCTTCGGACACGGGTTGGGCGGGTCGTCGCGCGACGTGATCGGTGCCGTGCCGCCGATGGTGGGCGACGCGCCGGTGATGGGCATCGGCATCTCGGCGTTGCAGCACGGTCGCCGCGGTCTGCCGACGAGCTTCTTCGTCTTCAACGAGATCGCCGCCACGCGGGAGTTCTTCCGGCAGACGGTGGCCGACACGATGCAACTCACGCGAATGATCGAAAATGCACACACCGCCCGCATCGCGCCCTTCGACCAGATCGATCCGAGTCGCATCATGTACTTCGGTGTGTCGCTCGGCGGCATCATGGGCTCGATGTTCATGGCAGTGGAGCCCGACGTGCACGTCGGCATGCTGAGCGTACCTGGCGGCGGGTTGCCCAACATTCTTGCGTCGCACGACATCGGCAACCTGCTCGATCCGCTGCTCGCGTTCCAAGTGGGCGTCGCGCCTCCGGACCCGTTCTTCTATCTCTTCCGGCACCGCTTCCAGCACTTGGTGCATTGGGTTCTGGGGGCGGCCGATCCGATCAACTACGGCCCGCACATCATCGTTCCGGGCGCGCAGCTGACGGGCGTGCCGCCCAAGGACGTGCTGGTGCACGAGGGCATCATCGACAACACGATTCCGAACCGCACCACCGACGACTTGGCGCTGGCCATGCGCCTGCCCGATCTCAACCTGTCTGATGGCTGTCAGGCCGACGTCGGCTGCAGCGGGATCTGGCGCTTCGTCATGACCGACTACGGCCAGCCCGAGCTGTCGGGTCATAGCGTGAGCTTCACGGTTCCGCAGGCCCGTGCTCAAGTTGGAGAGTACTTGCGCAGCTACGGGACGCATGTCCCTGCCGCGGTCCCACCCTCGGTCTTGCTGGCCGCGGAACAACCACTTGCACCTGACTGACACGCGCCTGCGGATGTGATACACGCGAGGCATGCGGTGGTGGTGGTTGGGAATCGGCTTGTTCCTTGCGTGCATGGTGATCCAGCCTGCACACGCCGCTGATGTAGTTGCTCCAAGTGCGATCCTCATTGATGCTTCAACCGGCCAGTCGCTGCGCGAGCAGAACGCCGACGCACCGGTGCATCCCGGCTCGCTGAACCAGTTGATGGTGTTGCTCCTCAGCTTGGAGGAGGCGGGCATGGGAGCGTTGCCACTCGGTGCGCCGGTCACGGTTAGTGTGACTGCTACCAACGGTGCGGCAGCTGCGCCCCTTGGAGTGTCCGGCCCGCCGACGCGGCGTACAAAGCAAGTGGTGGCACCTGTGCTCCCGCAGCGGCTCTCGTTGCGGGCGGACAAGGCGTACATTCTCAGTGATCTGCTCAAGGTGATGCTGCTGACTTCGTCGAACGAGGCCGCCATTGCTGCGGCCGAGTCCATCGCTGGATCGCAGCCCGCGTGCGTCGAGCTCATGAACGCACGCGCGCAGCGTCTGGGCATGGATGCGACGCGATACGCCAGCATCGTAGGCGATGCCCCCGCTAACGCCGACACGACGACGGCCCGCGACGTGGCGCGTGTGGCGCATGCGTTGGTGCAGCACCCGGCGATCTTGGAGTGGTCGTCGATGACCGGGTTCCCGTTTGACCAAGGTGCGACCCTGCTGCGCAACGTCAACCAGCTCATCGGCTCGGTCCCGGGCGTCGATGGCTTGCAGGTGTCCTCGGCGACCGTGGGCCGCGCTACGGGCTATGGCATCGTTGCCAGTGCGCAGCGCGGCGCCCTACGGTTGCTTGCGGTGGTGGCTGGTGCGCCGAGCAGTGCTGATCGGTACAACGCGGCGGCGGAGCTGCTCGAGTGGGGCTTTGCGCACTACGAACGCTTGGAGATCGTGCGCAAAGATGAGGTGCTCAACTTCCCCATCCACGTCCGACACGGGTCGGTTCCCGACGTGATCGCGGTTGCGGGCAAGACGTTCTCGTTGCTGCGGCGGCGCGATGAGGAGCATGACCTCCAGCTCCGCTACCAACTGCCGACCATGTTGACCGCGCCGCTGAAGGCGCATCAACAAATCGGTGAAATCATCGTCGAGGACAATGGGCAGCTGATCGGCGTCGTGCCGGTGCTGAGCCAAGCGACGGTTCGGTCGGCGGGGATCCTGGCGGCGTTGCCGTGAAGCGTGAAGCGTGAAGCGTGAAGCGTGAAGAGAAGATGTGCTCCCCTGACGCTTCACGCTTCACGACATACGCTTCACGTTAGGGGGCCTGGCCTCGGGCTGGCTGCTGCGCCGGTGCAACCGGGACATGGCCTTGATCGGGTTCCTTGTGAAGGTCCAAGACGCTTTCTGCGAGAAAGCGCACATCTTCATCGGGATCGTTGAGCGCCTGCTGGATGGCGGTGCGGGCACGGTCGCTGCCCACCTCGGCGAGCATGCTGACCGCCTCGTAGCGAATGTCTGGTGACGAATCATGCAACGCCCCCTCGATCGCTACCGCCGGCGCTTCACCGGTGAAATCGGAGAGTGCTTGCAACGCGGCCATCCGGACCTCCTCGTTCTGGTCCGCCAGCGAGCGTGCGAGCACCGTGATCACTTGCGGATCTTCGGTCGCGCTCAACAGCTCGACGGCCGCGAGGCGGCGTTCCGGATCCGGGTCACCGAAAGCCACCTTCGTCAGCGCGCCGATATCCTCTGACGCGTCGTCGAGATCGATGGCGTCAGGAGGAAGATCGGCGGGTACGCCGGGCCGGGGTGTAGGTTCGTTATCGGCGGCCTGTCGCGGCGGTGCGACGGCGTGCTGTTTCATGGTACTCGGTGTGACCGCCGCCCCGCCTTGCACCCTGATCGGGTCCCCCAAGCTGTTTGGCCCCGCTGCCCGCGGCGCGGGTCTGTCCGCGTCGGCCCCCGGGCGCCGGCGCTCGCTGAGCTTCAACGGCTCGAGTGCCGCCGGTTGGAGGGGACGCGGTGTGGACGAGTCCGCATCATCCTCGCCGCGCGACCGCATGAAGAGGACGATCACCGCGACGGCCACAACGGCTGCGACGCCGATCATGACGTCGAGCGACCGGGATGAAGAGCGTCGGTTTGGATTCGTGTTGGCCGGCATGGTCACCGTGCGTCTGTTGGGTCGTACGCGACTCAGCGCACCAATTCAATGCTCAGCACAAAGCTGGTAAGGGTTCAAGATACCGCGCGGCGCCTGGCGACGAGTCCACCCGCAGGCGGCGCCGCGAGCGTTGCTGCGGCTTGCAAGTTTGCGTCAGCTTCCTTAGAACGCTGCCACCTGTGAGACGGCCGTCCGTCGTGACGACACGGAGGAGCGATGCACTTTACGCGCGTCAACGGCATCAACCTCGCCTACTACGTTACCGGCCACGGGGCCCCCGTACTGATGATTCAGGGCCTCGGCGGGCGTGCGGCGGACTGGGGCACCATCCCGGCGCGGCTGGCACCGCGCTTCGCGATCACGACCTTCGACAACCGCGGGACCGGCAAGTCGGACAAGCCGGATACGGAATACAGCCTCGACGACATGGCTGATGAGGCCGTGGCGGTGCTGCAGGCGGCTGGGCACCAGCAGGCACACGTCGTTGGTCTGTCCATGGGCGGCATGATTGCGCAGCTGGTGGCGCTGCGACATTCGCAGCGGGT
>JBGQHM010000105.1:0-17385 GCA_041497995.1 Binatia bacterium | reverse complement strand
CGACGCCGACAAACCGAACTATCGCAACTACTACGAGGAGATCCTCAAACGCCTGCGGTCCAATGGGCTCATACTCTTCGATAACGTTCTGTGGATGGGCCAGGTGCTCGATGCGGCAACCACCGACGAGAGCACGCGCGCGCTGCGCGAGCTGAACGAGCTCATCATCGCGGACCGTCGCGTCGAAGCGGTGATGCTGCCGATCGCCGATGGGCTGACGATCGTCCGTAAGCGGGCGCCGGGCGAGCAGGGGTGAGGCTCCTCATTCGTGGAGACGCAGCACCTCCCGGTAGGTCACCGCGTGCGGTAGAGTCGGCAGTCGATGGCAACGATACACGATTCAGTCTGTTCGCTCGATTGTCCCGACACGTGCAGCTTGTCGGTGACGGTCGAATCCGGGCGCATCACCAAGGTCGATGGATCGCGTCGCAATCCGGTGACCGGCGGCTACATATGCGCCAAGGTGCGGCGGTATCCGGAGCGCGTCTACTCGCCGCTGCGCCTGCTCTATCCGCAACGACGCGTCGGCGCCAAAGGCGAGGGACGTTTCGAGCGCATCACCTGGGATGAGGCGATCGACGTCATCGTTCGGCGCTTCAATGAGATCATCGCGCGCGACGGTGCCGAGGCAATCGTGCCGTACCACTACGGCGGCTCGAACGGGCTGCTCGGCGAGGGCGCCATGGACGCGCGCTTCTTCAACCGACTCGGCGCTTCGGAGTTGCTGAGAACGATTTGTGCCGCGCCAACGGGAACCGCATACCGTGCGATGTTCGGCACCATGGGCGGTGTGCCGATGGAGGATTACCGCCTGGCGCGGGCGATCATCCTGTGGGGCGTGAATCCGTCGGCAACGAGTATCCACTTCGTGCCGCACGTGCACGCCGCGCGGCGCGCCGGTGCGTTCGTAGCGGTCATCGACCCGCGGCGCACACCGCTGGCGCGGACCGCCACCCTCCACCTCCAACCGCTGCCCGGCACCGATGTGGTCCTGGCGCTGGCGATCATCAACGAGCTCGTGCGCACGGGGCGCGTGGACCATGACTTCGTGCGGCAGCA
Organism: Binatia bacterium; assembly: GCA_041497995.1. Classification (GTDB taxonomy): domain Bacteria; phylum Desulfobacterota; class Binatia; order HRBIN30; family HRBIN30; genus DATKMS01. The sequence continues at coordinate 16,326 of JBGQHM010000105.1, read as the reverse complement.
TGTGAACGGCTTCGACGAGCTGGCAGATGCAGCGGCCGAGTACCCGCTGGCGCGCGCGGCCGAGATCTGCCAAGTGCCGGCGGGCGACATCGCCACGCTGGTCGACGCATACGCAGCAGCCTCTCCGGCGGTGATTCGGTGCGGCTGGGGGCTCGAACGCAACCGCAACGGCGGCAACGCCGTGCGCGCGGTCTTCGCACTGCCTGCGGTTGCCGGAAAGTTCGGTGTGCGCGGCGGCGGTTTGACGATGAGCGTTGGTCGCGCCTTTCCCGTAAACGGGATGGCGCTGGCGCGGCCTGATCTGAGCCGAGGTGAGACGCGGAAGGTGAACATGACGCAGCTCGGACGCGTGCTCACCGAGCCACAGTCACCGCCGATCCAAGCGCTGTTTGTATACAACGCCAACCCTGCAGCGGTGACGCCGAATCAACAGCTCGTCCTGCGTGGTCTGGCGCGAGAGGATCTGTTCACCGTGGTGCACGAGCAGGTGCTCACAGACACGGCGCGCTTCGCGGACGTCCTGCTGCCGGCCACGACGATGTTCGAGGAAACGGATTTACACAAATCGTATGGCCACTACTTCCTGCAGTACTCTGATCCCGTCATCGCCCCGGTAGGCGAGTCGGTGAGCAACACCGAGCTGTTCGCACGCCTGGGTCGGGCGATGGGGTTCGAAGAGCCCGGGTTGGCGGCAGACACCAACGAGTTGTTACGCGCTGCGATGGACGGTGCTCCCGCACGGCTGGGCGGCGTCACGCTCGAGCAACTGCAGCAGGAGCGCATCGCGCAGGTGCGCTTTCGCGGAAGTACCGAGCTCGTTCAATTCGTGACCGACGTCCCGACAACCGCGAGCGGGAAGGTGGAGCTCTGTCCGCCAGACCTCGGCCCGCTGCGCTACGTTCCTGCGCCGCCCGAGAACTATCCGTTGGTCCTGCTCAGCCCCGCCTCCGACAAGACCATCAATTCCATCTTCGGCGAGTTCAACCTGCCGAACCCAAGGCTCCGCATGCATCCGGATGATGCGGAGCTACGCGGGCTGCGCGACGGCGAGGCAGTTCGTGTCTTCAACGACCTCGGCGAGGTCCACGTACCGCTGCGCATCCGCGACGACGTACGTCGGGGCGTCGTGGTACTCCCGAAAGGGCTGTGGCGGTCGAGCACGCTCAATGGGGCAACGTCAACCACGCTGGTGCCTGACCATCTGACGGACATCGGCGCTGGGGCGTGCTTCAACGATGCCCGCGTCGAAGTAGAGCGTCTGAAAGCGTCAGGCGTGCGTCACTGATCCCCAGCGGACCGTTTCGACTTACCGACGAATTGACGCCCGCGTTCCTTTAAGTTGTCCAGCAGGTGGCGCGCCCACACGAACTCCGTCGCCAGAATCGCGAGGCCGACGGGGATGACGATGAACGCCGGCCCGGGTAGGACGATCATGGCGGCGCCGATGGCCACTACCGTGAGCCCGATGACCAGGACGATCAAGCGGCGCGCATGACGCAGCGCACCGTTGGCGATTCGTCTGGTGCGTTGACCAGTCGTCATGCGATGCCGCGCCGCGTTCCGAAACGGAGCACGGTCGATCGCGCCTGTTCCAAGACTCCACCCATGCCCGGTCGATCCTAGCGGTACGACCACAGCAGGCAAGAGGGAACGCGACATCACGAGCCGCGGGAGTAGGAGGGGACGGCCAGCGACTCACGCTGCCGCGGGGCGCGATCCACGGCGAGGTTGGGATCGTTCCGTGGTGCTGTTGCGGGAAGCGGCGGTGTGGGGCTGCCTCGTGGCGATGTCCCCGAGTGGGCCGTGGTGCGATTGGCGCAGGAGTGACCGGACGCTGAGACCGTAGGCTACCAACAGCGCTGCATACATCATCAGGGCTGCCATGGCTGAATCTCCTGACCTGGGCCTATGCGACGCCTGTGCCGTCGTTGGAAGCGTGCTGCGAGCCCGGATGAACCGGTCGCATGGCCTGGTGCGCCTTGCAGATTACTGCGCCGCGGTGCACCGAGCCTTGCAAGTTGCAGGCGAACGGGTCCGGCGTCACTGAGCTGACCCGCCCAGTGGCGGCGGTCACGGTCGGTTGCATCGTGCGGTCCCGGCGAGCGCTGCTTCCCGCACTCTGCAACGAGGTTACCCCTTGCCTCCCACCCGCGGGAGGCAAACTGCCATCTAAGGAGGGGCTGACCGCAAGTGCGTCATGGACCGATGCTTGCTGAAACAGCCTCCAAGGAGACAACGATGCTCGACCTCTTGTTTGTGACGGTGACTGTCGGATTCTTCGCGCTTGCCTGGGCCTATGTGCGCGGCTGCGAGCGCGTGTAACTTTACGGGGGTCAACCATGGATCTTGAATATGCCGTGGGCGCAGCGCTCGCGGTGCTGCTGACGATCTATCTGCTGTACGCGCTCATTCGTCCGGAGCGGTTCTGAGGCGCGCCCATGTCTGCCAATGGTTGGTTTCAGATTTTCCTGTACAGCGCCGTGATCCTGGCGCTGACCAAGCCGCTCGGCGCGTACATGTTCAACGTCTTCGAAGGCGACAGGCAGCCGCTGCCGCGTGTCCTCGGGCCGATGGAGCGTGCCTGCTACCGCCTGTGCGGTGTCGACGCGAAACGGGAGCAGGGCTGGCAGGCATATGCGCTGGCGCTGCTGCTGTTCAGCGCGTTGGGGGTGCTCGTCACCTACGCCTTCGAGCGCTTACAAGGCGTGCTGCCTCTGAACCCGCAGGGGTTCCCGGCGGTGCCGGCCGATTTGGCCTTCAACACCGCGGCCAGCTTCACCACCAACACCAACTGGCAAGCGTACTCCGGCGAGTCGACGATGAGCTATCTCACGCAGATGGCCGGCCTTGCCTGGCACAACTTCACGTCGGCCGCGGCGGGCATTGCCATCGCGGTAGCGCTGGCGCGCGGCCTCACGCGTCAGTTGCGGCCCGACGATCCGCGCACGATCGGAAACTTCTGGGTCGATCTGATGCGCGGCATCATCTACGTCCTCCTGCCCATCTGCATCCCGCTCGGGCTGCTCCTCGTGGCCCTGGGCCTCATCCAGAACTTCGCCCCGTACCTTGAGGTGACCACAGTCGAAGGCGTCAAGCAGGTGTTGGCGATGGGGCCGGTGGCTTCGCAGGAGGTCATCAAGCAGCTGGGCACCAACGGCGGCGGCTTCTTCAACGCCAACAGCTCGCACCCGTTCGAGAACCCGACGCCGCTCACGAACTTCATCGCCATGGCTTTGATCTTCGTCATCCCGGCGGGGCTCACCTACACATTCGGCCGTATGGCGCGCGATCAGAAGCAGGGATGGACGATCTTCGCCGCCATGGCTGTGCTGTTTCTGGTCGGCGTGAGTGTTGCCTACTACGCCGAGTCGCGGGGCAATCCGGTGGCCAACGGCCTCGCCATCGACCAGAGCGGCGGCAACATGGAAGGCAAAGAGGTGCGCTTCGGAATTGCCAACTCGACGCTGTTCGCCACCGCCACCACGGACGCGTCGTGCGGCGCCGTGAACTCGATGCACGACAGCTTCACGCCGTTGGGCGGCTTGGTGCCACTGGTGAACATCGAGCTCGGCGAGGTGATCTTCGGCGGCGTCGGTGCCGGCCTGTATGGCATGCTCGTGTTTGCGTTGCTCGCGGTCTTCATTGCCGGGCTGATGGTCGGGCGCACGCCCGAGTACCTCGGCAAGAAGATTGAGTCGCGCGAGATCAAGTTCGCCATGTTCTACATCCTGATCTTCCCGCTGATCATCCTCGGATTCAGCGGCTGGTCAGCCGTGGCCTCGTATGCGACGCCATCGTTGAACAACTCCGGGCCGCATGGGTTGACTGAGCTCCTGTACGCTTACAGCAGCGCCGGCGGGAACAACGGCTCCGCCTTCGCTGGCCTGAACGCCAACACGCCGTGGTGGAACGTGTCGATGGCGATCGCGATGCTGGCCGGGCGCTTCCTGATGATCATCCCCGCGCTCGCTATCGCCGGCTCACTGGTTGGCAAGAAGGTCGTGCCGGCGTCACTGGGCACGTTTCCGACCGACGGCGGACTGTACGTGGGGCTTCTCGTAGGCGTGGTGGTCATCGTTGGAGCGCTCACGTTCTTCCCGGCGTTGTCGCTGGGGCCGATTGTCGAGCACTTCCTGGCGCAGAGTGGAAAGTTCTACTAGCAGCCTGTGGGACTTGCAGCCCGGAGCGACCCATCGGGGAGCGGGCCATAGAAAGGACGCTGGCCGCAGGCCCTAGCAAAGAGGATCGAACATCATGGCACGAAAGACGACTCGAGAACTGTCCCTCTTCGATCGCGAGATCCTGGGCCCAGCCGCGATGGAGAGCGTGCGCAAGCTGGCGCCGCAGCACGTTGCGAAGAACCCAGTGATGTTCGTCGTCGAGGTGGGGAGCGTCCTGACCAGCGTGCTGTGGCTCCGCGACTTCTTCGCACCGCCGCCGGATGCCGCGCCTGCCTGGTTCACGCTCGGTGTCAGCGTGTGGCTGTGGTTCACCGTGCTGTTCGCCAATTTCGCGGAGGCGGTTGCCGAAGGGCGTGGCAAGGCGCAAGCCGACACGCTGCGCAAGATGCGCAAGGAAACGACGGCACGCCGCTTGGTCAATGGCCGTGAAGAAGCGGTACCCGCCTCGGCGCTCAAGAAGGGCGACAAGGTCGTCGTCGAGGCCGGCGAGCTCATCCCCGGAGACGGCGATGTCGTGGAAGGGATCGCATCAGTCGATGAGTCCGCGATCACCGGCGAGTCGGCGCCCGTGATCCGCGAAAGCGGCGGTGATCGCTCCGCAGTCACAGGCGGTACGAAGGTGCTGTCCGACCGTATCGTCGTGCGCATCACGGCCGAAGCCGGCCACTCCTTCCTCGACCGCATGATCGCATTGGTGGAAGGGGCGACGCGGCAGAAGACACCAAACGAGATTGCCCTGCACATTCTCCTCGTGGGTCTGACGATCGTTTTTCTGATCGCGTGCGTCACCCTCGTGCCCCTGGCCGCGTATTCGAGCATCCACCTGTCCGCGACGGTGATCGTCGCGTTGTTGGTGTGTCTGATTCCAACGACGATCGGCGGTCTGCTTTCGGCCATCGGTATCGCCGGCATGGATCGCTTGCTGCGCAAGAACGTGCTCGCCATGAGTGGACGCGCGGTGGAAGCGGCCGGCGACGTCGATACACTCCTACTCGACAAGACCGGTACGATCACGCTGGGGAACCGCATGGCTGCCGAGCTGATCCCGGTCGGTTCGGTGCGCCCGGAGGAGCTCGCGGATGCGGCGCAGCTCGCCAGTCTCGCTGACGAGACGCCCGAAGGCCGTTCGATCGTGGTCTTGGTGAAGGAGCAATATCAACTGCGCGGCCGCGACGTGCAGGAGATCGGCGCACATTTCATTGCCTTCAGCGCACATACCCGCATGAGCGGCTGCGATCTGGATGGCCGGCAGATTCGTAAGGGTGCCGTCGACGCCATCAAGGCGCACGTAGAGGCGCTCGGCGGGCAGGTGCCGAGCGGTCTGGACGCCGTCGTCCACAGCATCTCGGACACCGGCGGCACGCCGCTCGCGGTCTGCGACGGCAACCGCATTCTCGGTATCATTCACCTCAAGGACATGGTGAAGGGGGGCATCAAGGAGCGCTTCGATCGCTTTCGTGCGATGGGTATTCGTACCGTGATGATCACCGGCGACAACCCGCGCACCGCCGCGGCGATCGCGCGCGAGGCCGGCGTCGACGACTTTCTCGCTGAAGCGACACCGGAAGCCAAGATGCAACTCATCAAGACAGAGCAGGCGAAGGGCAAACTGGTCGCCATGACCGGTGACGGAACCAACGATGCGCCCGCGCTGGCTCAGGCGGACGTGGGCGTGGCCATGAACACCGGCACGCAGGCGGCGAAGGAAGCCGGCAACATGGTTGACCTCGACTCGAACCCGACGAAGCTGCTCGAGGTCGTGGAGGTCGGGAAGCAGTTGCTGATGACCCGCGGGTGCCTGACGACCTTTTCGATTGCCAACGACGTTGCCAAGTACTTCGCCATCCTGCCGGCGATGTTCATGGTCGTGTTCCCAGAGATCGCTCCGCTCAACATCATGGGCCTGGCGTCGCCACTCAGCGCGATCCTGTCGGCGGTCATCTTCAATGCGATCATCATCGTCGTGCTCATCCCGCTGGCGTTGCGCGGCGTGCAGTATCGGCCGCTGGGCGCGGCGGCGTTGCTGCGCCGCTCGCTGCTCATCTACGGTGTGGGCGGCGTCATCGCCCCCTTCGTCGGTATCAAGATCATTGACATGGCCCTGGCGGCCATTGGATTGGTGTAGGTGTCCCATGTTGAACGCGACGCTCATTGCGATTCGCACCACCATCGTGACGCTGGCAATCACCGGCTTGGCCTATCCGCTCGTGATGACCGGCGTGGCCCAATCCCTGTTCTCCGGGCGCGCGAACGGCAGCTTGGTCAAGGACGAGCGCGGCCAGATCGTCGGCTCGTCATTGATCGGCCAGAACTTCGAGCAGCCCGCGTACTTCTGGCCACGGCCATCTGCGGCGGGTGAGAGAGGCTACGACCCAACGGCGTCGGGCGGCTCGAACTTGGGTGCGACCTCGCAGAAGCTGCGCGACCGCATCGCCACCGACCTTGCGCGCCTCACCGAAGCCAACCCCGATGCGAAGGGGCCGGTGCCCATCGAGCTCGTTACGGCGTCGGCCAGCGGTCTCGATCCGCACCTGTCGCCGCGCGCCGCGCTGTGGCAGGTCCCGCGCGTCGCGCACACCCGCGGGGTGGCACCGGAGCGCGTGCGGCAGATTGTCGAGGCAGAAAGCGAAGGCAGGGAGTTAGGAGTGCTCGGCGAAGCGCGCGTCAACGTCCTGCTGCTCAACCTGGCGCTCGACCGCCGCTTCGGCCGTCCGGAGCAGCACGCCGAGCGTTGAGAGGGGAGTGCCCTCAGCGCTGCGCATGGTTGCGACACGGCCACGTCCCGAAGACTTTCTCGAGCTAGTCGAACGTGCGAAGCGCGGCCGTCTTAAGGTCTACATCGGCTTTGCCGCCGGTGTGGGCAAGACCTATCGGATGCTGGAAGAGGCCCATGCGCTCAGGCGGCGCGGGGTCGACGTGGTGCTGGGGTTCATCGAGACGCACGGCCGTGCGGAAACCGCGGCGCTCATGGATGGACTCGAATACGTGCCGCGGCGACAGGTCGAATACCGCGGACTGGTGGTCGAGGAGATGGACCCGGACGCGGTCATCGCCCGCCAACCGCGAGTCGCGCTGGTCGACGAGGTGGCACATACCAATGCGCCGGATGCTCCCAACCGGAAGCGCTATCAGGACGTGCTCGACATTCTGGCCGCCGGCATCAACGTCATCTGTGCGTTCAACGTGCAGCACCTGGAGAGCTTGAAGGACATCGTCGAGCGTGCCACGGGCGTGGTCATCCGCGAGACGGTCCCAGATAGTTTTCTCAAACAGGCGGATCAGATCGTGAACCTCGACCTGGCGGCGGAGGACCTGCTCGATCGGCTGCGTGCCGGCAAGATCTACGACAAGGAAAAGGTCGAGTGGGCGCTGTCGCACTTCTTCAAGGAGGGGAATCTCGCGACCTTGCGTGAGCTGGCGCTGCGCGAGGTGGCGGAGAGCCTCGACCGGACGAACCCAACGCAGCAGGCCGGTCAGACGCCGCGCGTCGGCGCCGCGAGTGGTCGGTTGATGGTGTGCATCTCGTCATTTTCGCCGCGCGCGGCGACGCTCCTGCGGCGCGGCTCACGCATGGCCGGCCGACTGAACACTGATTGGTACGTAGCGTACGTTGAAACGCCGGCCGAGGCACCGACCCGCATCGATGCCGAGGCGCAGCGGCACCTGCTGGCGAACATAGAGCAGGCGCGCGAGCTTGGTGCGGTCGTCGTACGTTTGCAGGGTGCGGATCCGGTGACCGCGCTGCTCAACTATGCACGGTCCCATGGTGTCGGGCACATTATGATTGGGCGCTCGCATCGTCCATGGTGGCAGCAGATCCTCGGACGTTCGTTCGTCGCACGCATGGTGAGCGAAGCCGCCGATTTCGATCTGCACATCGTTGCGCATGACGACGAGGACGGCGCATGACCCTGCGGGTCAAGTTGCTCCTCGCCCAGGCGCCGCTTGCGGTGGCGCTCGCAGTGGTGGGTGTCCTGGCCACCGCGACAGTGTCGTCGCTGGGCCACAACTCGGATGCGATCCTCAAGGACAACTACCGCAGCGTCCTCGCCATCCAGCGCATGCAGGAGGCGATCGAGCGCATGCAGGACTCTGCGGCGCTCCTGCTCCTCAGCGGTCCGACGGAAGGGACTGCCCGTGCCGTCGTGCAACGCCAGCGCTTCGAGAGCGAGTTGCGGGTGCAGGAGGGTAACGTCACCGAACCCGGCGAGCTGGAGGCCACCCAGCGCCTCCGCCAATTGTGGACGGCGTACCAGGCTGCCTTCGAGCACCTGCAGCAACTCGGGGAGCCGGCGGCCACACGAGCGTTTTTCTTCGATAACCTCGACCCGGCCTTTGGTGCCGTGAAGCAGGCGACCGAGAGCATCCTGGCGTTGAACCAGGATGCCATGGTGCAGAAGAGCGAGCGTGCCCGCCGCGAGGCGGATCGCATGAACACGGTGATGCTGCTCGGCTCGGTGGCGGCCCTGCTCATCGGAGGGATTGCATCGGCATTGCTGACGAGCCGCTTTCTGCAGCCGCTCGCCTTGCTGACACGCACGGTAAATCGGATCGGTGACGGAGACTTCGAGACGCGCGCCAACATTACGGGCAGTGACGAGCTCGCGCAGCTTGCCGGCAACATCAACGCCATGGCGGCGCGTCTCAGCCAGTACCGCCGCAGCTCACTCGGTGAGCTCCTCCTGGCACAGCAGGCCTCGCAGTCCGCGATCGACAGCATGCCCGACCCGGTTGTCGTGTTCGACGTGAACGGTGACGTGCTCAACGTGAACACGGCCGCCGAGACGGTGCTCGCGGTCGCTGTCGGGTCGGCGAGCGGCGAAGCGTTTGCGGCGGTGAGCCCGGAGGTTCGTGCGGTCCTCGAACGCGTGAGCGCCCACGTCCTCAGCGGCAAGGGACCATACGTGCCCCGCGGTTTCGACGAGGCGCTGCGCATCGCGTCTCCGGACGGTGAGCGCTACCTCCTGCCGCGTGCGACACCGGTCTACGCCGAGCAGGGCGGGGTCACCGGTGCCACGGTGCTGCTCCAAGACGTGACGCGGCTGCGCCGCGTCGACGAGCTACGCAACGATCTAGTGGCGACGGTGGCCCATGAGTTCCGCACGCCGCTGACGTCGCTGCGTATGGCCATTCATCTGTGCATCGAGCAGACTGCCGGCCCGTTGACGGAGAAGCAATCCGACCTGTTGTACACAGCGCGCGAGGATTGCGAACGCTTGCAGTCGATGGTCGACGAGCTCCTCGACCTGGCGCGCATTCAGGGCGGGCGTGTCGAGCTGCAGCAACGGCCGACGGCACCGAGCGAGTTGATCCAGGCCGCGGTCGACGCGCACCGCAGCGCCGCCGAGGAACGCCGGGTCACCCTCGAAACGCGGGTGTTGCCCGGGCTGCATGACGTGTCGGTGGATCGCGAGCGCATCCAGCTCGTGCTGTCGAATCTGCTCAGCAACGCCTTGCGTCACACGCCTGCTGGTGGCCGGGTCGAGGTCCGCGCGCATGCAACGGCCGGGTGCGTGCGCTTCGAAGTTGCGGACACCGGCCCCGGCATTTCAGCGGATTACCAGCAGAGCGTCTTCGAGAAGTTCTTCCGCGTCCCCGGCACGGCATCAGGCGGCGCCGGTATCGGCCTGTCGATTTCAAAGGAGATCGTCGAAGCGCACGGCGGCGAGATCGGACTGGAGAGCGCGCCAGGGCAGGGGGCACGGTTCTGGTTCACCGTGCCAGCGGTCGCGGTCGGCTCGTAACGTGCTGCTACGGCGCCCCGGTCGGAACCCAGGGCCGCAGTCGTGGCACAACCCGGGGAACGTGCCGGCAGTATTCGAGATAGGCTGCGCCAAACCGACGCGTGAGCTGGGGCTCCTCGATGAGAGGAATGTAGATGAGATTGATGGCGAGGAAGCAGGCCGCCCACCCGGCGTGGGCAGCGGAGAGCAGCACCAGCGACTCGCCGAACAGTACGAACACCACGCCCGAAATCATGGGATTGCGGACGTAGCGGTACGGACCGCGCACCACGAGCTCGAGCGGGGGATCCCACGGGGCGAGCGTGCCGTGCCCCTCGGTAGCGAACCGGCGGAGCGAGGCGATGAAGAACACGAGGCCCAGCGCCAGTAGGCCAAGGCCGGCGACCTGCAGGCCGTAGCTTGGCGCGTCACTGCCGAGTGACGGCTCCACGCCGTATCGCCGGGCGATCCACAGAGGGACTAGCACGGCGACGGTGAACGGCAGCACCGCAATCGAAAGTAAATGACGAAGCCACATCATCTTCTCTGGGCGCCGGCTAACTCATAGCGCTTTGGAGCGACGGAGAGCAGGTAGAGAGGATATGCCGACCAGATGCGCCGCACATGCAACGGTACACGTCGGCGCCGCGCACCACGCTTCCATCGGCGAGCAACAGCCTCAAATCCTGGAGCAGATCCTCTTCGGGAGCATTCAGTTTCTGCTCAAGCCACTCGCTCTGCAGCGGGGCAATCGCGTAGCCCCTCTTCCGAAGAGTCTCTGCCCGAAACGGAATCCACCGCCGGCAAAATCCGCGCGAATCGTCATACAATACCCAACCGATCGGCGCCCGCTGCATCACTGCTCTCTTCCAACGGGCAGCGAGATTCCTTTGGAGACCGTCACTTCTGATCCGTCGGCCAGAAATGCAGAGGCCGGCGCCGCCTGCAAGGACTCGATGAACTGGTCTCCGTACAGTCGCGCTGCATCACAATCGAGCCGCGCGTCCCTTGCCCTCCACACCCGCCAGCGAGGATGCTCGACGCGGTACTCCCGTGTGCTCCCATCCCGCCGGCGTGTGTACCCCCAGTAATGTTCCGTGATGAACTCCTCCTCGCTTCCCGGCTCGGACTCCTGCGCCTCGCCTTGCACTTGCATCTGAATCTGGTTTTCGCGCCCGTTGAATTTCCAGGAATAGCAGACACGCCGTACCGGGCTGCTGCCGTTCTCGACCTCAATGCGGTGGTTCATCGGCAGGGCGACGTAGTTCTCACCGTAGACCATCCTTGCCGTCAGTGCGATGGCGGTTCGCGGCACCAGCTCCTTGACGAAAACGACCGCCCGGCGCCAGCCGTCGCTCATCTTGCGCCGCACGTAAAATCGCAAGTTGACCTCTTCGAAGTCGCGATGACAGGGAATCGGCATCCCAAGAACGCGAGTATTGAGAAACAGAAACCCCACCACGCTTACAAACGTTCGGCCGCGCCAATCATCCAACTCGGTTCCGGCTGGTACCAGCCGGCGTAGCACTGTCGGATCAACGTCGAAGTTCAACATGGCGAGGTAACGCCACTCGGCGGTCAAGAACGAATTAGGGGGCATGTCCTTAGAACTTTCTCATCGAGACGGGTAACGGCGTGCGGCTCAGCGGCCAGCCGCCACCGCCGGTCCGCCTGCAGCCGCTGGCTGGGCGGCTGCACTCCCTACCGGCGAGACAGTCGTGGCCACGTGGCGGCGAATAAGGCTCCTTCAGGTGGATGATCAAGACCTCTCAGATGTTGGCGGAATCCGCATGTACGTGGCGCGCCACTCGCCGGTCGTGTCCCACTGAAATGGAGTCTGCACGCTGGTGCGCGGATGACGCGCAGTCTCGAGCAGATCGAGCGCGATGCCAACGATCGCTCGTTGCATCACCGCATCATCCGGCTTGCCGCACGGGTTGCCGAGTGGAAAGTCCGTAAACACGAAGCGGGGGACGCCGCACTGCTCGACGATATCCCGCGCCGAGCCGACTATGACCGTCGGGAGGCCATTCGTTTCAAAGTGTCGAGCGACCAGACTCACGGTCTGGTGGCAAACTGGTCAGAGCGGGAAGAGAAGCGCGACGTCGACGGCGTCAGCGCGACAGAGATCGAGGACGGCCGGCGCATAGTCGTCGACGGTTCGGCGCTGGCTGAAGTCCGTTGGCACGCCATAAAAGCGCGGCGAGGGAATGTCGATGCGACCGACAGTGGCGAATTCTTCGAGGCGGCGGATCGGTAGGAAGGACTCGACGTCGCGAGTGTGCGTGGCTTCCTTGTGCCACGAGCGGTGGTTCGTGCAGAGGGCGGCCGGCGGCGGTACGGTGGACGCGGCGTAGACTTCCATCACGCTGCGGTCCTCCCCGGGGAGTGCCGCGGTCGTGATCAGTGCGACCCGGCTCCTGCTGAGCGGCTTCGCGAGTGGTGCGAACGGTACGTCCTCGTGGTGCGCCCACCGGTAGGGGTTTCCGTAGCCACGCGCGAGGTAGTACTCCCGCGACTTGTCGATGTAACTGACGAAGATGCGATGCGACGGATCGAACTCGCTCATGTAGCTCCTCCAGCGTGGGGATCTTATCGCCGCAGAGCGGAGAGAGCTATGCCTTCTCTAACCTCGGGGCGCTGCCCAACGCTCTGCGCTTGAGCCGCGGGTGGCGGTGTGGGTCAGGTTGTGGTGAGTCGGCTCCAAGCGCGGGTTAGCCTGCGACCTTTCGGCCCTGCGCAAGAGCCTCATGACGGAGACTCCTCCACCTTCGTGACCACGAAGGCCCGAACCGTCGGGTCGATGGCAACCGACGCTTCGGTGAGATCCGCGATCACTTGAACCTTCGGGAACGACCCGTCCGAAACAAGAATCGGTGTGCGGCTCTTGGTCGGGCTCTCTTCTCCCGAATCGATGCGGAAGTGCCCGTAGCCATCTTCGTGACTCCATGTCAGCGCCCTTTCGAACCGAGGCTTGCCATAGGAAAGTTCGAACGCGACGATCGCGCCGGTCTCGGAGGTCCAGACCACGAGGTCGAAGTGCTCGTCGGCAAACCACCGACGGAACGGCTCCGTCGTTCGCTGGGTCACAAGAAATTCTTCGAGCATCGACACTCTCGTAGTCGGGCTAACCGCATTTCGGCGCGGCGAACACACGCTGGACCATCGGCTCAAACGCCGACAGCGGCATGGTATCGAGCTGCGGGGAGAATGCCGGGCCGTCGTAACGCTCGCAGAAGAGTGCGGTGCGCTCGAAACATGGATGGCCGCGGAACTGCTCGCGCAGGTTCCGGTCGAGCCCGAGATGATGGAAGAAGTAGTAGCCCTGGAAGATGCCGTGCTTCTCGACCATCCAGTGGTTTTCCTCGGAGACGAAGGGCTTGAGGACCGCGGCGGCGATGTCGGCGTGGTTGAACGAGGCGAGGGTGTCGCCGATGTCGTGGAGGAGCGCGCAGACGACGTACTCTTCGTCCTCGCCCGCGCGGTGCGCGAGGGTGGCGGTCTGCAGCGAGTGCTGGAGACGATCGACGGCAAAACCGCCGCAGTCTCCCTCGAGGAGACGCAGGTGGTCGAGTATGCGCGCCGGCAGCTGTTGCGAGAACTCGACAAACTTCGAGCCGATGATCGCCCAATCTTGCCCGGTGCTCTTCTCCATCGTGGTAAACGACGCTTTGCGCTCGGTCATGGTCGACTCATTCTCCTTCCGCATCCGCTCATGGCGGCGGGTCGCCTCGTCAGAAGCAGGTTGCTGATCCTACCCCACGCGCACCTCCATGCAACGTGGGCGGCGCGGGCGCCTATGGTCGCGCGGCGGTGCGTCGCGGTCGCTGCCTCGTCGAGATGAGTTTGATGACGATCCGCCGTTGGCCTTTTGCATCCAGCGGCTTGGCGGCGCGCTCGACTGCCTGCGCGATCAGCACCCGGACAGCCGGTTTGTCCAAAGTCGCCGCGTCCTCGATGACGATGTGCCGCACCGTCTTGCCCGTGCCCTTGAGCAGCTTCTGCGGGTCGGGGAGCTGCGCCCCGCGCATGAAGAACAGACTCACCCAGCGCGGATACAATGTGATCGAAACGATGACGTCGGATGTGCGCTCCGTCGGACTGAACGCGACGGCGAGGGCATTGTAGTTGTCGTACACCAACTCGATAGCGCCAGGCAGACGGGTGCGCATTTTGTCGATAGCTGCGCGGGCCAGGGTGCCGATCTCGGGCGCGTACTTGTCGATGAAACCGGCGAGCTGTTTAGCAGGTGGCTGCGGCGATCCCATGGTCCCTGCTATGACGAAGGCGCCCGAGTCCGTTCGCGACTAAAGTTCCGAATACGATCTCGTCAGGTGCCTCAATGATGCCCTTGAGGTAGATCGCGTAGATGACCACCAGACCGGAAAAGAGACCGTACTGAAGGAGCTTGCGCGTGTCTGGGATGTCGTCCACTGGAACCTTGAACATCGTGGACGCACGATACCGCAGCTCGGATTGAAAGCCCAACGACCACCGGTTGAGCAGCGAGCGTCGCGGGCTCCGCAATCCCCGGAACTACTGGCACGCGTGGACGTATGCGCTTCGAGGTCGCTGATACGGTCCAGGGATTCCCAGGGAGTACTAGTTGAGCGTCTCGGCACCGCGCCGCAACTTCTGAGGTGGAGATTCCTTGGATGCGTCAAAGAAGCAGGAGGCCGGCAGCAGCGATCGCGCCCATTGCGCCACCGAAGTAGAAGACGGCCGCGGGGCCGACGTGCTCCCAGAGTTGGCCGGCGACGAACGACGCGGGGAAGAGCCCGATGCCGACGATGGTCGCGTGCAGGCCGATGCCCGTGGCCCGCAACGCCGCCGGCGTCAGGTCGGTCACCAGTGCCTTCTCGACCCCGTCGGTGACGCCCATGTAGAGGCCGTAGAGTGCGAACAATCCCCACAGCAGTGCATGGTGCGATGGCTGCAGGAGTCCGAACCCGAGGTAGACCGCGCTGTAGAACGCGTAGCCGCTGACCAGCAGGGTCTTCCGGCCGATGTGGTCCGACAGCCAGCCGGCAGGGTAGGAGGCGAGTGCGTAGACCACGTTGAAGGTGAGGTACAGCAGGATGACCGTCGCCGGCGTGTAGCCAAGATTCCTCGAGCGCAGTAGCAGGAAGGTGTTCGACGAATTGCCCAGAGTGAACAGGAACGTGATGGCCAGGAA
Source organism: Binatia bacterium (assembly GCA_041497995.1). GTDB lineage: Bacteria > Desulfobacterota > Binatia > HRBIN30 > HRBIN30 > DATKMS01. The sequence goes on along the minus strand of JBGQHM010000105.1, from coordinate 1,246 downwards.
CCAGCGCAGGCGCGCGGGGAGTGCGCGCCACCGCAACGATGGCAACTCACCGGTCGCGTTCTGCGGCGCGGTTGGTTCGCGTACGAAGAACAGCAGCCCCACCGCGACTACGGCAGGCACGACCGACGAAAGAAAGACGAGCGCGTAGTCGCCGGTGTAGCGCGTGAAGAAGAGATAGGCGAGCGTTACCCCGATCACGGCCCCGAGGCTGTCGAGCGCGCGATGCAAGCCGAACGCGCGGCCGTGTCGGCCGTCCGCGGCACTCTCCGCTACGAGCGCGTCACGCGGTGCGGTGCGGATGCCTTTGCCGACGCGATCGACCACGCGCGCGCCCAAGACCATGCCCCAGCCCGCCGCCAGCGCGAGCAGGAGCTTGCCGAGCGCCGAACACGTGTAGCCGACGATCGTCAGCGTCTTGCGGTCATGCAGCCGATCAGAGAGATAGCCGGAGAACACCTTCAGCAGGCTGGCGACGCTCTCTGCCAACCCCTCGATCACGCCGAGCACGGCAGGGTTCGCTCCAAGCCGGAGGGTGAGGAAGAAGGGGACGAGTGGGTACACCATCTCACTCGCGATGTCGGTGAAGAGGGAGGTGAGCCCGAGGAGGATGACGTTGAGCACGATCGCCGCCGAGGCGCAGATGCTAGCGAGATCGAAGTATAGAAATCAAAGGGGAGAGTTCCGAAGCCATGTCTGCGAACACGAAGCTACAGGCGCTGAATTCTCACGTTCAGGAGTGGGGTGGCCGAGCTTCCAACCTGGGGAACCGAGCGAGACGGGCCCATTTGTTGCTCGACTCTGCGGTGGCGAGGACAACCGATGAAACCCAATATCTTGATCATCCATCCGCGCGACAACGTCGCCGTAGTCCTCAGCGCCCTCGCCGCAGGAGAGCGGGCGGTTGCCGAGGGAGTCGAGGGACTCACGGCTGTGTCGGACATCCCGGCCAGCCACAAGATTGCGCTCGCGGATATCACGGCCGGGCGGGAAGTCATCAAGTACGGCGAGACTGTCGCGGTCAGCACCCGCGACATCAAGAGGGGCGAGTGGGTGCATACGCACAACCTAGAGGGCAAGCGGTGGAAGCGATGACCGAGATCACCGGCTACCCGCGAGCGAATGGGACCGTCGGCATCCGCAACCACGTCCTGGTGCTCGCCACGGTGTCGTGCGTCACGGGCGTGATCCAGCGCATTGCCCGGGAGGTTCCCGAAGCCGTGTGCGTGCCGCACGCGTGGGGCTGCGG
>JBGQHM010000104.1:0-17777 GCA_041497995.1 Binatia bacterium | reverse complement strand
CGCAAACGCGAATGGCGGAATCTGCGCCAGCGATAGTGGCGTCAACCCGGTGAGGATCTCGGTCGCGCGCGGCCCCTGCAAGGCGAGCAGCGCGAAGTCGGCGCTCCGATTGACGACCTCCGCACCGTGGTGATGCTCGGTAATCCACCCGAAATCTTTGTCGGCGTTCGACGCATTCACGCACATCAGCACACGCTCGCTGGAGATGCGATGCACCATGATGTCATCGACCACACCGCCCGTGGGCAGGCAGAGCAACGAGTACTGCGCTTGGCCGTCGCGCAGACGGCCGAGGTCGTTCACCGTCAGCTCCTGCGCCGCGGCGAGCGCACGCGGGCCACGCAGCTCGATCTCACCCATGTGGCTGACGTCGAAGAGGCCGGCCCGCTGGCGTACGGCCTCGTGCTCGTCGAGAATGCCGGTGTATTGCACCGGCATCTCCCAGCCACCGAAGTCGACGAATCGGGCACCGAGGGCTTGGTGCGCCGCGTAGAGCGGGGTGCGATTCATCGGCGCTTGGCAACCAACCGCTGCGCCGCGGTGAGTGTATTTTGCATGAGCATGGCGACGGTCATCGGACCGACGCCACGGGGTACCGGCGTGATGAACGCGGCGCGCTCGCGTGCCGTGGCGAACTCCACATCGCCCACCAGGCGTCCGTCAGCCACCCGGTTGATACCCACGTCGATCACCACACTCCCCGGCCTGACCCACACGCCGCGAATCATTTCGGCGCGTCCGATGGCAGCCACGAGAACGTCGGCGCGCCCGATCTCGTCGGCCAGGTCCTTGGTGCGCGAGTGGCAGATGGTCAGCGTCGCATGCCGTTCGAGCAGCATGAAGGCGACCGGCTTGCCAACCAGGTTGCTGCGGCCGGCGACCACAGCACGCGCACCCTTCAGCTCCACGCCGGTCGCATCGATGAGGTGCATGACGCCCAGCGGCGTGCATGGACGCATCCCGTCGCGGCCCTGCACCAGGCGCGCTTGGTTGATCGGGTGCAGGCCGTCCGCGTCCTTGTTGGGATCGACGGCGTCGATCACGACGTCTGCATCGATGTGCGCGGGCAGCGGGAGCTGCACGAGGATGCCATGGATGTCGCGCCGCTCGTTCAAGGCTTGCACGACGCGCAGCAACTCCTCCTGTGTCGTGTTCGCCGGGAGCTCGATGCCTTCCGAGAAGACGCCGACCTCGGCGCAGGCTTTGCGTTTGCTGCGCACATAGCTGGCAGAGGCAGGATTCTCGCCGACCAGTATCGTCGCGAGGCCCGGGGGAAAGCCGTGCACGCGCTGGAATCCAGCGACCTCGTGTTGGACCTTCTCCCGCAGCGCCTTCGCCGCCGCAAAGCCGTCGATGATCTCACCCATGCGGCGGCCATACTCAATGCAATGTGGGTTGTAAATCCCCCGTGGCGTGACTCGTGACTCGTGATTGGTGACTCGGGGTATTCCTGCTCAGCAACGAGTCACCAATCACCAGTGGCCAGTCACGAATCACGACCTGCTTGATCCCGTGGGGGGATGCGAATAACGTCGCCGCCGTATGATCATCGGGATCCCGAAAGAGATCAAAGCGGAAGAGAACCGGGTCGCGATTACGCCGGCGGGTGTGAGCGCATTGGTCGCGCACGGTCATCGCGTGCTCATCGAACGGCATGCCGGCGACGGGAGCGGGCTTTCCGACGCCCACTATCGCGCCGCCGGTGCGCAGGTTCGGCGGACGGCGCGGCAGGTCTGGCACGACGCGGAGATGATCCTCAAGGTCAAAGAGCCTTTGCCTGCGGAGTACCGCTATCTGCGCGAGGGGCTGGTCGTCTTCACCTACTTGCACCTCGCGGCCAGCGAGGAGCTCACCAAGGTCTTGCGCACCAAGAAGGTCGGGGCCATCGGCTACGAGACGATTCAGCTCGACGACGGCTCGCTGCCGCTGCTGGCGCCGATGAGCGAAGTCGCGGGCCGGCTCTCGATCCAAGTCGGCAGCTGGTGCCTGCAGGCACCGAACGGCGGTGCGGGCATTCTGCTCGGTGGCGCCTCGGGCGTGCGGCCGGCAAACGTCGTCATCCTTGGGGCGGGCATCGCCGGCGCCAACGCCTGCCAGATCGCCGCCGGGGTCGGCGCGCACGTCAGCATCATCGACCGCAACCCGGCGCGGCTGCGCTACATGCACGACATCCTAGGCGGACACATCACCACGGTGATGTCGAACCATGCCAACATCGAAGAGGAAGTGCTCGCCGCCGATCTCGTCGTGGGCTCGGTGTTGGTCGCCGGTGCGAAGGCGCCGCACCTGGTCACCCGCAAGATGGTGCGCAGCATGAAGCGCGGCGCCGCGGTCGTCGACATCTCCATCGATCAGGGCGGGTGCATAGAAACGTCGCGGCCGACCAGCCTCGATGATCCCATCTACCTCACTGACGGCGTCGTGCACTACTGCGTAACCAACATGCCGGCGATCGTGCCGCGGACCTCCACCTTTGCTCTGACCAACGCCACGCTCTCCTACGCCCTCGAACTGGCGGACAAAGGCCTGCAGCGCGCCGTGCGGGAGAACGTGCCGCTGCAGCGTGGCGTCAACGTACTGAACGGCCACGTCACGCACGCCGGGGTCGCCGCGGCGTTCAAGATCGGTCACACACCGATCGGCGAGCTGATCTGACACGAAAGAGGGTGGCACCGGCCTCCGGCCGGTGCGCACAGGCGAGACGCCTGTGCCACCATATCCTCTACCCTACGACTTTTTCGATGCGCGCCTGGCCTTCTTCCGCGGCTTGCGCTTCTGCAGAAGCGTACTGCGCACCGTCAGCACCGCGCAGGTGGCGGTGCGCACGACTTTCTCGGCGACGCTGCCCATGAACAGGTGGGCCAGGCCGGTGTGGCCGTGGGTGGCCATGACGATCAGATCGATGCCGGCGCGCTGCGCGGTTTCGATGATCACCTGCGCCGGCGAGCCGGTCTTGAGCACGGTGCGCACGCGGTGCCCCTTCTTCTCCAGGTCGGCCGCAAGGCGCTTGAGCTGCCGCGCCGCCACCTGCTGCTGCTCGTCGATGAGCGTCGCGAGGTTGGGGCTGGCCATGTACATGTCGGCCGGAGCGGCATAGTAGATCGGCTCAATGACGTGTATGAGCATGACCTCCGCCTTGAACGGCTTCACAAGTGCCCGCGCGTATGCGAGCGCGTTGAGCGAGTCACCCGAGAAATCAACCGGTACAAGAACGCGCTTGATCGGCATCATTGTCTCCCTCTCTCGTGTCGCGGCTGATATCATCGGCCCTCAGACGCCGCAAGGCGCATGCTTCACATGCAGATCGCCGCAGGTACGCTGACCGGGCTCTTCTCCTACGACGTGGGCTACGAGATCGCGCTCGATCCGTTGGTGCGCCTGCTGAAGCCGTTGGGTGCGACGCCACGCTCCCCCGACACCGGACACGCCGGCATCCGCGGCGCCGGTCGCACCGTGGATCTCGACTACGGTACACGCAAGGTGCGCTTGACCGACGGCGAGGTGGAGGCCGCGGTCCTGCTGCGCGCCCACGACTTCGGCGCCCTCACGGTCATGCTGCGTCTGCCGCTGACCGGCCCGCTCGACCGGCTCGGTCCGCTCACCGCGGCCCTGGTGCGAACCAAGTCGATGGAAAGCGCCGCGCTCGACATCGTCCGCGGGTTGCTACCCGCCGCCGCACCGGCGATCAGCAAGGTGGGCTTTACGGACTTCGTCGAGGACTTCTACGTCATCCAGGTCGACCGCTTCGATACGCTGGTCACACCGACACAGCTGCGTGACGAGTATCGCGCGCCGATCGCGCTGGCGTTGCGCTGCGAGAAGGACCGCTTGGCCGAGGGCGAGGCGGAGGAGGTGTTCGAGACGGCGATCTCCTACCACCCGCAGGATCTGGTCGTCACCGATTGGAACGCCGCCTTTCTGTACGCCGCCGACTACCCGGCGCTGCTCGACGCGCTGGAGTTCCTCAACGTCCAGCTCGTCGAGCTCCGCTTCTTCGATCGGCGGCTCGATGCGCAGATGAGCGAGCTCTTCCAGGTCGTGTACAGCCGGCCGCGGCTGCGCACGCTGGTCGTCAATCCGTTCGGTAAGGCGCTTGAGGAGGTTTCGGAGCTGAAGGTCGAAACCACGCTCATCGCCGATCGTGTCGCCAATGCGCTCAAGTTCATCGAGGACCTGTACCTGGCCAAGGTGTACTCGGTTACTGCGGAGCGTTTGCACCTCGACGCGTGGCGCAGCAGCGTGGAGAGCAAGCTCAAGGTGGTGCACGAGATCTTCGAGATTCTTAACCGCCGTGCCGCGACCTACCGCGCCGAGGCATTAGAGCTGACGATCATCATCCTGATTGTTGTGGAGATTGTCCTCGGGCTGCTGCGCTGAGCGCCGCCCTTCGCTCGTCAGTGCAGACTGCGCGCGGTGTACGTGAACAGCGCCGCTCCGATGGCGGCGATCGCGAGGCCCGCTCGACGCAGCAGGATGCCGCGTCCGGTGAGTGCGAAGCTCCCGACCATCGTGCACCAGACCCACACGAGCATGCCGAGAACGGTGACCACCAGGTACGTAAAGGGATCGAACCCGAGAAGAACCACCACGCGGTCGAGCCACTCCATAAGTCCTCATCCACTCCGACCCCCAATAGGGGCTGCCCTCCCCCATGTGACAATATGCCCTTCCCCGCCTGCCATGACAAGAAACCTGATGGTCGGCCGCCGCTGGCGCCTGACTTCCGGCGGCGCATGGAGTATGACAGCAGCACAATTGATTTGTGGAGGCTGCTGACATGCTGAAGGTGCTGGACGGCGTTCGCCTGCTTGAGGTCGCGGAATGGTTCTTTGTGCCCGGTGCCGGCACCGTGTTGGCCGATTGGGGTGCCGAGGTCATCAAGATCGAGCACCCGACGCGCGGCGACCCACTGCGCGGCTTGATCAGCTCCGGCATTATCCCGGGGGCGCAAGGCCTCAACTTTTTCATCGAGAATGGCAGCCGCAACAAGCGCAGCCTGGGTCTTGATCTCACCAGCGACCGCGGCCGTGACGTGCTCTATAAGTTGGTGGAGCAGTCGGACATCTTCCTCACTAGCTTCCTCCCGGCGGCGCGGCGCCGCCTCAAGATCGACTACGACGATATCAAGAAGATCAACCCAAAGATCATCTACGCCAAGGGGTCCGGTCAGGGCCCGAAGGGACCGGAGGCGGAGCGCGGCGGGTTCGACGCCGGCTCGTTCTGGTCACGCGGTGGCGTCGGCTACATGCTCAGCGAGCCGGGCAAGCCCATCATCATGCAGCGTGCCGCCTTCGGTGACACCATCGGCGCCACTTTCATCGCCGGCGGGATCGCCGCAGCGCTGTACCACCGCGAGAAGACCGGCCAAGGTTGTGTCCTCGACGTGTCGCTGCTCGGCACGGCGGTGTGGCTGATGGCTCCAGACATCCTGGCCGCACTGCTGCTCGGACACGACCTGCCGCACAACGACCGCACCCGAGCGCCGAATCCGCTGATGAACACCTACCAGTGCAAGGACAGCAAGTGGCTGATGCTCATGATGCTCACGCCGATGCGGCACTGGGAGGAGTTCTGCAAAGCCATCGAGCGCGAGGAGCTGGCGACGCAGTATCCGCTCATGAAATGGATCGAGGAGGACACCCGCAGGGAGCTGGTGCAGGTGCTCAGTGACCACTTCGCCACGCGCACCCGAGCGGACTGGATCGAGCGGCTCTTGCAGTACGACACCATCCACGCCCCGGTGCAGACGCCGACGGAGATCCGCGACGACCCCCAGGTGCTCGCCAACCAGTACTTGGTGGATTATACGCACCCCACACACGGCCCGTTCAAAGTCGCCTGCAGCCCGGTGCAGTTCAATGGCGAGCCGACCGACGTGCGGAACATCGCCCCGGATGTCGGTCAAGACACCGAGGACATACTGCTCAAGTTGGGTCTGACGTGGGAGGACATCGGCACGCTGAAGGAAGCCAAGGTTATCTCGTGAGGCGGCCCAGCAGATCACGCAGGTCACTCACGCAATCCGAAGAATCACGCAGCGCCGCACGGTTGATCTGAATTGCCCGGAGCCCTGCGGCGCGGGCACCTCGGATGTCTTCAGTGTCGCTATCACCCACGTGCAGGGCCTCGTCCGCCCCGACGCCGAGGCGTGTCAGCGCGACAGTGAAGATGCGCGGGTCGGGCTTGGCAGCGCCGGCGCGGCCGGACATCACAATCGCATCGAAATAGCCGACGATACCGAGACCCTCGCAAATGCGCGTCAGCCGTCCGTCGAAGTTCGATACGATCGCCAGCTGGAGACCACGCGCCCGTAGCGCCGCGAGCGCGGGTTCGGCGTCCGCAAACAACTCCCAGCTACCGGCCTCCGCGAAATAGCTGAAGAGATCGGCGAAGAACGCATCGAAGTCCTCGAAGCGAACGTCGCTGAACACTGTACCGACGACATCCCTCCACCACATGTACTCGCGTTGCGGCAGCTCGGTTGTCCGCGCATCGGGGAACGCCAACGGCGGCATGCGTCGAAAGGCAGTGCGGAACCGTTGCTCGATGTGCGGCGCCGCGACCGTGACGCCATGCCGCGCCGCGACTGTTGCGTAGACCTCTCCAACCGAACCGCGCACGCGGAAGAGCGTATCTCCCGCATCGAACAGCACAACCCGCAGGGTCATTGCGGAATGCGGATTGCGGATTGCGGATTTGAAGAAGGAGGGAGCGGACGCAAGCGGCGATCTCGTCCGAAATTCCGCAATCCGCAATCCGCATTCCGCAATTCCATCATCCTCCCAGCGCCGGGTCCTGCCAGAACTGGATGAGCACACCGTAGGCGCTGCGGGGCGAGATGAAGGCGGTCTTCCAGCCGCCGCCGATGTCCGCCTTGTCGACGATGCGCACGCCGTCGGCTTCGAGCTGCGCCACCAGCGGGTCGAGATGATCCACGTCGACGGACAGATGGTGGAAGCCCTCGCCGCGTTTGGCGAGGAAACGCGCCACGAAGCCCTCTTCGTGTCCGGGCGCCGGCTCGATCAACTCGATGCGGTAGCCGTTGAGGGTGAACGTAGTGAGGATGAAGCTGCCGTCATAGCCTGGATGCTTGGGATGCTCTGGCTGTGCCGAAAAGTGGCGGCGATAGAAGTCGAGGGTGCGATCGATGCTGCGTACCGCCATCGAAACGTGGTTGACTCGCACCTTGACCGTCTTCCCGGATCGCAGGCGGAAAGGCGCCGTATGCGGCCGTTCGGGCGGCACGATGCCATCGGCGTTCCAAAACTGCACGAGCACACCGTGCGCACTGCGCGGCGAGATGAACGCGGTTACATCACCGTTGCCGCCGTCGAAACGGTCCACGATGCGCACACCGTCCGCGGCAAGACGCGCGAGCAGGGGCTCCAGGTGCGTGGCTTCGAGCGACAGGTGATGCATCCCTTCACCGCGCTTGTCGATGAAGCGGCGGACGAAGCTGTCGGAGTGCCGTGGCTCGATGAGCTCTAGCTTGAACTGGCCGACGTAGAAGTCGCACCAATTGAAGTCGTCGTTATAGCCCTGGCGTTTGTGCACCCGCAACTCGATGGGCAGGCAGGCACCGAAGAACGCCAGAGCTCTGTCGATGTCATTCACGGCGATCGACACATGGTCGACGCGCATCTGTTCGTTCATCGGTTCATCCTGTCAACGCGACCTGCGAGGTCGGCCGCCCGGATCTTCAAGGACATGTGAATTTCGGCGAACGAGACGATGCGCATCGATGAGAGTCATACTCAGCGGTTGTGCGAGTCGCAACAGGCGAGAGTTTTATCGACGCTGCTTTCCACCGTCGTAGGGGCGAGGCATTTCCCATCGCTCAGGCAGCAGCGATCGGTCCATCGCAGAACGTCCGCACCACGGACCCGGCGCCCAACCGCACCCGGAAATGCCTCGCCCTTCCATGCAGCCGCGGACCAGCGACGACGCTTCGGGGAAACCGCAGCGCCGTAAGGGCGAGGCATTTCCCACCACTCCGCACCGCCGCTGCGCGCTGCGTCGCCGGAGGGTAAGACCATCATCGAGCACGCTGCATAGGGAAATGCCTCGCCCCTACACCTACGCCACCTACGACACCCACAACAACGCAACGCCCCCAACCGCCCCGTGCGCGCGTTTCACCTTGCGGTGTGGAATGCTACGATCCCGCACAATGTCACTGAGCAACATTCGCGTCGTGTTGGTACGCCCGCGTGGCGCCGCAAACGTTGGCGCCGTTGCGCGCGCCATGAAGAACATGGGGCTGCGCGAGCTCGTGCTGGTGCAGTCCGCGCAGATGAAGTCGTTTTGGGTAAAGGCCATGGCCGCGCACGCCGAGGATGTGTTGCACAGTGTCCGCCAGACCGACAGCATCGGGGCGGCGGTCGCAGACTGCGGCCTCGTCGTCGGCACGACGTGCCGTGGCGGCGTGTACCGCGTCGACGCCGAGCCGCCCGGCGCGGCGGCCCCACGCATCGTCTCCGCCGCTGCCACGAATCGAGTGGCGCTGCTGTTTGGTCCAGAAGACCACGGACTCAGCAACGAGGATCTCAAGGCCTGCCATCAACTCATCGCCATTCCGACCGATCCGGCCTACCCGTCGCTCAATCTCGCCCAGGCCGTCATGGTCTGTTGCTATGAGCTGCACCTCGCCGCTGCAGGTGAGATCGGAGTGACGCGTGACTTGGCTCCCGCAGAGCAGGTGGCCCTCATGTTCGAGAAGCTGCGGGCCGCCTTTCGCTCGATCGGCTTCCTGCACCCGGACAACCCCGATCACATCATGTTCGCCTTCCGCCGCTTCTTGGGACGCGCGGAGATGGAGGTCCGCGACGTGAACATCCTGCTCGGCCTGGCGCGACAGATCGAATGGTTCGGCAACGGCGGCCATGCGGTGATGGCGCGTAAGGCCCCTGAACCGCGCGCCGCCGAGGGAGGCTGAGCCATGGCCGTCGTCGTACCGTTTCAGGACATCGTACGCGCCCGCCGCCGCCAGCGGGAGCGCGCCTGCACGGAGCAGTGCATCGAGATCATCGAGGCCAACTTGCGGCTGTCGTTGGAGCTGTTCGATACCGCTTTGCCCATGGAGCGGCCGGTGTACGCGCGTCGGTTGCGGCAGCTGAGCATGCTTTTGGAATACGCGGTGCAGGTGCTGTGACCCTCGCGACCGCATTGGGCCTTGCTCTCGCCGCCGTCGCTGTCCTGCTCATGCTGCTCATTCTCGTGCTGCTGGGTCAGCGGCAGGCCGCCGCGCGGCTGGAAGCGATGAGCGCGGTGCGCGACGCCGACCGCTCGCCGCTCTTGCTGCAGCAGCAGATTGAAGGCCTGCGCGACCAGTTCGGTCGGTCTCTCGACGCCAACACGCAAGTGCTCAATCAACAGCTGGCGCAGATCGCCGCGACCGTGAACCAGCGGCTGCACGAGAACGTCGAGCTGATGCAGAACACGCACCGCGTGCTCGGCGAACGGCTCGACAGCACAGCACAGGTGATCGGCGCGGTGCACCGCAGCCTCGGCAGCCTCGAAGAGGGCAACCGCAAGATTTACGAAATCGGCAAGGACATCTCTTCGCTGCAACAGATCCTGCAAGCGCCGAAGCTGCGTGGCGGACTCGGCGAGTTGCTGCTCGAGGATCTCTTGAAGCAGATCCTGCCGGCCGACCACTTCGCCACGCAGTACGGCTTCCGCGCCGGGCACAAGGTCGACGCCGTGATCCGGCTCGGGAGCGGTCTCGTGCCCGTCGATGCCAAGTTTCCGTTGGAAAACTTCCGTCGCTTGCTCGACGCGCAGACTGACGAGGAGCGCAGCCGCGTGCGACGCGCCTTCGTCACCGACGTGAAGCGCCACATCGACAGCGTCGCCACCAAGTACATCCTCCCCGACGAGGGCACCTTCGATTTTGCGCTGATGTATATCCCGGCGGAGAACGTCTACTACGAGATCGTAGTGAAGGACGACGCCACGGGCGACGCCGACATCAGCGCGTACGCCCTGGCACGCAAGGTCATTCCAGTGTCGCCCGGATCGTTCTATGCCTACCTGCAGGCCATCGTCCTCGGCCTGCGCGGCCTGCGCATCGAAGAGCGGTCGCAGGAAATTCTGCAGCAGCTCAGTCGCCTGCGCGGCGACTTCGACCGCTTCCGTGACGATTTCCGGCTGGTGGGAAAGCATTTGAACAATGCACTTGGCAGCTTCTCCGGTGCCGATCGGCGCCTCGAGCGCTTGGAAACCCGCTTCACCAGCGTCGTCGGCACCGATGACCCCGACGGCGGTGAAACCGAAACTGGACAGATCACGCCCCTCTTTCCGCCCAAGGTGGACGCGGCGAACAAGAACCGCTAGGCAAGAGCGCATAAGCACGATGTGCTGTCAGCGCCGCCTTAGGGTCCTCGCGTGCGTGCTGGCCTGCAGCCTGGTGATAGTCCAGCCGGCTGCTGGCGGCTCGATCAGCGACGAAAAAGAACTCGGTAAGCAATTCGACCTCGCGGCACGCGCGCAGTTGCCACTGATCGAGGACGTGGATGTAAACAACTACGTCAGCCGCATCGGCCAACGGATCGCCGCAGCGCTCAACGACTCGACGTTTCAGTACCAGTTCTCGGTCGTCCGTGATCCGCGTCTCAACGCCTTCGCAGTGCCCGGCGGTTTCGTCTACGTGCACGGCGGGTTGCTAACGCGTGCTGCCAACGATGACGAAGTCGCGGGCGTGCTCGGACATGAGATCGCGCACGTCAACGCGCATCACTTGGCGCGGCAGCAAGAGGCGACGCAGCTCATGAACTACGCCACGTTTCTCGGCGTGCTGCTGTCGGCGGTGCAGCCGGCGATCGGCGCGGGTGCGGTGGCCGCCAATGCCGCTGCACAGCTGCAATACCGGCGCGAATTCGAGCAAGAGGCCGACTACCTCGGCGCCCGGTACATGCGGCAGGCCGGCTACGACCCGCAAGGCATGCTCGACTTCTTCAAGAAGATGCTGGACGAGCAGCGCACGACGCCGACCTTTGCGCCGCCGTACTTGCTCTCGCACCCGCTCACCGACGCGCGGCTCACCAACCTGGAGGCCGTGTTGCGCACGCATCAATGGGACGCCGGGCTGCGCAAGCCGACCAGCCTTGAGCTGCAGCGCGTGCAAGTGGTGGTGCGGGCACGTTCCGAGCCGGCGCAAGACGTGGTGACGTTCTACCGGCGTCAAGCCGAGGCACAGCCTGCGGACGGGCGCGCCCGCTACTTGCTTGGCCTGGCACAGCTCGAAACCGGCTCGTTCGAACCGGCGCGCCAGTCGTTCGAAGCGGCACAACAGCTCGGCTTCACGGGTGTCGATCGCGAGCTCGGACGCACCGCACTGCGGTTGCAACAGCTGGACAAGGCCCGTGAGCTCCTCAGCCGCGCCACCGAGACCGATCCGGATGATCCAGTCGGCCACTACGAGCTCGGCAAGGTTCTCGAAGCGCAGAACGACGCCGCCGGCGCGATGCGCGAGTACGAACGCGCCTTCCAACTCGCTCCCACCCTCGCGGACGCACATCACGGCTTCGGCATCCTGGCGGGTCGTGCTGGTCAAGCCGGCGACGGCTACTACCACCTGGCGATCGCCTACAAGTTGCGCGGTGAATACGATCAGGCCCTCAGCCAATTCGAAAAGGCCGAGCCGTTGGCCGCTGCCGGCAGCGAGCGCGCCCAGGCCGTGAAGGCCGAGATCGCCGAGCTCAAAGAATACCTGCGCCACAACAGCGGCAAACACCGCGGTTGACTGCCGATTGGACGACTGTTACGCACTCACCGGTCGCAGATCACCATCCGACGCGAACAAATCTGCAATCCGACATTTACTGGGGAGGAAACCATGGGAGAAGCATACATCATCGATGCGTGCCGGACACCGCGCGGCCGGCGCAAGGGCAGCCTCGCGGAAGTGCATCCGATCGACCTCTTCGGCGTGCCGCTCAACGCGATCGTGAAACGGGTCGGCATCGATCCGAAGGAAGTCGACGACGTCGTGGTTGGCTGCGTCACCGAGACCGGTGAACAAGGCACCAATATCGCCCGCAGCGCCGTGCTCGCAGCAGGGTGGCCGGTCGATGTCCCCGGCGTCACGCTGAACCGCTTTTGCGGCTCCGGCCAGCAGGCAGTGAACTTCGCCGCCCAAGCCGTCAAGGCGGGTGCGCAGGACCTGGTCGTCGCCGGCGGCGTGGAGAGCATGACCCGCGTTGCGATGGGCGCCGACATGGGGCCGCTGCCGCCCAGCTTGATGGAGAAGTACAACCTGATTCCGCAGGGCCTGTCCGCGGAGATGGTCGCCGAGCAGTGGCATTTCAGCCGCCAGCAGATCGACGAGTTTGCGCTGAGCAGCCAGCACAAAGCATGGCGCGCCATCCAGGAAGGCCGCTTCAAGAAGAGCATCGTGGCGCTCGACGTCACGCACAATGGCGAGAAGAAGCACTTCGACACCGACGAGCACGTGCGGCCGCAATCGACGCTGGAAGCGCTGATGGCGTTGCAGCCGTCGTTCAAGCCCGACGGTAAGATCACCGCCGGCAACTCCAGCGGCATTGTCGACGGCGCCGCGACAGTCCTGCTGGCGTCGGAGAAGAAGGTGAAGGAGCTTAAGCTGAAGCCGCGCGGTCGCATCGTCGACCAGGTGATTGTCGGCTCCGAGCCGGTGATCATGCTCACCGGTCCGATTCCGGCGACGCAGAGGATCTTGAAGCGTACTGGGATGAAGATCGATGACATCGACCTCATCGAGATCAACGAAGCCTTCGCGCCGGTGCCGCTGTGTGTGATGCAGGAGCTCGGGATGGATCCGGAGAAGGTGAACGTCAACGGAGGGGCGATCGCATTGGGTCACCCGCTCGGCGCCACCGGCGCAATGTTGATTGGCGTCCTGCTCGACGAGCTCGAACGGCGGAACAAGCGTTACGGCCTGTCGACGATGTGCATCGGTATCGGCATGGGCATCACGACGATCATCGAGAGACTGTAGCTGTCAGCACTCAGCTGTCAGCCAGAAAATACGAGGGGCAGTGGCGAATCCACTGCCCCTTTTTCTCTTCTCAGAGCTGATAGCTGACGGCTGATTGCTTTCCTACGCCACGCTCAAGTTCCGGCGCGGCACGTCGTGCATGAGAACCTTGGAGACCTCCTGCGGATCGTCCTCGCGGATGCGTTCGACCCCAGCGCGCGCTTGGCGGCGCGTCATCGACATACCGTAGCTTTCCAGGATGTGTTTGATCAGGTCGTAGTTCTGTTCAATCGACTCGGTGACCGACACATAGCCGTACTGGGCGGCGGTGAGGCGCTGCCAGTAGGCCATGGCACTGAGCTGAAAGAAGTGGCGATCGGTTTCCTTCGGCTCGATCACGACGATGTCGCCGCGGAAATTCGGATCGTCCTGATACTGGCGCAGGCCGTACTGCAAGCGTGAGTGCAGCAGCGTACGGAACACCTGATTGATCACGGTGAGGATGCCCGTCTCGGCGAGCATCTGGCCCTCGACCTCGTACTCGCCATTCTTCACCGTGCGACGGACGCGATTGGAGAAGGGACGGAACGGGTTGTAGCAGATGACCAGATCGGCGCCGTGCTCGATGGCGACGTCAATGTTCGCGGTGCGGCGCACGCCGCCGTCGACGTAGTCGACACCGTGGATGCGCGCCGGCTTGTAGAAACCGGGTAGGGCCGTTGAAGCCTGCACCGCCTCCGAGACGGTGACCGAGGTGTCCTCGTCGTGACCAAAGACGACGCGCTCGGCGCTGTCCAGGTTCATCGCACCGATGTACAGCTCCTTCTTGGTCTCCCGGTAGAGGTCGCGGAAGTCGTTTGGAATCCCTGATGCTTCGAAGTTGCGCCGCAGGTAGCTCTCGATGCTCGAGTTGTCGAAGAAGCCGGACGGCAAGTAGTCGAGCGGCGACGGGAAACCGCGGCGGCGAGCGATCGCTTCGCCGATGGGTGCGAGCAGTTCCTGCAGACTGGCCTCGCCGGGATTGCGCCAGGCTTCGGCCAGGGGTGCTTGGAGCTTGCGTGCCAAGCTCGGCACCTGGCCGAGCAGATCGCCCACGGTACCGGGTAAGAACGCGAGGACATCGAGAGCGAACTTGGCGGGGCGAGATGCGAAGTCACCCCACGCTGGGGCGTAAACGTCACTCGGCCGGAAGTGATCGAACTGAGTCGATTTGCCCTCGAGGCTCTTGAGCATCTCGGCAGGGCTCACGCCGGCCGCTAGCGGCGCAGCCAGCACTGCCCCGGCGCTCAATCCCACGTACGTGTCGAACTCGGTGGTCTTCTTGTTGACCAGGAAATCATCGAGGGCCTTGAGGCCGCCCAACTTGAACGCACCACCCGTGACGGCACCGCCGGCAAGGACGAGGGCGATCTTCGGATCTTTCTTCCGAACTGACAGGTCGCTCTTTTGAACGATGGTAATTCCCATCGCAACCCCTCTCAATCAACGCTTCGATCTACTCAACCATGACGCACTTTGTCAAGAAAATTCTTCACCGCATGCCGCGCTGCGCCAGCTCTTCGCGGCCGGCCGCAAGATCCGTCAGTGTATCCAAGACGCGCCAATAGCCCTCGTGGATGTAGCCGTACAGCCGCTCACCCGCCGCCAACAGGCGCGGAAAGACGTCACGCGTAATGCTGAAAACGCCTTGTCCCATGTGGTCAAACACGCGTGGCTCCAACACCATGATGCCAGCATACATCATGCGGTTTCCCGGTCCATCCGGAACGGCGTTGGTGCCATCGTCGTGCCCAAGGATGGAATGCATACGGTGCGACGCATCCAGCATAATCGCGTCGTGCCGCGCCGCGTCAGGATCTTGACGTACCACCATGGTGGCAGTCGCTTGGTGCTGGCGGTGGAAGTCGATGACGTCGCGTAGGCGCAGATCGATCGCCGTATCCGCGTTCAGGACGACGAACGTCCCGCCGCAGAGGAACTCCTTCGCGGCAGCGATGGCGCCCCCGCTGTCGAGAATGGGATCTTCTTCCGAGTAGGCAATGCGCACGCCGTAGGCACTACCGTCTCCGAGCCCGTTGCGAATCTGTTCACTGAGGTGATGCAAGTTGATGACGACCTCCTCAATCCCGGCTTCCCGCAGCAGCTGCAGCGGGAAGGCAATCATCGGGCGGCCAGCGACTTCCAGGAGCGGCTTTGGCACCGTATCGGTGAGTGGCCGCAGCCGCGTCCCCTTGCCCGCCGCCAGAATCATAGCGCGCATGGCACTACCTGGGCAGGTACTTTCGCAAGAGGCTTGCCATCTCGGCGTGGTCGGGAAAGTGAGGCAGGATACGGTCAATCTGTCGCACGGTTGAAGGGATGTAGCGCAAATACCCTGTTTTCCCCTTCTCGATGTCGAGAAAGTAGAAGCGGCCGACGACTTTCAACGCCTTCTGCAGGGCGCACAGAAAGTATATCTCCTCAAACTCGTGCGGGTCGAGCGCGGCGCCTGAGAGCGTCAACCAGCGTTGTCGATAGTAGCCGAGTAGCCTCGCTTCGACGTTGGGTTGCATCACGTGCGGTGTATCGCGGTCGCCGAGCAGCGTCGCCAGATCGTACGGCGCCGCCGCCAGCAAGGCATCCTGAAAGTCGATGACGCGGATAGCGCCATTCTGGATGAACAAGTTCCAGCTGTGAAAGTCGCGGTGGTTCAGGTAACGCGGCTCCGCGTCGAGACGTCGGGCAATTGCGGAGAAGTGGCGACGCAAGGTGGCCGCGTCGGACGGCGGCAAGGTGTGGCCCAACCGACGCTCGATGCCGTACTCGATGAAGTGTTCGAACTCCCAGAGATAGAGACGTTCGTCGAACGCCTGTTGGAAAGCGATGCAGTTGAGATCGCTTCGGCGCGTCCCTTCGATCTGAATCAGCAACAACTGGTCGATGGCCCGTTCATAACATCGCTGCACCATCTCCACTGGCTGCTGTTGGACAGCATCCCACAACGCCGTGTCGCCGATGTCCTCGAGCAGCAGGACGCCACGATCGGAGGCATCAGCATAGAGCGCGGGGACAGCCACATCGAGGCTCACCAGAAAGCGATGCACGTTGAGGTACGGCAGTTCGGCCGGGGGCTGCTTCAAAACCGCCAACTCCTCGGACGAGAGCGCGGTGCCACGGTCGGCCAGCACCATCGCCACCGCCGTTGCCGGCGCGCCCGGACCCTCGAGCCACAGCCGCGCATAGCGCCGCGTCGATGCATCGCCGGCGAGCGCTACGGTGCGGCGAACCGTCGTGCGCCCTCCAAAGCAGTGTCGCACCAACTCGTCGAACAACGACGCGTGTTCGGTCTCCACAACGGCGCCAGTATCAACGGGCACCTCGCTTGTCAAAACGGCGAGACTCACTCAAGCCCGAGAACGCGCAGAATCACCTCAGTCACGTGTGCCGCCGTTTGACGGGCCATCGCGCGCCCGGTCAGCTCGCGACGGAACGGACCGCGGCGGTCGTGGTAGGCGACGGCGTGCGCATTGATCACCGCCGACGCGGAGATCAGGAACCGCGTCACGTCGATCTGCTTCACTTCGCCCTTGGCAACGAGTGGTTGGAGAAATCCCTCCACCAGCCCGAGCCAGCGGTTGTCGTAAACCTGTGTGGATCCGGCTTTGTGGAATCCGTCGCCAAGCGTGGCGCGCAGGTTGAGCCGGGCCAGGTCGGGGTGCCGGGCCAGGAAGCCGAACACCTCGCCGATCACGCGACGCAATTGCGCACGCAACGGCTCGTCGTGCGCCAGGGCGTCGCTTACGATTGTGCGCAGGGTGGCATTGGCATGCTCCAGGACGTCGGCATACAAGGCGTCCTTCGATTGCCAGTGGTGATAGACGCTGGCCGCTTGAATCCCAGCGGCCGCAGCTACTTCACGCATCGACGCCGAACCGTAGCCGCGTTGCGCGAAAATTTTCTCGGCGGCCCGCAGGACGCGCTCGCGCACGGGTGCGCCGCGCCGCGGCGCGGGCCGATGGACTGGCTTTTCCTTCTTCACCCTAATGGGCGTTAGGGGAGTCACTCGGAGTTGTCAAGCTGGTCTGACAGAGAAGAAGCAGCGCGGGCGCAAGGAAGCGGTTGTCTCCTAACGGCCGTTAGGATAGGACCAGGGACCAATACTGGAGTGACGAACATGAGTGAGCAATCCCTTTTCGATGGGTCGATTCTGTCCGACGTCCGTGACCCCTATCCGATGTTCGCGGCGATGCGCCAGAGCGAGCGCGTTGGACGGGTGGAGGTGGAAGGACAGGTATTCTACCTGGCACTCAGCTACGACGACGTCTCACACGTGCTGCGTGACCCCGACACCTTCTCCTCGAGCATCATGCGCAGTGTCATGGGGCCGGTGATGGGTCGGACGATTCTCGAGATGAACGGCCGAACACATACGGTCCATCGCAGCCTGGTGTCGGGCGCCTTCCGCCCACAGGCGATTGAGCGTTACGCCACAATGCTCGTCGCACCGCTGGTCGATGAGTGTATGGGCGCCATCCTGCGCAATGGCCGCCGCGCCGAGTTGGTGAGTCAGCTCACCAGTCACTACCCGCTCACCGTGATCGCGCAGCTGCTCGGCGTACCCATCAGCGACTATCAGCAGTTCCAGAAGTGGTCACTGGATTTGATCGGCTACCGCGCAACGCATCCAGAGCCTGGGCTTGCGGCGTCACGCGCGCTGAAGGACTACCTGGCACCGGTCATCGAGCAGCGCCGCAGAGAGCCGCAGGAGGATCTGATCAGCGAACTGCTGGCCGCAGAAGTGGAGGGCGAGCGCCTTTCGCAAGACGACATCTTCGGCTTCCTG
>JBGQHM010000103.1:0-17802 GCA_041497995.1 Binatia bacterium | reverse complement strand
TGTCACTTCTCACGAGCATGACCCAGGGGCTTCTCACAAGCATGACCCAGGGTCCCGAGGCCGGGTTAGTTATAGCATGAGTTGGATCTCGTGATTCAATTGGCCGTTGGTCCGGTGCACCTCCTTTCGGAAGGATCTCCCTCCTGCTGATAGTCGAATCGTCCGTGAAGCGCGTGCTGAGGCGGTGCGGCTTTGGACGAAGCTGCCGTCCACATTGTGGGCGGCTGCTCCCGCGCGCGTGCCAGGGCGTGTCTTGTCTTCGATGTCTGGCCGGAGCCTCAGCTCGCTCGGGGAGGCGGGGATGAAAGGGCGATCCCGCCGCAGGGGGACGAGCGTCAGGTCGTCCCCCCCTTCGAAAACGCCTCAGAGAGGCTCTGAGCGCGTCGGTTCTTCGAGATTCGGTCACGATCGGGTCCTCCAGCCCTTTGGTCCCGGTTTTCGTCGTGAGGCGTTTCGTGGGGGACGAGCTGTGTGCTCGCCCGGTCGCTGCCGCTTCCTGTAGCTCTCGCCGTCGATGACGACCTGGTAGGCATTGTGGGCGAGACGGTCGATAGCACTCTGCGCGAGGATCGCATCCTCGAAGAGTGCGATCCACTCGTCGATCGTTCGGTTGCTGGTGACGATCGTGGAGGAGCGCCGATGGCGCTCGAGGATGACTTCATAGAAGTCGCTCGACTGCTGAGCATCGAGGCGCCGCAGGCCGAAATCGTCGACGATGAGGAGATCCGGGGCGAGGAGACGCCGCAGGGCCTTGTCGGTGGAGTGGTCGGCCCGCGATTGGTGAAGCTGCTGCAGGAGGTGGTCGGCACGAAGGAAGAGGACCTCGTAGCCGGCGCGGCAGGCCGCGTGACCGACGGCGCACGCGAGGAACGTCTTGCCGACGCCGACGGGCCCGAGAAAGACGACGTCTTCCTGGCGCTCGATGAACCCCAGGGAGAAGACATCGCGCACCCGATCGCGATCGAAGGTGACCGGAGCATCCCAGTCGAAGCCTTCGAGGGTCTGCTCCTCCTCGAAGCCGGCGCGGCCGAGCCGCTGGGCGAGGTTTGTGTGGTCGCGCCGATCGATCTCGTCCTGGAGGACGAGCTCAAGGAAGTCGAGCTCGGAGAGCTTCGTTTTCTTCGCGTACGCCACGCGGTCGGGGATGGTGGCGAGGGTGCCGGAGAGCTTGAGGCGCTTGAGGACGGTCTTGAGGGACTGGGTGACTTCCATAGGACTCTACGTCTCCTTTCTCGGCGCCGCGTGATCGAAGCTGCCCGCCGGGCGGAGGAAGCGAGCGGCGGGCAGGAGCAGGAGCTGGCCGCGGGGAGCGTGAGGCGCCTTGCCGTCGTCGTCGAGGCCACTCTCGATGATCTTCTGGACGCGGCCGACGTGGATGAGGTCGAAGTGAAGGGCGCGTCGGCAGGCGGCGTCGAGACGGTCGCGGCCATACTTGTTGCCGAGCCGCAGCAGCCTCTGAGCCTGACGCAGATGCGCCCAGGGGAACGTGCCCGAGAGCAGCCGCTCCATGAAGCGGCCGACGTGCGTTCCCTGCCGGCGGCCCTCGCCGATCATGCGCTCAGGATCGCGCATGGCGTAGGCGGCGAGCTCTTTCGGGTAGTCGTCGTAATCGGTCGAACGGCCCCCCGGGAGGCTTTCGGGGATGGGTCTTCACGAGCTCGCCCTCGACGAAGACGCGCACAAGCTTGCGATCGGCTCTCACCCAGACCTGCTTGCCGACGTGACGGGTGGGTACCGAGTAGATCGCCCGATCGAATTGGATGTGATGGTCGGGGTGGACCTTGCACCTCGCCCAGGTCGGAGGATCGAAGCGCTCGGCGCCAAGGGGTCTCAGCGCCGCCTGCTCGACAGCGAAGCGGACGATCGGCTTTTCGCAGATCGAGCCGTGGATGCGCTGCCCGGCCACCTCCGTGCACCAGCGGATGGCCTCGCGCTGGACGTGAGAGGCGTCGTGCCAGTCCTCGCCGCGGAAGAAGCTCTCCCGCACGTACTGGACCTGCCGCTCGACATGCGGTTTCCCCGTGGGATGGCGCACGATGGCGGCATCGATCACGAAGCCCCGCTGCGCGGCGTACTCCTCGAAGGTCCTCTGGAAGATCGGTTCGTACCGGTCGGCCTTCGCGACCGCGGCGCGGAGATTATCGAGGACCACGCGCGCCGTGACGCCGCCAAAATACTCCCAGGCGTCCTCAAGCCCGTCGATCAGGTCCGGAAGCTTCTGCGACGTCGTCGTGTAGACGTACTGGTGGCGGCTGTAGACGAGCGTGACGATGAGCGCGTGGAGGACGCGGCGCCGACCGGTCTCCGGATCGGGCACGAGGCCGAGCTGCCCGAAGTCCACCTCCGCGAGTTCGCCCGGCGCCACCTCGGCAACGCGCACCGTGATGCGCTGCCGCTCGTGGAAGCCGCACTGCTTGACCGCGAAGCGGTGCAGCGAGCTGTACGGCACCTCGAGACCCAGGCGACCGAGGAGCTCGTGGGCCTTGGTGAGACGAAGGCCTCGGCTTCCATCCTCGGGAGCGAGCCACTTGCGGATCTGCTCCGCATGCTGCGTGAGCAGCGCCGCGCTGTCGCCCGGCCGGGCCTCTCTCCCGATCGGCTTGAGGCTCTGTGCGACCTGGAGCGCCAGCGTCTCGTCGGGCTCAGGACCCGACGGCTCCCAGCCGAGCGTCCGTGCCCGTTCGACGTAACGCCGTACGGTCTTCCGTGTCCGCCCCGTCGCGCGCTGAATCGCTGCTCTCGTCTCCCCGCGGCGCACTCGCCGCAGGACATCCAGGATCTCCCACATTTCCACCTCCCGATACGCCATCTCTGCACCTCCATGGTGCAGAGTCTGGCTGGAGATGGCCTCGGGAATGGACTCCGGAGCTCACGAGGGGTGGGTCATCCTTCGTGAGAAACTCCCGCGTCCCCTGCGTCATGCTCGTGAGAATTCACCCCACAGGGTGGGTCATGCTCGTGGGAAATGACACACCTCTGGCACTTCGGACATTGATCCGTCATTGGTGCACCCCTTCGCTTATGTGGGCCTTCTCCCAATCCCTAAAGATCGTTTGGAAAGCCCGTCCCTTGACTCCGCTAAACCGAATCACGCTTACGTTGTTGCGATTGCATGAAACTTGGAATCGTATGCTTACTGGCTCTCCTCACTTTCAGTCCGCTTGGCTGCGGGCACGACTCGAACGAGCCGGCGCCGCCAGTGCACGCCGCGTTCGAAGGTTCGAAGGCCGGGGATGAACGGGAGGTCGTCGGCATCAAGCTGTCGTGGTGCCCGCCTGGCAAATTCGTCATGGGGAGCCCTCGCAGCGAGCCCGAACGGCGCCCGGACGAGAACCAAAAGGAAGTCACGTTGACCAAGGGCTTCTTCATCGCAAAGTACGAGGCCACGCAAGGGCAGTGGAAGTCGGTCGCCGGGGCGTTGCCTGGCGACCTCACTGCTGAGCTGCCCGAGGGAGACAACTTTCCGGTCGGCAATGTCAACTTCGCCGAGGCGGAAGACTTCTGCCGCAAGCTCACGGAGCTGGCACACCAAGCGGGTACGCTACCGGCCGACTGGGAATTCCGGCTGCCTACGGAAGCCCAATGGGAGTACGCCGCCCGCGCCGGGACGACGACGGCCACCGCGTTCGGCGACAGCTTGAGCAGCTACCAGGCGAACTTCAAAGGCAGATCGTACAATGGCGCGGAGCAGGGGCCCTCGCTCGGCCACGCTACCGAAGTCGGCAGCTACCCCGCCAACGCGTGGGGCATTCACGACATGCACGGCAACACGTACGAATGGTGCCGCGATTGGTATCGCCTCAACTACCCGGGTGGCGTGGATCCTGACCTGCACGATGCGATGAGCACGGCCACCCAGAGTGAGTTCGGCGTCATCTCTCGTTCACGTCGGGGCGGGGGCTGGGGAGACGACGGCTGGCCGTGCCGATCAGCCTTCCGCTTACGATTCGAACCGGAGCGACGCTACGACCACATCGGGTTTCGCGTCGTCGTCGTTCGACGGTAGGTCCACGTCCGCAACAGTGGAGCCAGATTCAGTTCGCCGACACTGCGATTCTGAACACGATGTCAGGGAGCACGAGCAGCGTGAGCGATCCATCGACTCCACTCCAGGCGTCACCCCGGCCTGCGTGGATGACCCTGATGGCCGTCGCGTGCCTCGCTAGCGTGGTCGTTCTCGTTCCACGCGACCTCTTCGTCGCGCACACTCGCGATGTCGAGGTCTGGTTTGGGTTCGAAGTCCGAGGAACAGCGGCCCTGCTAACGGCGCCTGTTCACTGGGCCATCTTCCTCGTGGGCGCGTGGGGCTTCTGGTTTCGGCGTCCGTGGATCGGCATGACGTGCCGTCGGTCTTTCACGCCCGGCGCCTCCGCCCACGCTAGGTTGATCGCCACGGCGTTGTGTCGAAGCTATGCACTCGACTGACTGATTCGAGACTTTTGCAGCGACCGTGCCTGCCGCGATCATCGAGACGGAGATCGCCGCACTTGCCGCCATCCTCCCGCTCGAACGGCACCCGCGCATCCTGGATATCGGTTGCGGCATCGGCCGTATCACCGGACCTTTGTCGTCACTCGGCTACGCCGTGACGGGCATCGACATCAGCGTCGCGGCTCTTTTGTCTGCGAAGAGCCGTGTCCCCGCAGCTCGCTACGTGGCGCTCGACTAAGAGCACATCGGCCGCATGCGGTGGCAGTTCGACGGGGCGCTCTTCATGTGGAACAGCTTGGGGTTCGTCGGGCGCGGTGCGGATTTGGAGACGTTGGCTGGCGTCGCGCGCGTGCTGCGGCCTGGAGGCAGCGTCGTCTTAGATCTGTACCACCCGGATTGGCTCCGGCAGAATGAACGATCCGGCGAACCTGATCGCGGCGCCGTCTCGGTCCGGCGATGGATGCGCGGCAGTCGATGCTTTCATGAGATCCGCTATGACAACGGCCGCGTCGACGACATCCAGTTCGATGTGTACCAGCGAGGGACGCCACCTGGCGGCACACCTCATCCGCAATGTCATCCACTCCTCCTTCAAACTTGCCATGACGACGCGCATCAGCTGAAATTGGACGCGCATGGGAACCAAGCGGCGATCGGACCGACCGCCGCCGACTGAAGAGGAGGCACACCGATGAGCACGATCACGACGAAAGACGGTACGCAGATCTATTACAAGGACTGGGGCAGCGGACAGCCCGTGGTCTTCAGCCATGGCTGGCCGCTGAGCGCCGACGCCTGGGAAGACCAGATGGCGTTCCTGGCGGCCCGCGGATACCGCTGCATCGCCCACGACCGCCGTGGCCATGGCCGATCGAGCCAGCCTTGGAATGGCAACGAGATGGACACCTACGCCGACGACCTCGCGGCACTCGTGGAAAAGCTTGACCTGGAGAACGCGGTCCATGTCGGGCACTCCACGGGCGGCGGCGAAGTCGCCCGCTATATCGGCCGCCACAGCACCAAACGTGTGGCCAAGGCCGTGCTGATCGGCGCGGTGCCGCCGCTGATGCTGAAAACGGCCGCCAATCCCGGCGGCTTGCCGATCAATGCGTTCGACCAGATCCGCGCCGGCGTGCACGCCGACCGCTCGCAGTTCTTCAAGGACCTCAGCGCACCGTTCTACGGCGCCAACAGACCCGGCGCCAAAGTCTCGCAAGGTCTGCGGGACTCGTTCTGGCTGCAAGGGATGCTGGCCGGCTTCAAAGGCGTCTTCGATTGCATCAAGGCCTTTTCCGAAACGGACTTCACTGACGATCTCAAGAAGTTCGACGTCGCGACACTCATCATGCACGGCGACGACGACCAAATCGTACCGATCGGCGCCGCGGCCATGCTCTCGTCCAAGATCGTCAAAGGCTCCACGCTGAAAGTCTATCCGGGTTTGCCGCACGGCATGTGCTCGACCCATAAGGACCAGGTCAATGCCGACCTGCTCGCATTCCTCCAGGCCTGACGGTGCGGCAAAACGCTTTGAGGATCGTCAGAGGATCGTCAGAGGAATGCGATCCGTCTCCATGCTCATTGCGGTCCCGAGGCGTTTGTGTACGAGCAGGCGCCGATGCCGCGACCAGGGGCGGGTGAAGTGCTGGTCCGCGTCCACGCCGCGGCGCCGAACCGGATGCAGCTCGCCGACGTGGCGCGGATGATCGATGCCGGTGAATTGCGACCGATCGCCGGCGCGGTGCCGCCGCTGCGCGCCAGGCGTATGAACACAGGCCGGTGCACGGCAAGGTCGTTCTGACCATCGTCGCGTGACGCGAAACGGTGTGCCGAGCGGCCGCTGGAACCCCTGCCGCAGCAGACCGGAAGCTCGCTCGCACCCGGCCCCTGCGCATGGGCGTTCGACTGCTCACGGGGGCTGAGGTAGGCTCACGAGTCGGAGGGTGACGGGATGCACAACGAATTCACTGCCATCTTCGAGCACGACGGCGACTGGCACATCGCGTATTGTCCGGAGATTCCCGGCGCCAACGGGCAGGGACGCACAAAGGAGGAAGCCCGGAAGAGCCTCGCTGATGCCATCGCCTTGATTCTCGAAGACCGGCGCGCCGACGCAATGCGCGGCGTGCCGCCCGACGCCGACCGGGAAACGGTGATCGTGGAGTGAAGCGGAGCGCCCTGCTCCGGCACTTGCCCATGTAGCTCTCCTCTTCGTGAATGTTTCGGTTCGGCGCGACAGTAACGGTGTCGGAGCGCTCCGGCAAGAGGAGCCGACTCCACTTGGCCTTCGCGCGCAGCCGCGCATGAAGCCTATTCTGCAGGAGAAGCTACGCTGCGCAGAGCATTAGAATTTGTCGCTGGAAAAACCGACTTGGACCCGCCAGATTCGGGTCGCTCAGGGATCTGAAGTGAACCAGTAGTCGTTCAAGTTGCACAGGAATACCGCCGCCGGTGATCGGTGCGTTGAGTTCTTCAACGAGCCACCGCGCGGGTTACGCGTATTTCACCAACCGTACTGAAGTCCTTTGAGTTCGTCGGCACAGAAGCGTCGCGTCGAGGGCGCTTCGTGTACGCAGCGACCATGTCGGAGGCGGGCAACGTTCAGCGGGGGCTGAGGAGATGTGGGGAAATGAACGCACCCGAGATACGGGTCGACTGCAGTCGTGCAGCGACCCGTTGCCATCCGCGCACAGTGTTGCTGGCTCTTGTCGCGATCTTCGCGGCGACACCATGCAACGCTTACGATGTACTGCTGCGTTGGACCGTACCGCCGGAACCAGGCATCGCCGGCTATCGCGTCTACCGCGGCCAGGCATCGGGTACGTATGCCTCGCCGGTCGATGTGGGCGGGGCCGACAGCTCGACACTGTCCGGCGTGGTGTACTACCTCTCCCAAAACCTGCCCCTCGGCACCGCTAACTATGTCGCGGTGACCGCCTACAACTCCGGCGGCGCGGAGAGCGACTACTCCAATGAGAAGCTGTTCAATCTGTTGGTCGCCACACCGCCTAGCGTGAATGCGGGACTCGATCAGACCGCAACCGTCGGGGCCTTGGTGAGCCTCGGCTCCTCTCCCAACGCGGGAATCAATTACTTCTGGGACGAAACGACGGGCCCAGCGGCGACGCTGACGAGCGCGACGACGAGCCGCACGCAGTTCACGCCTCAAATGCCGGGCGCGTACACCTTTGCGCTGACGGCGTACGACGCCCAAGGCATCGCGGCGCGCGACTCGGTGATGGTCATCGTGACCGCAGCGGCGACGATGACGCCGGCAATCACTGTGACGCCACAGCCGACACCGGTTCCCACAAGCAGCCGCACCGCAACGCGGACGGCGGTACCCAGCAGCACCCCGACCAGGACAGCAACATCCATGAGGACGAGTACGCCGACGCGAGGCGCCACCGAGGTTCGCATCACCACCGCGACCCCGACAGTCCAAGGTTCGAACGACACCTGCACCAATGCCGTCTTCATCAGTGCCGCCGCGTATTCCAGCACTATCACGACCAACAGTGCGACCAGCGCCGCCGCCGATCCACCCGTGGGATGCGGCAACGGCAGCCGTGCCAAGAGCGTTTGGTACCGCTTCACCTCGCCCAGCGACGGCACGCTGACGGCAAATACGTTCGGCAGCAACTACGACACGATCCTCGCTGCATATACTGGCTCGTGCGGTGCGTTTACGGCCGTGCCCGCCGCATGCAACGACGACTCCTCGGGCGTACAGTCACGAGTGTCCTTCACCACCACGGCGGGCACGACGTACTATTTCCTCGTCTCCGCGTACAGCGCCAACGGTGGCAGCCTCGTCTTCCAGCTGACCTTCCAGAGCACCCAGCGTACGGCAACCCCGTCGCCGACTCGGACACGCACGCCATCGCCCACTACGACTTTCGTCTCCAAACCAGGGTGACGCCGAAGGTTGAATCTGAGCAAAGACGCGCGGGGCGCTTCGCTTGGCGACTGCCGCCGATATAATCGAGCCGTGTGTGTTGCCTCGATCGCTACTGGTACGGGTTCTACTCACCGCACCGGCGCGCATTTGAGGGCATGCTGCGCGGGCTCACCGCGCATGTATGGCCTCAGGCGGCGTGACGATGCGCCGACCACGGCCGCGGCTGATGGACCGTCTCTGCGTGTATCCAGCGCGCCACGATGGTGCGCACATACTCCGGTTCGAGCCCGAACAGCTCACAGAGCGGCACGAACGAATAGGGCCACTCGGTGTCGTCGGACCCGACCCACTCCAGATCCTGGGTGACCCGCCGCCGGTAGTGCGGGGCGCGATAGTGATCACGAATCTCGAGCAGCGTATGCGCCAGCACGGCCCCCGCCAACCTCTTCTCTGGGGACCAGTCCGAAGGCGATGGGATTTGAGAGGGCAGCATCTCTCCGGTGGCCAACAAGTGGCCCACGATGCTGGTGTCGCGTCCATCTGACTCGAATTGCGGTACTGGCATGGTATCGGGCCCTCCTGACCTGTCCCTCGCTGTCGCACGCTTCGTGCCAGCTCAGATGTCACATGCAAACCGCCCCGTGAACCGGGCGGGCAACAATGCAAACGATGCAAGTATTTCAGAAATTTAAGAGCACTCCACACTGCCGCTGCACTGAGTGGTGCTGTGGCCACTTACACCATGCACGCCTCGGGGTGTCTCGTGAGGGTCTCACATGTGTGTCAAAAGAGACAGGGTCCGGATTCCACCAATCTGGGGGTCGACGCCCCTGATCGGGCATCTTCCTCGCCCGCTCATTTCAATTAGAATTCCGAGTGCACGCAACGCGCTGCTTGTGCTCTCGGTAGATCTACCGAGTGCCGCGGCGCTGAGGAGAATCCGCTGATGTCATGTCCAGACGACAATCCCGAGCCGCATCGACTAGTGCGGACGCGAGGTGCCGTGTGAAGAACGAACGGTTCGTCCGCCGTATAGCGATTAAGGCGCCGGCCGAAGAGGTCTTCGATTGGCACGCGCGCCCCGGCGCGTTCGAACGCCTGACGCCACCATGGGCGCCGGTCGAGGTGGTCGACCGAACCGGGGGAATCGAAGACGGTGCACGCGTCGTCTTGAAGATGCCGCTGGGGCCGACCCATATGAGTGTCCGCTGGGTCGCAGAGCATCGTGACTTCATCGAGGGACGCCAGTTCCGCGATGTACAGATCGAGGGTCCGTTCGCGCGCTGGGAACACACGCACCGCTTCGAGCCCGGCGGCCCCCGCGCCTGCGTTCTCGAAGACCGTATCGAGTATGCCTTGCCGTTCGGCCCCGTGGGGGCACTCATCGGCGGCCCGTTCGTCCGTGCAATGCTGGAGCGTACGTTCACCTATCGGCACTGCATCACGGCGCACGATATCGAGACACACGCGGTGTACGCCGGCGCCCCGCTGCAGGTCGTGGTGAGTGGCTCGACCGGGCTCGTGGGCTCCGCCCTCGTCCCATTTCTGACCACCGGTGGCCATCGCGTCTCACGGCTGGTCCGCTCACGGCCGCAGCATGACGAGGACATCGCCTGGGACCCGACTGCCGGAAGCATTGATGCGGCACGGCTGGAAGGCGTCGACGCCGTCGTCCACTTGGCGGGCGAGAACATTGCCGGCGGGCGTTGGAGTGAGGGGACGAAGGCTCGCATCAAGGAAAGCCGCGTTCGCGGCACACGGCTTCTCTGCGAATCGCTGGCGCGCCTGCGGCGGCGTCCGCAGGTGTTCGTATGCGCGGCGGCGATCGGGTACTACGGCAACCGCGGCGCCACCATCGTCGACGAGGATAGCGAGCCGGGAGAAGGGTTCCTCGCCGACGTGTGTCGCGCCTGGGAGGCGGCCACGGCCCCGGCCAGCGATGCCGGCATTCGCGTCGTACACCTGCGGCTGGGGGTGGTGCTGAGTGCTGCGGGTGGGGCGCTGGCTAAGCTGCGGACGCCGTTTCAACTGGGTGTCGGCGGCCGGCTGGGCAGCGGTGATCAGTACATGAGCTGGATCGGCGTCGACGACGTCATCGGCGCTATCTTGCACACCATCAGGATCGACACACTGCAGGGTGCGATCAATGCCGTTGCGCCACAACCGGCGACCAATCTGGATTTCACGAAGACCTTGGGCCGCGTGTTGAGGCGTCCCACGCTCTTTCCTGTGCCGGCGGCGGCGGCGCGTTTGGTGTTCGGAGAGATGGCGGACGAGATGCTGCTGGCCAGCACGCGCGTCGCACCGACGCGTCTGGCGGCGACCAGCTACAGCTTCCGGTACCCCGACCTGGAGGCCGCGCTGCGACACACGCTCGGGAAGTGACCAACGGGGGCCGTGCTGTTCGCCGCGACAGGCTTCAATTGCTGAAATCGAGCGACCGCGCTAGGGTCGCGCCGAACCATGAAGCACGCTGGGCCTCAGGCGTTGGGTGCGTTGGCGGACCTGCTGGAGCAGATTCGGCAGTTTGCGGATCTGCGCGAGCGAACGCAGGGAGCGTTCTACCGCAAGTCGTCTGCCTTCCTGCATTTCCACGAAGACCCGGCGGGCTTCTTCGCGGATCTGAAGATCGGTGACGACTTCGAGCGCTTCCCAGTGAACACGCCGGCGGAGAGGCGTTCCTTGCTGCGTCACATCGCGCAGCTCACGCGCGACGAGCGCCGACGTTGAGCGTCAGGGCGTCTCGTTGGTCAGGACGCCACGCACGGTGGCGAGGATCTGATCGCCCCACGACGGTTTGGTGAGGTAGGCATCCGCACCGAGGCGCCGCACGAAGGCGGCGGTCTCGTCTTCATTGCGGCCGCTGAGCACGACGACTTTGGGAATCGGCTGCGGTGCGTCGGTGCCCGAGCCTCCTGCCGCCTTGGCGCGCAGTTGTCGGATGACCTCCCATCCGTTCATCCCGGGCATCTGCAGGTCCAACAGCAACACGTCGATGTGGCTCTTCGCTAACAGGTCGGGCACCTCGCAGCCGTCGTGGGCCGTCATGACGTAGAACCCGCCTCGCTTGAGGGTGCGCGCCAGGAATGTTAGGAACTTCTTGTCGTCGTCGACGATCAAAACTGTTCGGCGAAGTGGAATTGCCATTGGGGACCCGGTTGCGTTGCGGCACGCAGGGTAGCATCCCCCATCGCCGTCCCCAAGGGGACCCGAATCAGAAGTCGGTTTGCCACATGCAACAACCCTTCTCGTTCGCCGGAGAGGCGCTGACCACGAGCGATATCGCCAGCCTGCGAGACCTGGCGCAGGTGTTGTGGCCGGTGCGACGCGCCATCGCACAGGAGTGGTCGCAGCGGTTGATCGAGACCTTGCCGGAGCACCTTCCCGCCGGGAGCCTCACGGCGGCGCGTCTGCCCGACGTCAATGAAGCCTTTCTCACGCTGGTGTTGCAGAAGATCCAGGCCGGCGATCTGCAAGGACTCTATGACCTGTACTATACCCAAACCCGGGGCCTCATCGAAGCTGATCTGCTGCGGGCACCCGCACGCCGCATCTCCCTGAGCAACCTCTACACCTCAGCACGTGTCAGTCTGGTCGTGATCGGCGAGTATCTCGACGCAGACTATCCACGCCGCATGCTGGCGTACACCAAGCTCACTGCGCAGCTGATGATGCTGGTGGGACAGGCGTACAGCGACGCGCGCGAGGAGTACCTGCAGAAGGCGTTCGAGCAAGTCAACACGGTCTCGCACGAGCTGCGGGCGCCGTTGTCGAACTTGTTCGGCTATCTGGAGATGCTGCGCGCCGGCGACTTTGGCCCGGTGTCGCCCGAGCAGGAGCGCGTGCTCGGCGAGCTGATCCAAGACACCGACGACGTGCTATGGCTGTTGACCAGCACGCTCGACCTCTCGCGACTCGATACCGGTCGCGTCGCCGTGCGCGTCGAAGACTTCTCGCTCGCTGCCGTACTGACCGAGGTGGTCAACAGCACGCCGCACTCGGACGTGCCCGTGACGTGCTCCGTCCCGCCGGAGCTGCCCGCGATGCGCACCGACCGGGTGAAGGTGAAGCAGATCATCGGCAACCTGTTGCGCAACGCGGTCCGCTACGGTGGTGGCAGCCCAGTCGAGGTCGGCGCCATCCAGCCGAGCCCTGACGTCGTTGCCGTGAGCGTGCGCGACCAGGGACCGGGTATCAAGCCCGATGACCTGCGTGTGATCTTCGACTTCTTCCAACGCGGCCACGGCGCCGGACCGGAACGCGACGGCTACGGCATCGGCCTGCACGTCGTCCGCCGCCTGGTGCGCATGCTGAACGGAACGATCAGTGTCGAGAGCGCGCCCGACGCCGGCTCGTGCTTCCGCGTCACGCTGCCACTCGCATACGTGACTGGTGACGCGAATCCGATTCCTATCGAGTCACCAATCACGAATCACCAGTCACGATCGGTGCTGCCCCGATGACCGCGCCCGTCCTCTACATGGTCCGGGCCTGGGTGTCGCCGGACGGTGGCGAGCGCTACCTGCGCTGGCTGGAAGACAGACACATGGCGCAGGTCATCAAGGAGCCCGGCTTCTTGTGGGCACGCAAGTGCCGTCTCGAACAAACTGACCACAAAGGCTGGCAGGGTTACCTCCTCATCTATGGCCTGGCATCGCATGCTGCGCTCGACGCGTACCTCGAGAGCCCGGCCCGCGAGCGCTTCTGGAAGGAGCTCGAGTCGCTCAACGACGTGCACTACGCGGAGCGCTTCTACGGATCGGTGGACTTCGAGTTGGAAAAGACGTGACTCGGTCCCCAGTTGACCCCCACGCTGCTTCGTCATACGTACGCCCTCGCTCGGAACCGAGCACTCAACCACGGACACGGAGGAACGCATGGTCAAGGCCGCTGTGATGTACAACTTCAACGAACCGCTCAAGGTCGAGTCGGTGAACGTCAACGCTCCGCGCGAAGACGAGGTCGTGGTCAAGCTCGTTGCCAGTGGGGTGTGCCATTCCGATCTGTCGGTGCTGCAAGCGAAGCTCCCGTTTCCGCCGCCCGTGGTCCTCGGCCACGAAGGCGCGGGCATCGTCGAGGAAGTCGGCAAGCGTGTCACCGATCTGAAGCCGGGCGACCATGTCGTTCTGTGCTGGGTGCAGAACTGTGGCAAGTGCCACTACTGCACCTCGGGCAAGACGCATCTGTGCGACGCGGGCGTGCGCGGCATGATGGAAGGGCAGGAAGCGGTGTTCGAGAAGGATGGCGTGCCGATTTGCCGCATGGCCGGCGTCGCGTCGTTCGCCGAGCGCACCGTCGTGCGCGCCACGGCGGCGATCAAGGTGCGTGACGACGCGCCCCTCGACAGAGTCTGCCTGGTCGGCTGCGGCGTGATGACCGGCGTCGGCGCAGCGATCAACACCGTCCGCATCCAGCCCGGTCAATCCGTCGCCGTTTTCGGCTGCGGCGGTGTCGGCCTCAACGTCATCCAGGGCGCCGCGTTGTGCGGTGCGGCGCAGATCATCGCCGTCGACATGGTGGAGCAGAAGCTGAAATGGGCGAAGCAGTTTGGCGCTACCGACACCGTCAACGCGAAGGACGCCGGCGACGTGCCCGATGCGATTCGTGGCCTCACCGGTGGCTTCGGTGTCGACTTCGCCTTCGAAGTGATCGGCGCGCCCGCCGTCATCACGCAGGCCTACCTCTCCGTGAAGCGCGGCGGCAGCGCGGTTGTTGTCGGCGTCCCCGGCTTCGATCAGATGGTGACGATTCCCGCGGCGACGTTGGCGCTCGAGGAACGGTCGCTCATCGGCTCGCTGTACGGCTCCGGCAATCTCCGCCGCGACATGCCACGCCTCATCGATCTGTACATGAACAAGAAGCTGAAGATCGACGAGCTCGTCTCGCGCCGCATCAAGCTCGACGACGTCAATGCCGCCTTCGACGCCATGGAGAGAGGCGAGGTGGCGCGCAGCGTCATCGTGTACAACTGACGTCTCTTCTTGACGGCGCCAGCGCGCTCCTCGTATAGGTTGGGCACGGAGGCGAGTGTGCCGGCAATTATCGACTCGGACCAGCACCTGTACGAGTCTCGGACCCTGTGGATCGACCACATCGATCCCGGCTTGCGCAGCGAGGCACTGCGTATCGAGGACGACTCCGTCGGCACACCGTGGCTGCGGTGGCGCGGCCAGCCGCTAGGACTCGCCGAAGTGCAACTGCCGGGGCGCACGGCGGAGATCGGCGAAGAGCACCGCCGTGTGCGGCAAGGGCTGGCGCCGAGTACACGCTACGACGAGGCGCTGCCCGCC
The DNA here is from genome assembly GCA_041497995.1 of Binatia bacterium. GTDB lineage: Bacteria > Desulfobacterota > Binatia > HRBIN30 > HRBIN30 > DATKMS01. Next base: position 3,180 of record JBGQHM010000103.1, on the reverse strand, counting down.
GATTACTGGAATCCCAGTGCACGCCTCGCCAAGCTCGCCGACCTCGGTGTGGACGAGGCCGTGCTCTTCCCGAACTACGGCCTCCTCTGGGAGCGCACGCTGCATCAATCGCTGCCCGCATTGTGCGCTAACATGCACGCGTGGAATCGCTGGTGTGCAGATGTCGCCCGCGAGGGGCGCGGCGGCCTGCATCCCGTGGCGCACCTGACACTGCGCGATCCGAATTGGCTCGACGGGCAATTGCGCGTGCTGTCGGCTGCCGGTGTGCGGTTGGCGATGATCGCACCGTCGCTGGTGGACGGGCGCCCACTCTCGCATCCCGACCACGATCGCATGTGGGCGGCGTTCTGCCACCACGGGATCACACCGGTGTTTCACGTCGCCGATCAGCCTCGTCCGTTTGCCGACGCGTGGTATACCGACGAGCGTGAAGCGTTCGTACCCGTGCTCAGCGCGGTGTTCATCCACGCAGGTGCCGCCCTCGCGTGCGCCGACCTCATCCTCAACGGCACGCTCGAACGCTTCCCGGACTTGCGGATCGGCATCGTCGAGCTGTCTGCCGTGTGGGTGCCCCTCTTCCTGATGACGCTCGACGGCGCCTGGAGCTTCACGCGCCAGCTCAACGGAAGCGAGCCCGCCAAGCTCTCGCTGTATCCCAGCGACTACTTCCGCCGCCAAGTCCGCGTCTCGTCCTTCTCCTACGAGAACCCCGCCGCGCTGCAGCAACAGATCGGCGGCGACCTCCTCATGTGCTGCAGCGACTACCCGCACTCCGAAGGCACCGCGACCCCGGTCGTCGACTACCTGGCCGGCGGTAGCGGGCCATCACCCGAGAGCGCCGCGGGTCTGTTCCACGACAACGCCGCCTTCTTGCTGCGGCGCGTGTGAGCCGAGGCCCCGGCTCAAGGGCGGCCCTCAAGCACCCAGACCCCATGCTCGCGGATCGCGTCATACATCGCTTCAGGCGCCAGATCCGCGCCATTCAGCCACTGGACCGCCCCCAACACGACGTGGGCTTGGGCGAAGGTGGCAGGGTCGCGCAGCGACTCGAACACGGTGCCGTCGACTTTCGGACTGCTCAGGAACGCACGCATGTCGACCTCGCCGACGGTGTCATCGACGAAGACGACGCTTAGACGCGCGTCCGCCAAGGGGGTCACCGACGTCAGCCGCCATGGGACGGTGTGCCGGATAGGCGGGACTACTTCAGGGGTTCGATCGCCTTCGGGGGCTGTAGTCGTCTGCATAGGTTCCAATTCTCCATCAGCTCGTCGCGATGCTCCGCGGCCCACTCCAGCACCAACGCCATCGCCCGGCGCGGCAGCGCCCCGCGCATCACGCGAAAATCTCGCACGTCGATCAGCGCTTCATGCTCACCATACAGCACGTGGAAGTGAGGCGGTGCGTGTTCGTTCCAGAACATCTGGATCAGCATGCCATAGAATGCGCTGATTGTCGGCACCGTATGCGGGCTCCAGAAAGCTGATAGCTGACAGCTATCCTCCTCACATGTGCTTGATGATTGCCTGACCGAACTCCGAGCACTTCACCAGCGTGGCCCCTTCCATCAGGCGATGGAAATCGTAGGTCACCGTCTTCGCACCAATCGCGCCTTCCACACCTCTAATGATCAGATCCGCCGCCTCGTCCCAGCCCAGGTGGCGGAACATCATCTCGCCGGAGAGAATCACCGAACCGGGATTCACCTTATCGAGGTTGGCGTACTTCGGCGCGGTGCCGTGTGTGGCTTCGAAGATGGCGTGGCCGCTCTGGTAGTTGATGTTGCCACCCGGCGCGATGCCGATACCGCCGACCTGTGCGGCGAGCGCATCCGACAGGTAGTCGCCGTTCAGGTTGAGCGTCGCGATCACATCGAACTCGCGCGGCCGGGTAAGGATCTGCTGCAGCGTGATGTCGGCGATGGCGTCGCGGATCATCAGCTTCTTCTTCCACTGTCCGTTGCCGTGCGTGTCCCAGAGCGTGAGTGCGGTCTCGATGTCGGCGCGCACGTTCTTCTGCTGGTCGGGGGTCATCAGGTCGTAGCCCGGATCGGTCTCACGTGCGTTGTCTTCGACGGAGATGTTCGCCTTCGCTTCCTTGTTGCCGAGGATCCAGCTCTCGCGCTCGGTGATGACGTGCTGGCGGAAGTCGCGCGTCGCCACGCCATATCCCCAATCGCGGAAGGCGCCCTCGGTGAACTTCATGATGTTGCCCTTGTGCACCAGAGTGAGGCTGCGGCGTTTGTGGCGCAACGCGTACTCGATGGCCGCGCGCACCAGCCGCTCCGTGCCGTCACGCGACACCGCCTTGATGCCGATCGCGCTGGTCTCCGGGAAACGGATCTTCTTCACGCCCATCTCGCTCTGCAGGAAGCCGATCACCTTGCGCGCCTCGGCGCTTTCCGACTGCCACTCGATGCCGGCGTAGATGTCCTCAGTGTTCTCACGGAAGATCACCATATCCACGAGCTCCGGGTGCTTGACCGGGCTGGGTACACCGGTGAAGTAGCGCACCGGTCGCAGGCAGACGTACAGGTCGAGCAACTGTCGCAGCGCGACGTTCAGCGAACGGATGCCGCCGCCGATGGGCGTCGTGAGCGGGCCCTTGATGCCGACGAGGTGGTCCCTGAAGGCCGCGACCGTCTCGTCGGGCAGCCAGTTCTTGACGCGGTTGAACGCCTTCTCGCCGGCGAGCACTTCCAGCCATGCGATGCGCCGCTTGCCCGCGTAGGCTTTCTGCACCGCCGCGTCGAACACCGCCTGGCTGGCGCGCCAGATGTCCGGACCCGTGCCGTCGCCTTCGATGAACGGGAGGATCGGATTGTCCGGAACCTCGATCCGGCCGTTCAGGTTGCGGATGCGTTCGCCTGCGGGAGTCTTGCTGGTGTCTGCCATGGAGATTGCCTCTGCCGTCCTCGTTGTAGTGGCCGCTGCGTCGTAGTGAAAGCATCGCGGTGAGGGCACCGTAGCGGAATCGGTCGCGAAAGTGTAGGCGCGGCACGATGCGGGTACTGTCCCGATTTGAATCTAACGTCCATGCGTGCGGCGCTCGAACCTCTCCCCCGACCCCTCTCCGACACGGAGAGGGGAGCGGAAGACCAAGGAGTCTTCCCCCTTCCCTCGCAGGGAAGGGGGCCAGGGGGTTAGGTTCCGAGGGCGAGCGTCAAACTAGGACAGTACC
>JBGQHM010000102.1:0-17853 GCA_041497995.1 Binatia bacterium | reverse complement strand
GTCCTGCGGCTACGGGGTGCCCTTATTCGAGTACCGAGGCGATCGCGATACGTTGCAGCGCTACCACGATACGAAACATGCCACGGTTGATTGGGAAGAGTACCTCGACGCACGCACGCGCCCACAGCCACCGATCGTTGGCTGAGCCCTGCGGCGACGCGTGATGGCGCGCGGGAGCGATCTCCCACACGCCATCACGACTGCGTTAACTTGCCGGGCACTGGAACAGGGCCGGGTCTAGGCAACTCGAGAATGTCTGGTCCACGTTCTGGTCGGGGCCCAGATCGATCTCTACGCCCCCAGTGGAGTTGTAGTGGACCGCTGCGTTGGTGTCGGACATCACTAGCACGCGGCCATCACGTGGGCAGGGCAGTGCGTCGGGCACGAGCAGATCCGTGATCGTGGACAGTTGAATGGGTGCGCCGAGGCATGGCGATGCGATACCGCCACTCACTTTGATGAGGTTTTGCCCCAAGGTGGCGGCGTTGTGCAGCAGATAGTCGGTGAAGGTGGCAGCGAAGCTGTTGCCGTTTGAAGCGAAGGTCATCGCGCCCTGCACTTCGGTGTCATAGACGGTCGGTACGCAGCTGTCGCCGTACTGCGTGACCGTGATTTGGATGCTGCTGCCTTGGCCGAAACCGACCTCGATCGAGGCGATCAGTGCGCCTTGACCATCCTTGAACTGGACGACCATCGTACCGACGAGATTGAAGGTTGCCGTGTTGAACCTGCAGGTCGCATCGTTGCCGCCCAGTGAGACGGATCCCGAAACGTCCGTGAAGGTCGCCGTCGTCATGCCGTTCATGTTTTGGGACTGGACGGTGAGGTTGGGGATCTTCACCATGACGTTGGATGGGATCGAACCGCAGACCCCGCCTGGCGCGATTGCCATGACGGTGCCGTTGAACGTCAGGTCGGTACCAGCTGCGCCCTTGACAGCGCAGTTGATGAGACTGACGTCATACGTCGGCGGCCCGAGCGTGAACGGAGGTGTGACGGTCTGGCTGCATGTGACCGTGCCGCCCCCACCCTCGGGGCACGTGAACGGAATCGGAATCGAGATTCCGGCAGCGGAGCCCGCTCCGGGGGCACCCGTGTGACCGAGGATCGCGGAGAGGATGTTCGGTACGACGAGGAGTCCCGTTGTGCTGGTCTGAATGGTGCCAGCGGCGCGCTGCGGGATGCTCGGGCCGCTCGTCGGGGTCACCGTTGGTTCGGCGACTTCCGTTGGCGTGACTGCTTCCGTTGGACTGGCCTCGGGCGTCTCAGTCGCCTCAGGCGTCTCCGTGGCTTCCGCCGTCTCCGTCGCCGACGCTGTCGGGGTTGCTGTAGTCGAGAGCGTCGGCTCGCCGGTCGGTGAGAGTGTTGGTGTAGCAGTCGATGAGATCGTGGGGGTGTCGGTCGGCGAGAGCGTTGGGGTCGGTGACGAAGCCAGTGTTGGCGTCTGGGTCGCGATCGCGGTGTGAGTCGCCGTTGGTAGCTGCGTCTGAGTTACCGTCGGCACGGTGGTCGCCGTGTTTGTCGGGGCGAGTGTGGGAGTCGACGTGGTTGTCGGTGGTACCGTCGTCGGCGCTGATGACGGGGTTGCCGTCGGCTGGGTCGCGGTGGCCGTAGGCGTTGCCGTCGGCGTTTCCGTAGGCAATGGCGTCGGACATCCCGACAGCACATTGTTCACCCCTTGGATCAGCTCGGTGACCGTGACCTCGGCGTCGCCGTTTGCATCCAGGGCGGGGCAACTATCCACGGGGAGGAGACCTAGCGCGATGTTCACGCCCTTGATCAGCTCATCGACTGTGACCTCACCGTTGCCGCCGCAGTCGCCGACGCACGTGCCCGGCGGTGGGGTTGTTTTAGGCGTTGTGGTGAACGTCGGGAGCGGGCTCGTTGCTGTTGCCGTTGGCGCGACCGGGCCGGTGTGCGTTGCCGTCGGTGTCGCCGACGGGTTGCCCGTTGGGGTACGTGTCGCGGTCGCTCCAGGCGTGGTTGAGCCGACGCAGGTGCCGCCGCTGCACTGATCGATGGCGGTGCACTCGCTGAAGTCATCGCAGGTTGTGCCGTCCGGCCGGTTTTGCAAGCTCACGCACTCGCCGGTGCCAGGATCACATTGCCCCGTCGTGCACTCGTCGTTGCAATCGACGGGGATGCTGATGCACGCGCCGTTCTGCGGATTGCAGATCTCGAACGTGCACAGGTTCGCGTCTGGCGGGCAGGTCACCGGATCGCCCAGACAGAAGCCGAGGGGCTGGCACTTGGCGTTGGTCATGCAAGGTCCAAAGAGCGCATTTGTGCACGGTGTGTTGGTTGCCTTCTTCTCAACCGGTACGCACACACCAAGCTGACAGGCCGCGCTGATGACGCAGTCACCTGAAGCGGGGCTCGGCGTACACGCGGTGCCGTCGGGTTTGTTCGTTCCTACGCAGCTTCCGTTAGCATGGCAGGAGTCGTCGGTGGTGCACTCATTCCCGTCGTCGCACGATTGCTGTGCCCGTGAGGTGCTGGTCAGGACGGTGCTTGTGCCGCTCAGCAAGAGCGCCACGAGCAGAGCGCCGTAGCGCGTACGTTTCCAGAGCATTGCGAACATAAGACCCTCTCCTGTCGGCCGACCCCAATTGGAGCGTGCGCGGCTACACGATACGTTTGCTGCGCAGCTCTTCAATGCTGCTAGCAGAGTAGCCGAGGTTGCGTAACACCTCGTTGGTGTGTTGGCCGAACTCAGGCGGAGCCGTGGGTTCGATGGGTGGTGTATCGGAGAATTTCAGCGGTGACGCAATGAGCTTGAGACCATCGACCTCGCGGATCAGCCCCCGCGCCTGCACCTGCGGGTCGGCGAATGCTTCGGGGATCGAGTTGACCGGCCCGAAGCAAATGTCGACGGGCTCCAGCTGGGCGAGCCACTCCGCCTGCGTCTTCGCCCTGAACTTCTCGCGGATCACCCCAAACATTTCCTCGCGCCGCGGTCCTTCGGCGAATTGGTCGGCGATGAAATCCTCGACACCCAGCTGGACACACAGGTTGCGCCAGAAGTGTTCTTCGAGGGCGCCGACGGTGACGTACTTGCCGTCCTTCGTTTCATAGACCGCGTAGCACGGATGGTGGCCGGTGAGGCGCGTCCGCCCACGCTCGGGCTGTTGGCCGGTGACGAGGTACAGCAGCGAGTGAAAGACGTTCCAGGCGACGCTGCCGTCCATCATGGAGATATCCACGAACTGGCCGCGGCCGGTGTGCTCGCGGGCCATGAGTGCGCCAAGAATGCCAACGACCGCCGTAAGGGCGCCGCCGCCGATGTCCGCTACCTGGACGGGCATGACGGTCGGTGGATTCCCCGCCCCACCGGACACGCCGAGGACGCCGGCGTAGCCGAGGTAGTTGATGTCGTGCCCGACCTTGTCGCGATACGGGCCGTCCTGTCCGAAGCCGGAGATGGAGCAGTAGACGATGCGCGAGTTGACCTTAGCCATGCTGGCGTAGTCGATGCCGAGACGGTCCGTCACCCCCGGCCGGAAGCCTTCGAGGATGATGTCGGCGTCTGCGGTGAGGCGGTTGAAGATCTGCTTGCCCTCGGGAGATTTGAGGTTGAGCGTAATGCTGCGCTTGTTGCGCTGGATGAGGGGGATGCCGATGCCCATGACATCGTTGGGTGCTGCGACGACGAGCACGTCGACGCCAAGATCGGCGAGCATCAGCGAACAGAATGGGCCGGGCAGCTGCCGGGAAAGGTCGAGCAGCTTCAGGTTGCGCAGTGGTGGTGCCATTGATCCTCCGCGAGGAATTTACTCGCGGCGAAAAGTAGTCTAGCGCTGGGGGCACCGCAAGCCGAGAGGAACATGCCGTAGTGGGTCACTTTCAATTGGATAGTGTTCGCAGGGGTCATCCTGAGCATCGCCATCTCTGGCGCGAAGGATCTTCCCCCTGCCCGCACTGGAAGATTCTTCGCCGCGGAAATGCGGACAGCTCAGAATGACCCCGCCCCCAAATCAATGTGACCCACCACCGAACATGCAGCTGCCCTTGTACCGTGCGACCGCCGACCGCAGGTTGAAGGAAGATATCCGTGCCGCGGCGCGCCACCTCGGATTCCAGCTGTGCGGCTTTGCGCGTGCCGACACGGTCGCGCACGCAGACTTCGTCCGCGGATGGATCGCGCAGGGCAACGCCGCCGGCATGGGATACCTCGAACGCGGTCTGAGACAGCGGCTGGATCCGAGGGGCGTCGTGCCTCCGGTGCGCAGCGTGATCACCGTCGGCTACCGCTATGTGCCGCCCCCGGTGCCGCCGATCGATTGGCAACGGCAACTGCGCGGCCGCATCGCGGCGTACGCGTTGGGCCCCGACTACCACCTCACCGTGGCGCAGCAGCTGCGCGCCCTGGCGACGCACATCGGCACACTCCGGCCCGCCGCGGTGCTGCGCCCCTACGTCGATACCGGCCCGGTGCTCGAACGCGAGTGGGCCGCGTCGGGGGGCGTCGGCTGGTTTGGGAAGAACACGAACATTCTGCACACCGACAACGGCTCGTACTTCTTTCTCGGCGAGCTGCTGACGGATATCGACTTCGAGCCGGACCCCGCGGTTGCGGATCACTGCGGCACCTGCACGCGCTGCCTCGACCTGTGTCCGACGGCGGCGCTCAAGCCAGGCTACGTACTCGATGCGCGCCTCTGCATCTCGTACCTGACGATCGAGCATCGCGGCGCCATTCCCAGCGAGTTGCGCGAAAAGATCGGCAACTGGATCTTCGGCTGCGACGTGTGCCAGGAGGTCTGTCCGTGGAACGAGAAGCAGGCCCGCGAGTGCGGTGTCCCCGACGCGGCCGCGCTCCTACCATTCCTGCCGGATCTGGCGCGGATGAATGAGGCGCAGTTCCGAAACCGTTTTCGGGGTCGAGCGATTCGTCGTGCGCGGCGCGAAGGGTTCGTTCGCAATGTCATGGTGGCGTTGGGGAACACGCGGAATCCGGCCGCGGTCGGCGTGTTGCGGCAGGCGGTGATGGATGATCCGTCGGCGTTGGTGCGGGCTCACGCGGCGTGGGCACTTGGTGTCATCAACGACCGTGCAGCGCGCCAAGGCCTCGAAGCGGCACGCCGTCGCGAGCCCGATATGACCGCCCGCATGGAAGTCGAGGCCGCACTCGAAATGAGTTAGAGGGCAGAGACAAAAGAGGTATTGCAATACCGTCCCTGCCCACGTTATGCGGAGCACCGGAGACAGCTGTGATGAGTCACGCGCGCAGACGATTTGCCGACCTCGCGTCGGGGCCGGACGATCGCATCAACCTGGCCGAGGCCGCCTTGCTGATCGCGCAGGAAGAGTACCCCGGCTTGGAGATCGGGGTATACCTGCAGCGTCTGGATGAGTTGGCCGCGGCCGCAGGCACGGCGGTGGGCTCGAGCCGCGCGCCGGTCGAGCAGATCGCCCGGCTCAATCACTTCCTCTTCGCCGAGTGCGGCTTTGTCGGCAACAACGATGACTTCTATGATCCGCGCAACAGCTTCCTCAACGACGTGCTCGATCGGCGCACCGGCATCCCGATCTCGCTGAGCCTGGTGTACAGCGAGGTGGCGCAACGCGTGGATCTACCGGTGTACGGCGTCAGTTTCCCCGGACACTTTCTGGCGAAGTACATTGGCGACCGCGAGATCATCATCGATCCTTTCTTCGGCACGGTGATCAGCACCGAGGAGTGTGCGCAGCGCTTGCGTGGGATCTATGGAGATGAAGCCGAGCTCGACTCGCGGCTGCTTCGGCCGGCGACGGCGCGGGAGGTGCTCGAACGTATGCTGAGCAACCTCAAGCAGGTGTATGTCCAGCGCAGCGACTTCGTGCGCGCGTTGGCTTGCGTCGATCGCATTCTGCTGCTGGCGCCGGATACGCCGCGTGAGCTGCGCGACCGCGGGATTCTCTACCAGCGGTTGGAATGCTTTGCCGCCGCCTTGCACGACTTCGAGCGCTACCTGCGTCTGGCCCCGGACGACGATGCGGCGCACCTGATTCGCGATCTGCTGCCGGACCTGCAACGCCAGGCGGCGCAGTTGCAGTGAGGAGAGCTATCAGCGCTCAGCTCTCAGCCGTCAGCTCGGGCGGCAGGGAGGGTCTGTTCTGGTGATCGCTGAAGGCTGAAGGCTGATGGCTGATTGCTTCCCTCAAGTCACCGCCGGCGTGATCGCACGCGGCGCCGCGGTGCTGGTGTGCCAACGCCCCGCTGGCGGCCATCATGCCGGCAAGTGGGAATTCCCCGGCGGGAAGGTCGAGCCCGGCGAAACGCTCGAGGAGGGAATGCGCCGCGAGCTGCAGGAAGAGCTGGGCGTTGAGGCGGAGGTCGGGCCGGCGCTGTGGCGCACCGAGCATCACTACCCTGGCCGATCGCCGTTTGTCCTGACGTTCTTCGCGATCCCGAGCTACCGGGGCACGATTGCCAATCACTGCTTCGCAGAGATGAGATGGACGCCGATTGCCGAGCTGAGCGCGCTGGATTTTCTGGAAGGCGACCGCGAGTTCATCGCGCAGCTGCAGTTGGGCCGTGTCAGCCTTGCACCAGAAGTGTCGTGACCGGCGGGCACCCTTCGATACGGCCCCTGAGAAGATGGGGCCTACTCAGGGTGAGCGGTAGGATAACTCGACAATACATACCCAACCGCTCGCACTGAGTAGCCGCCTTCTCTTGGCGGCGTATCGAAGTGCGCCCGTTGGAAGCTATTGTGTGAAGCCGACCCGCGTCCGGGTCCCATCTTCATCGAACGGCACTGTCGACTGAAACTCGTGGCGGCTTCACGGCCTTCCCGGCGGCAGCGCTTCGAACCAGCGCAAGATACGAACGTTCTCCGAACGCGGGTAGGTGTGTGACAGCTCCGGCAGCTCGCGGTACTCCACCAGCGCGCCAGCATCCGTGAGGGCGTCGCGGGCCATGCGGGCACCCTGCACGGGGAAGATGAAATCTTGCTCGCCGTGTACCAGGTAGATCGGTACGCCGCGGGCGCGCCGCAGGTTTCCCGACGCTTCGTTGACCGGGTGCAGGACCCCGCACAGCGGAGCGAGCGCCCGGTATTCTTCCGGATGCGCCAATCCATGCAGCAGGGCGTACGTCGCGCCGTCAGACATACCCGTGAGCAAGACGCGGCGGCTGGCGATCCGGTAGTGCGCGTTCACCCACGACAGGATTTCCAGCAGCCCGACGTCATCGTCGGCGGTCCAAGTGTCGCCACGCGACGACGGTGCGACCACCAGATACCCCAGGCTCTTTGCTTCACGCACCCACGTCCACACGAAGTCCCGCCCATTCCCGCGGGCGCCATGCAGGGCGATGATCAATGGCCACGCGTGATCGCTGCTGTACGTTTCCGGAACGTAGAGAGTGAAACCGCCGTGATGGCTGCCTGCAGGAACGTCGATGACTCCGGTTGCCGGGCGCTGACTGTCGGCGCCGTGTGCCGGCCGATCGGGGATCGTCGTGTTGGGCAGCTGCCAGTAACCGGTGAACGGCACGAGGTCGGCGCGCAGCGCATAGAATCCCTCTTGGGCGCGCGCCAGGTGATGCAATGTGGCGAGGACGTCACCGAGGCTCTGGCGTTGCGGTGCACCGCCGCTGGCGGTGAAATGTGCGAACGCCTGCTCGACGTGTCCGAAGGCGTCGCGGAGCTGTGTCGCAAATGCCTGCAACTCCGGCGGGGGTGGCGCGCTGTCGAGCGCCGCGCGTGCATCCCGTAGCGGTTGGGCATGAGTGCTGGCGATCGACTGCGCCAGCACGGCGAGACGGTCGGGAGCCAAACGTTCGCCGGCGGCGTCCATGGATTCGAAAAAGCGCCGCGCCGCAGCGGCGGTTTGAGCGACGGCGCGGCGGAAGCGCGGCGCGTCGGGCTGCGCTGTCGGAGTGCACTGGGTCGCGCCGACGAGCAGCAGGAGCGCCACCGCACGCAGTGCGAGGCTAATGGGCATGAGGGTTGGCAGGCGATGCGGATAAGTCAAGTTGCGTCACCTCAATCCCGCGCTCGTGGCTCGGGATACGTCGCTGGTGGTTCCGGTGCAGTCAAGGCTTCGGACCTCAGGCTCCAGGCTTCAGGCCTCGGACTTCAGGAGTTCCGGAACCCGAAGCCTGAAGTCTGAGGCCTGAAGCCTACTCCGACGTTCCGACCAGGTGCCACCCGCCATATGCCACGCGCACGAGGTGCGCCCCCATCCTGTTGGCCGGAAGCGTGCCTCGTTATACCTCGGGCGGCTCGAGGCTGGTGCGGCTGTGCCGGTCCGGCGAGCTGAGGCCGCGCTCCATGGCGGCAACCATTTCGCGCGCCGCCGCCACCGGATCTTCGGCGTCACGAATTGGTTGGCCAACGACCAGATAATCTGCACCGGCACGCACCGCGGCTTCGGGTGTCATGACCCGCTTCTGATCTTCCCACGTCGCACCGCGCAGACGCACGCCAGGGGTGACGATCAGAAACCCGCGACCGCATTCCTTGCGGATCGGCGCGATCTCCTGGGGGGAGGCCACGACGCCGTCCATCTTCGCATCCATCGACAGGCGGGCGAGGCGGACGACTTGATTCTCAACACCGCTGGCCACACCGACGCGCTTGAGGTCGTCGCGGTTGAGACTCGTCAGTACGGTTACGGCGAGGACTTTGGGCCGCCGCAGCCCTTCGCCGCGGCAGACCTTGGTGACCTCGGCGACGGTACGCTGCATCATTTCCAAGCTGCCCGACGCGTGCACGTCGAACATGCGTACGCCCATGCGAGTGGTCTCGACCGCGGCTTTGGCGACGGTGCGCGGGATGTCATGGAACTTGAGATCGAGGAACACCTCGCCGCCGCGTTCGCGGATGGCGTGGACGATCTGCGGGCCGGTGTTCAGGAAGAGCTGTTTGCCAACCTTGAACATGCCGACTTCGGAATTGAGGCGCTCGACGAGGCTGAGTGCTTCGGTGAGCGAGCTGACGTCGAGGGCGAAGATGAGCCGGCTCCGCATGCCGCCCTGTCGGATGCCGAAGGGCCAGCGCAAGCTCATACTGATAGCCCGTCGCGGACGAGCCCGGCGACGCGGCTGACCGCATCGGCGAGCGGAATGTCTTCCGCGGTCTTGTCGCCGCGGCGTTTGAACTCCACACAGTTGCGCTCGAGGCTCTTGGCGCCGACGGTGAGACGGAACGGAATGCCGATGAGGTCGGCGTCCTTGAACTTGATCCCCGGCCGCTCTTCACGATCGTCGAGCAGCACCTCGACCCCGGCCGCCTGCAGCTTGTTGTAAAGATCCTCTGCCGTGTCGCGCATGCGTTGGTCTGTCACATTCACCGGCACGATGTGTACGTGCGCCGGCGCCAGCGGCAGCGGCCAGATGATGCCGTTGTCGTCGTGGAACTGCTCCACGGCGGCAGCGGCCGTGCGGGTGATGCCGATGCCGTAGCAGCCCATCTCGATGGGCCGCTCCTGTCCGTCGGCATCGAGGAACGTCGCTTTCATCGGAGCGCTGTACTTGGTGCCCAGGTAGAAGATGTTACCGACCTCGATACCGCGGTGGCCGTCGAATGTCCCGCCGTCACAACGCGGACACGCATCGCCGGCTCGCGCCAGTCGCAAGTCGGCGAGCTCGGCCTTGGGAAAGTCGCGCGTTTGGCTCACATCGGCGAGGTGATGATCCGTTTCATTGGCGCCCGTGACGGCGCCGGTGATGCCGCGGAGCGCTTCATCCGCAACGACCCGAATGCCGAGGCCGATGGGCCCGGCAAATCCGACGGCGGCACCGGTGATACGTTGCACGGTGTCTGCATCGGCCATCGTCACCCACGCCACGCCAAGCGCCGTCCGCAGCTTGATCTCGCTCAGGTCGTGGTCGCCACGCACCAGGGCGGCGACGGTGTCGCCGGCGCTGGTGGTGAACAGCAGGGTCTTAATGAAACGTTCCGGCGGCTCCGAGAGAAAAGCCGCAACTTCCTCGATGGTGCGCTTCTCCGGCGTCCGCACCTTCTTGAGTGGATTCGCCGCCGCCGCGCCGGCGGAAGGGCGCAGGCCGATCTCCGCTTTCTCGACGTTGGCGGCATAGTCGCACTTGGTGCAGCTGACGATGGCGTCCTCGCCGGAGTCCGCGAGCACCTGAAACTCGTGCGCGCGCCGGCCGCCGATGGCGCCGGTGTCCGACTCGACCTGCCGGGTATTGAGACCACAGCGCTGAAAGATGCGCCGGTAGGTTTCCGCCATGTTCTGGTATTCGCGATTCAGATCCTCGGCGTCGACGTGGAAGGAGTAGGCATCCTTCATGATGAACTCGCGCCCACGCATCAAGCCGAAGCGCGGCCGCAACTCATCACGGAACTTCGTCTGGATCTGGTACAGGTTGAGGGGCAGCTCGCGGTACGACCGCACTTCGCGGCGCACGATGTCGGTCACCACTTCCTCGTGCGTCGGGCCGAAGCAGAAGTCGCGCTCGTAGCGGTCCTTCATGCGCAACAGCTCTTTGCCGTATTGGTCCCAGCGTCCGCTCTCGTGCCACAGCTCGGCCGGGCAAATCGCAGGCATGAGAATCTCCTGCGCGCCGGCGCGGTCCATCTCCTCGCGCACGATCTGCTCGACCTTGCGCACGACGCGCAGCCCAAGCGGCAGGAAGTCATAGATGCCGCGGGCGAGCTGCCGGATCATGCCGGCACGCACCATCAGCTTGTGGCTGATGACTTCGGCGTCTGACGGGTCTTGTTTTAATGTAGGGATGAGTGATTGTCGGTAGCGCACGGGTGGCGACGTTAGATGATCGCGTGCGGATGATCAACCGAGCCGGTACCTCGTCTTGCTGCCGCAAGTTTGATTTGCCGGCCACCTCTGCTATACGAATCTCCCGTAACCCACTCCTGGGCTACGGGTTTTCTTTTTTATGGGCTCACACGTCGTCGCCATCGTTCCCGCACGCTATGAGTCTACACGTCTCCCCGGCAAACCTCTCGCGTTGATCGACGGCAAACCGATGATCCAGCACGTCTACGAGCGTACGCGCGACGTTGCGTTGGTGGATCGTGTGTTGGTGGCGACCGACGATGCGCGCATCGCGGACGCGGTGCGAGGTTTCGGCGGTGACGTCGCGCTGACGCGGTCGGATCATGCGTCGGGGACTGACCGCATCGCCGAGGTGGCGGCCACGTTGGACGCGGAGCTCATCGTCAATGTGCAGGGTGATCTGCCGTTTCTGGAAGCGGAGATGGTCAACGCCGCGGTTGCACTAATGCGCGCCGACGATGCGCTGCCGATGGCGACGCTGAAGACCCCGATCCATGATGCCGCCGAGATGGCCAACCCGAACGCCGTTAAAGTGGTCACCGATCGCGACGGCTACGCGCTGTACTTTTCGCGCAGCCCGTTGCCATACTGGCGAGACGGGAGCGGCGACGGAGTGTTGGGCTACAAGCACATCGGGTTGTATGCGTATCGGCGCGACTTTCTGCTGACCTTTGCCCGCTTGGCGCCAACGCCGTTGGAACGGGCAGAGAAGTTGGAGCAGTTGCGCGCACTCGAATGGGGGTTTCGAATCAAGGTGGCGGAGACCGCGGCGGTTGGGATCGAGGTGGACACGCCGCACGACTTGGAGCGGGCTCGCGCTTTGGCCGCGAACCCGCGGGCCAGCTAGGAGGGGGTGGCGATGGCGAATGACGGGAAGCGGACCAAGTTCATCTTCGTAACCGGCGGCGTCGTGTCGTCCCTCGGCAAGGGCCTGGCGTCCGCCTCTATCGGCGCCTTGCTCGAAAGCCGCAACCTCAAGGTCACCATCTTCAAGATGGACCCGTACATCAACGTCGATCCGGGCACCATGAGCCCGTTCCAGCACGGCGAGGTGTTCGTGACCGATGACGGTGCCGAGACCGACCTCGACCTCGGCCACTACGAGCGCTTCCTGTCGTCGCGCATGAGCCAGAAGAACAACTTCACTACCGGCCAGGTCTACGACCGCGTCATTGCCAACGAACGTCGCGGCGAGTACCTCGGCGGCACCGTGCAGGTGATCCCGCACATCACCGATGAGATCAAACGTCGCATCCTCGAAGCCGCGGAAGGGTACGATGTCGTGATCGGTGAGGTCGGCGGCACGGTTGGCGACATCGAAAGTCTGCCGTTCCTCGAAGCGATCCGCCAATTTCGTTGGGACCGCGGCCGCGAGAACGTACTCTACATCCACCTGACCCTCGTGCCGTTCATCAGCGCCGCCGGCGAGGTGAAGACCAAGCCGACGCAGCATAGTGTGAAGGAACTGACCGGCCTCGGCATCCAGCCGGACCTGTTGCTGTGCCGCACCGACCGCTTCTTGGAACGCAAGATCAAGGCGAAGATCGCTCACTTCTGCAACGTCGACGAAAGCTCGGTCATTACCGCCAAAGACGTGGATTGCATCTACGAGGTGCCGCTGGTGTTCCACGAGGAAGGGTTGGACGATCGTATCGTCGAGAAACTCAACATGTGGACGGGTGCGCCCAACCTTACCAAATGGGCGAAGGTCCTGCAGACCATCAAGCACCCGCGCGACACGGTGCGCATCGCCATGGTCGGCAAGTACGTGGACCTCACCGACTCGTACAAGAGCCTGAACGAGGCCCTGGTGCACGGCGGCATCGCCAACGAGTGCAAGGTTGAGGTCGAGTACATCGATTCCGAGAAGATCGAGCAGGAGGGCTTACCGCCGGCGCTCGAGCGGGCCGACGGTATCCTCGTGCCCATGGGCTTCGGCCCGCGCGGTACCGAGGGGAAGATTGCCGCCGTACGGTACGCCCGCGAAGACAAGTTGCCGTTCCTCGGTATCTGCTTCGGTCTGCAGATGGCGGTGATCGAGTATGCGCGGCACGTGTGCGGCCTGGATGGAGCCAACTCCAGCGAGATCAACGAGCAGACACCACACCCGGTGATCCATCTCATGACTGAGCAGCGCGAGGTGACGCGCAAGGGCGGAACGATGCGGCTCGGGGCGTACGCGTGCGTGCTGCGTGAGGACTCGCTGGCGTTCCGCCTCTACGGCAAGCGCAAGATCAGCGAACGCCACCGCCACCGTTATGAGGTCAACAACGCGTACCGCGAGACGCTGACCAAGCACGGGCTTATCCTCAGCGGCCTGTCGCCCGACGAGTCGCTCGTGGAGATGATCGAGTTGGCTGACCATCCGTTCTTCCTGGCGAGCCAGTTTCATCCGGAGTTCAAGTCGCGGCCGCTCGACTGTCACCCGATGTTCAAAGGCTTCATTCGGGCGGCCTTGCAACACAAGAGCGATTCGGCACAGACGCCGTTACTGAGCGCGGTCTCACGGTGAAGAGACAAGAAAATGCAACCACGGATGAACACCGATAAGAATTCTTGGAGGATCGAATCTGTGTCCATCGGTGTTCATCTGTGGTTCCAGTCCCTTCTTTGATTCGGAACTGAGATGCCGCGATCGCGGGAAGTCGCTGTTGGGCAGCTGCGCCTCGGTGGCCGGCGCCCGTTCGTTTTCATCGGCGGGCCGTGCGTGATCGAGAGCCGTGAGCACGCGCTGCGCCACGCGTCCCAGCTGCGCGCCATGACAGAACGTGTCGGCGTACCGTTCATCTACAAGTCGTCCTTCGACAAGGCCAACCGCACGTCGCTGAGCTCGTACCGCGGACCCGGCCTGGAGCGCGGGCTGGAGATTCTCGCCGAAGTGAAACGTGAGATCGGTGTGCCGGTGGTTACGGACGTGCACGAGCGCGACCAAGCGGTGCGCGTCGCCCAAGTCGCGGATGTCCTCCAAACGCCGGCCTTCCTGTGCCGACAAACCGACTTCCTCTTGGAAGTTGCCCGAGCGGGTAAACCCGTGAACGTCAAGAAGGGACAGTTCCTCGCGCCCGCAGATATGGGGCCGGTCCTCGAGAAGTTGGCGAGCACCGGCAACCGGCAGCTCATGGTCACCGAGCGTGGCTTTGCCTTCGGCTACAACAATCTGGTCGTGGATATGCGGTCGCTGGCGATCATGGGGCAGTTCGGCTACCCGGTGGTGTACGACGCCGGTCACAGCGTGCAGTTGCCGGGCGGGCAGGGGACCGTGTCGGGTGGTCAGCGCGAGTTCATCCGCGTGCTGGCACGTGCGGCGGTTGCGACCGGCGTGCACGCCGTGTTTCTCGAGGTGCATGAGGACCCCGAGCACGCGCTCAGCGACGGGCCGAACTCATATCGGCTCGATGAGTTGGAAGCCCTCCTGCGAGAGTTGAAGCGCATCGATGCCATTGCCAAAGAAAGCTAGGCGGCCACCCGCGGTCCGCCGCGTCCGTGAGAGCGAAGGCGTGCGCGAAGCGCGACGCGTCCTGGCCATCGAAGCCAGGGCCGTCGCGGCATTGGCTAGCCGCCTTGACGGTCGTTTCGATCGCGCGCTCGACCTCCTGGAATCCTGCCGAGGCAAGGTGGTGGTTACGGGAATGGGCAAGTCAGGACTCATCTGCCGCAAGATCGCTGCGACACTCACCAGCACCGGCACCCCGGCCTTGTTCCTACACGCAGCCGAGGCCGCACACGGTGATGCAGGCGTGTTCATGAAGGGTGACGTCGTGATTGCACTGTCGAGCAGCGGAGAGACGGATGAGATGGTCCGCTTGATACCGCTCATCAAGCGCCAGGAGCTGCCGCTCATTGCACTGACGGGTGACCCGACCTCGACGCTTGCGCACAGTGCCGACGTGCTCCTTGACGTCAGCGTCGCCGAGGAAGCGTGCCCGATGGGCCTCGCGCCGACCGCGAGCACGACGGCGGCGCTAGCGCTCGGCGACGCGTTGGCAGTCGCCCTGCTCGGCCGCAGGGGATTCGGGCCCCAGGACTTTGCGGTCCTCCATCCCGGCGGAGCATTGGGGCGCCGCCTGCAGAAGGTCCAGGATCTCATGCACACGGGTGAGGCGCTGCCGTTGGTGCGCTTGAGTACGCCATTTCAGGAGACGCTGCTGGAGATCACCGGCAAGCGGCTCGGTGTTACCGGTGTCACCGATGGCGCCGGCGTCCTGCTGGGCGTCATTACCGACGGTGACCTGCGCCGTGCGCTGGAGCGCGTCGACGACATCCGTGCCACGACGGCGGCGGATATCATGACGCGCAATCCGAAGACGGTCGACGCTTCAGCACTTGCCGAACAGGCAGTCGCGGTGATGGAACGACTGAGCATCACGTCGCTGTTCGTATTGGCGGGAGGCAGCCGGAAACCGGCCGGCATCATCCATCTGCACGATCTGCTGCGCGCCGGAGTGGTATAGGGCGGAGCAGACGGCGGATGCCCATCGGCCGTTCTCTTCAGCCATACGCCACAAGCCAGAAGCGATACGCGCGTTGAGCAATGAGGAATCCACTCCGCTACCTGTCGCGAGGGGCATTGCGCCTGCGTCGTCTGTCACGCCGTCTCAAGACCTCGGCCAGGACGTTCGCTGCGCACTGGGGTCTCTGGGCGCTTGGGCGCTTGTCGCTCGACCGGGCGCTCGCCGTCGGCGAATGGACCGGCGCGCTCCTCTACCGCACGCTGCGTGAGCCGCGCCGTCTCGCTCTCGAACACCTTCAGGTGGCGTTCGGCGACGAGCTGAGCCCCACCGCGCGCGAGCACCTGGCACGGGCGTCGTTCATCAACATCGCACGCTGCTTCTGCGAGCTCGCCAAGATCGAGGAAATCCGCGCCCGCCGCGATGAGTATTTCGAAGTCGACGGGTGGGAACACGCGCGGGCCATCCTCGCTGCAGGTAAGGGCGCCATGATCATCACCGGGCACATCGGCAATTGGGAGTTGCTGGGTGCCTACTTTGCGTGGAGCGGATGTCCAGTCGCGGCGATCACGCGACGCGTGTATGCCCAGCGCCTGAATCAGCTACTGGTCGATTTCCGCAAGCGCCAGGGGGTCGAGACGATCCTGCGCGAGAGTCCGCATGCGGCGCGGCAGATCCTCAAGGCGCTCACATCGAACGCGCTGCTAGCGATGGTGATCGATCAAGACACGCACGCGCCGTCGGTCTCCGTACCGTTTTTCGGCCGACTAGCCCGCACGCCGGCGGCTGCTGCATCGCTCGCCATCCGGCGTGACCTTCCGGCGACCGCGGTTTTCATCCAGCGCCGCGGCCAAGGTGGACACCGTATCACCGTTTGTCCGCCGTTCGTGATTGAGCGGAGCGGCGAGCAGCGCGCCGACATCGCCGCGTTGACGCGCCAATTCAACCTGGCGCTCGCGTCTCAAATCCGTAGAAACCCTGCGGAATGGGTGTGGTGGCACCGCCGGTGGCGGCGCCAGCCGCTGCCTCACCTTGATCTGGATAGGGATATTCAATATACCTCCACCGACGCAGTGGCGCCGGGGCGCGGATAAGGAGGAGGACATGGCTGCCGATCCACGAACAATCCTACTCATGAATTACTACCGCGACGCGGAGCTGCGGGGCGCGAATCTGCTGTTTCGCCTCATGTCGCACTTGGAGGATCCGGATTCCCAGCTCAAGCTGTCGCTCCACTTGGCGGATGAGACACGCCACGCTGCACTCTGGACCAAGCGCATCAACGATGCCGGGGGTGCGCCGGCCCGAATCGCCGATGGCTACCAGAATCGCATCGGCCTGCGGGTCGTGCCGCGCAATTTGATCGACATCCTTGCCTTGACGGTGGTGGTCGAGGAACGCGCGTACCAGCGCTACGTCGAGCACGCGGCCCGTCCGAATGTGGCGCCCGAGATCCTCGAAGTACTGAGCGAGGTCACCAAGGACGAGAAGTGGCACATCTCCTGGATCAAGGCGAAGTTGGAGGAGCTGGCGGCCGCCGACGGCGGAGTGGAGCGCATGAATGAAGCGCTGGAGCGCTATCGCGAGATCGATCGCCAGGTCTACGCCGAGTTGCTTGCCAAAGAGCGCGCCGCTTTTGGGGAACCCCAGCAGCACCAGGCAGCGGTGTAGCCGCCACGCGGCGCGACCGGTGTCCCAACACCCGTGATCTCAATCACGGGTTTTCCGTCGTACAAGTCTGACCGATGACGGCGGCCGAACCAGAGCGCGCGGCCGCAGCGCCCGTCCGCTTCTCGTACCACGTCGAGTACGCCGTCTTTCGTGCCGCATTTGCTCTCTTCGCGGGCGTGCCGCGCGCGACGGCACTCCGTCTGGGTGCATGGCTTGGCGAGCTGTTTTACCTCTTCGACTTCCGTGATCGCCGCATCGCCCTGTTCAACCTCACCATCGCCTTCCCGGAACGCAGTCTCGCCGAGCGCCGCCGCATCCTGCGCGCGAGTTGCCGCAATCTCGGACGCGTCGCCGCCGAGTTCTGCCACCTCCCACAGTTGACCGCGACGTCGTTGCCGGAGGTGGCCACCTTCGCCGACCGTGCGGCGTGGGATCGCGCTATTGCCACGGCTGAACAGAAGGGCGCGATCATCGCGACAGCGCACTTCGGCAACTGGGAGCTGCTCGCCTACCTGCACGGGCTGCTGGGGCATCCGGTCACTTTGGTGCATCGCCCGATGCACAACCCGATCTTTGATCGGGCGATCACCGACATACGCAGCGCTGCGGGCACGCGCTCGATCAAGAAAAAGGCGGCTGCGAAGGGAGCCCTGCGTGCGCTCAAGCAGCACGGCATCCTCGTGATCCCGTCGGATCAGAACCAAACCCAGAGCTTCGGCGTCTTCGTGGATTTCTTCGGCAAGCCGGCCTGCACGACACCGGGTGCTGCGCGCTTAGCGATGCTCACCAAGGCGCCCATCTACCCGGTCTTCCTGATTCGAGAAGGGGAGAGCGCGCGCCACCGTGTCGAGATCCTTCCTGAAGTAGAACTGGTATCGACGGGCGACCGCGACGCCGACATCCGCGCCAACACGCAGCGGTGCAGCGACATCATCGAAGCGATGATCCGCCGCTACCCCGAGCAGTGGATCTGGTTCCACAAACG
>JBGQHM010000101.1:0-17935 GCA_041497995.1 Binatia bacterium | reverse complement strand
CGCCGTTCGTGAAGCGATACTGCTCGTCGAACCACGCGACGTAGGGAAAGAACCGCGAGTCGGTCATCACCTCGTACTGCGGATACAGCCGCCACAACAGATAGCTCCCGGAGTCGAAGATGTTGTAGAGGCGCGGGCCGAGGTGTTGCTGTGCCAGATACTCGGCCTCCATCACCGGATTGACGTAGCTGATGCCGAAGCCCAGCCAACTCCCGGACGTCGGCCGGCGCCAGGCGTCGTGCATCGCGCGGCCGCCCAATCCAATGATCAGTCCGGCCGCGGCGTAGGCCAGCAGCGGATGCCCCAGGCGTGCACGGCCCCGGCGTGCGGCAGCCAAGTAGAGTGCGCTGTAGCCGAACACTGCCGGCCACACATAGGTCGAGCGCACGTACACAACGAACAGCGGCACACAGGCAAGGTTGGTGAGCAGCACCGCCCAGTCCGCCGGCCACCGCCACCGCCGCTTCTCGTCCGCGGTGGCGAGCAAGACGAGCACGGTCCCGGCCATGACGGCGAGGAGCGGGACGAAGTGCGCCGCGGCGCCGAATGCGAAGATCGACTGATAGGCGGTGTTCCACGCCTCGCCCGGACGCGTCGTGCGCAGCGCGAAGTAGTTGATGAGCTGCGCCGGATAGCGCGGCCCGTAGGGCGTCAGCATGACAGCCACACCACACAGGCCCCAGCTGATCAGCAGGTGTCGCACCCCGCGAGCCCCGAGCGCGACTCGCGGCGCCGCGCGCACATTGATCAGCTCACCCAGCGCCGCGGCGAGTAATACCGGCGCTGCCAGGATGAAGCCGCCGTGCGTGTTGACCCACAGCAGGACAATGACGGGCGCGGCGTACAGCCAAGGGCGCGGATCATCACCGCGGAGCGCGGCCAGCTTGGCGCGAAAGTAGACGCCCACCAATAGCTGAAGGAGGAAGAAGGAGAACAGGTCCGGTTTGATCAACGTGCCCGCACGTGAGGCCACGGCCACTACGAGCAGAACGACGTACGTCAGCGGCCGCTTCGCAACACCGGCACGCCGAGCATACGTCCACAGCAGCGCCAGCACGCTGACCACGACGGCATAGCGCAGTGCGAACAGGCTCCACATGCCGGCATGCTCGCGCAAGAACCAGAGCAGCAGCTCGCCAACCCACACGCAGTAGATCGTGTCGTTCGTCGTTGGGGTCCAAGAATAGAGGGTATGATCGATGCGGAGCGTGCCACGCTCGAGCATCTGCTCGGCGTAGCGCAGGTGAATGAAGAGGTCGCCATCGGAGATCGGCTCCGCATAGCGCACAGCGACCACGACCGCGATCCACGCGAGTGCCAGCACGCACCACACGCCGCTGTGGTTCGCTACCGCAGCCGGGCGATCCTCCGACGACGGCACCGTCGCTCGTGCGAAGCGAGCCATGTCGTTCAGAGATCGTCCGGTGAAAATCCCCAGGCACGCAGGATGGCCGCCTCGTCCGCGGCGCTCGCGGCCTTCTTGAAGCGCGCGCCCGAGCGTCCTTTCACGCGGCGCTCACAGTCGGGCCAGGTGGCGTGGCGCATCGGCTTGCCATCGACGACGCTGAGGTACGAATGCGGCGGTTGCTTCTTTCCGCTGGACCCGCCCGGCTTGCGCTCGGGGAGCGTGGTGTCCTCGGGGACATCGAGAATCGCGATCGGGTAGCGTATCAGCGGTCCGTCATAGAGATCGACGCGCCCGGTGGTAGCGAACTCGCTGGCGATCTCGTCGACGCGCTCGTTGCCCGGCACACCGGTGTGGCCGCGCACATAGTGCCACGCGATGTGACCGGCACGACCGCGTGCCGTC
Organism: Binatia bacterium; assembly: GCA_041497995.1. Taxonomy (GTDB): domain Bacteria; phylum Desulfobacterota; class Binatia; order HRBIN30; family HRBIN30; genus DATKMS01. The sequence continues at coordinate 16,125 of JBGQHM010000101.1, read as the reverse complement.
ACCAGGGCGGAGAGTGCCTCCCAGTATTCGCGGTTCAGCACCGGGGTGCCTTCGGCAGTTTTCCAGCCGCGCTTTCTCCATCCATGGATCCACTGGGTGATGCCGCGGATGACGTATGTCGAATCGGTATGGACCGCGACCGGCCCGGTGACGGCGCGCAGGCGCTTGAGCGCTTCGATGACCGCCGTCAGCTCCATCTGATTGTTCGTCGTGTGCGCAACGCCGCCGCCCAGCTCGGTGACGTGGCCCTGCGGCGTAACGATCACGGCGCCCCAGCCACCCGGACCGGGGTTACCCTTCGCGGCGCCATCCGCGAACACGACTATCGGATAGTCGGCCACTGCCACCCGCGTCAGTCGCCGCGGCGGACGACGAACACCGGACACGGCGCGTGGCGCACCATCTTCTCCGTGGCGCTGCCGATGAGCAGATGGCCGATGCTACTGCGGCCGTGACTCGACATCACGATCAGGTCAGGCTTGATGGATTCGACTGCGGCGATCAGCTTGGCGTACGGATCACCATCGAAGACGTGGAACTCGCGAACAACGTCGGGCGGCAAGCAGCGCTGCGCGGTGGCTTCCAGCAACGTTCGCGCCTTCTTCTCGGCGTGCGACACGAGATCCCAGTGGACGACCTCGATCGGTTCGTAGATCGGATCGGCAGGGTTCCCGATCACGTGCACGACGTGCAGTGGCGCACCGGACATGCGGGCAAACCACGCGGCATACTCAGCCGCCCGATCGCAGTGCTCGGAAAAATCGATCGGTAGCATGATGCACTTGAATCCTTCGATCATCGGAACCTCCTCGGATATCAGCTCTCAGCCGTCAGCTATCAGCTTTCAGCTCAGAAGTAAGGGCCACTGCTAGTCACGCACACTGGCGAGGAACGTGAGTACTTCACGATTGAACGTCTCCGGCGTTTCGAAGTTGAAGCCGTGGCTGCCGCCGGGGACCTTCACCAGCCGTGCGCCCGTGATGTGTTTGGCCAGGACGTCGGAATTCGCCGGCGGCACCAGGCGGTCAGCGTCACCGGTGATAACCAGCGTCGGCGACTTGATCTGATGCAACCGGTCCGTAGCCTTGTGGCTCATCACCGCCGCGACCTGTCCCAGGACCGCCTCCATACTGAAGCCGTACTGCAGTGCACCGGCAAACAACGGCATGATCTTCGGCAGCTCTTTCTCGATGAACTCCTGATTGAACGCCAGCGGCAGCAGTTGCTGAAAGAACGCCATGGGATCGAGCGCCGTCAAATCGATCTGAACGTCGCCGCCCGAGGTGACCTTGCCACCCAATTGTCCGACCGAGAACTCGCGCTGGCGTTCGATGTCCGCGTCGGGCTCGGGATACGTGCAGGCGAGGACCAGACCACGCACACGTTGCGGATGCCGCAGCGCCAACTCCTGTGCGATCATCCCGCCCATCGACACACCGACGACGTGGGCGCGCGCGACGCCGATGACGTCGAGCAACCCGGCCGCATCGTCCGCCATCTGATGGATGCTGTACGGACCCGCCGGCTTCGAGCTCCGCCCAACGCCGCGGTTGTCGAACACGATGGTCCGATAGTGCTTGGAGAAGTCGGGAATCTGGAAGAGCCACGCCATCGAGTCGGCGGCCAGCCCCATGATCAGCAGCAGCGGATCGCCGCTGCCGTGCTCTTCGTAATAGAGTTCGATTGAATCAACTTTGGCGATACTCATCGCGTTCCCTCCGGTTGTCGTACTGCTTCAAGCAAGACTAGCGTAGACTGCGTCGACTAGCTCCTGCCCACGGGCGTTCAGCAAGACGCCTGCTCCCATCTGGTTCATGACGTAGCCGATCGCCACGCGCGCCGTCGGGTCGGCCATGCCGATAGAGCCACCGGCGCCAGCGTGACCGAAGGCCGCAGGGTTCGGGCCGAGAATGGCGCTGTCGCGCGGGTGGTTGTCGATGCTCTTCATGAAGCCGGAGGCGAAGCGCGTAGGCAATAGCAACACGCGGTCGTCACCTTCCGACTCGACCGTAGCCATCGCGTGCAGTGTGTCGCGGTCGACCAGTTCGACAGCTCCACGGCGGCCACCGCATGCCAGCGGCGTATACATCCCGGCGAGGGCGCGGGCCGTGGTGACGCCGTTCGCGGCGGGCACCTCGGCGGCGTGAAAGGGGCGCGCGTTGACTTCGCGGGCCGTCATCAAAGCGGGCGGGTTCATGAACGCCTTCGAGGTGAGCGTGCGGCGGTCGGCCATCGCGCGCACGACCGGCGTGGTCTCACCCGTCAGCGGCGCCATGCGAATGGGCGCGACGCCGGCTTCCAGCGCTTCGGGCAAGCCGATCCAGAAGTCCAGCCCGAGGGGTCCCGCAACCTCGTCGCGGAAGAAGACGCCGAGCGACTTGCCGCTGACACGACGCACCACTTCACCGACCAAGAAGCCGAACGTCACGGCGTGATAGCCGTGCGCACTGCCGGGCTCCCAGTGTGGCGCCTGCGCGGCGAGCGCGGCCGTCATCGTGCCCCAGCTGTACACCGACTCGACGGTGAGGCGCTGGTCGACGGCCGCGAGACCGGCTTGATGATTGAGCAGCATGCGGACGGGGATGTGCGCCTTGCCCGCCGCGGCGAACTCGGGCCAGTAGCGCGCCACCGGCGCATCCAGATCCAGCGCACCGCGCGCCTCCAGCATGTGCGCGCACAGCGCGGTTGCCGCCTTGGTGCACGAGAACACGACCACCATCGTGTCGTGCGTCCACGGACGCTGGCTGATTCGGTCAGCAACGCCACCCCAGAGGTCCACCACTGTTTCCCCGTCGACGGTCACGGTTACCGCCGCACCCAGCTCGCCCCGACTGGCGAAGTTCTCGCGAAACGCATCGCGCACCGGGGTGAAGCGAGGATCGCAACTGCCGTCGATGCCCATCGTCGGTCTTCAGCGAGTGGACTCGACTACCAGCCTGTCGGACTTGGCACTCATCAGCGACCAACGGGAGCGGGCCATAGAAATGATGCTGACCGCAGGTCCTAGCGCCGGAACAGGTAGAACAGCAAGCTGAGCACGATGCTGATGATGATGCAGGTCGCGAGCGGGAAGTAGACGGCCACGTGGTCGCTCTTGTAGTAGATGTCGCCCGGCAGCTTGCCCAGCCATGGAATCTTGCCCGCGAGAGTGAGTAGCGCCCCGACGCCGATCAGGACGACTCCGAAGAGGATGAGTACCCGTCCAAAGTCTCCCATCATCTACCGAACAATTTTCCCTGCGCCGACTGCGCGCTGCGCGTCTTGCCGAAGTGCGCGAACGCCAGCGGGGTCGCCATCCGACCTTTCGGTGTGCGGCTGAGGTAGCCCTCCTGGATGAGGAACGGTTCGTAGACGTCCTCGATCGTATCGCGCTCTTCGCCGACCGCCGCCGCGAGCGTCTCGACGCCTACCGGGCCGCCGCTGAACTTGTCGATGATGGTCAGCAAGATGGCGCGGTCCATCTTGTCGAAGCCGCGTTGATCGACCTCGAGCAGCTTCAGCGCCTGGTCGGCGACTTCCTGCGAGATGGATCCTTCGGCGCGCACCTGCGCGAAGTCACGCACGCGGCGCAGCAGACGGTTGGCGATGCGCGGCGTGCCCCGCGCGCGGCGCGCGATCTCCAGCGCACCCGAGTCATCGATCGGCACATCGAGGATGCGCGCCGAACGTCGCACAATGGTCGCGAGCTCGTCCGGGTTGTAGAAGTCGAGGCGGAAGCTGACGCCGAAACGATCGCGCAGCGGCGAAGTCAGTAACCCGGCACGCGTCGTCGCACCGATGAGTGTGAAGCGTTTGAGGTCGAGCTTGATCGAGCGCGCCGAGGGACCTTGCCCGATGATCACGTCGATCTGGTAGTCCTCCATCGCTGGGTAAAGAATTTCCTCGACGACGTGGCTGAGGCGGTGGATCTCATCGATGAACAGGACGTCGCCGGCTTCGAGGTTAGTGAGGATCGCGGCGAGATCGCCGGGCCGCTCGATGACCGGGCCAGCGGTCGAGCGGATATTCACGCCCATTTCGCGCGCGATGATGTGCGCCAGCGAGGTCTTTCCGAGACCCGGCGGGCCGTAGAGCAGCAGGTGATCGAGACTCTCACTCCGTCCCTTGGCGGCGTCGATGGCGACGCGCAGATTCGCCTTCACGCTTTCCTGTCCGACGTACTCGCCGAGCGACGGCGGGCGCAGGGTGGTATCGAGAACGACGTCATCTTCGGCCGGGCTGCGGTCGACCAGCCGATCGTCGGGTGGGGTCATGCACCGACTCGCTTCAGCGCCGTGCGGATGACGGCTTCGAGATCACTGGCACCGGCAGCGCAGGCCACCTTCACGGCGCGCTCGGCTTCGTTGCGCCGGTACCCGAGATTCACGAGAGCCGAGACCGCCTCGCCTTCGAGGCCGGTCACCGGCTGTCCGCCATCGGCGGTGCGCGCGCTGCGCACTAGCTTGATCTTGTCGCGCAGCTCCAGCACGAGGCGCTCGGCGGTCTTCTTCCCGACGCCAGGGATCGCCACTAGGCGCACGAGGTCGCCGGCCTCGAGCGCTTCCAGCAGCTCGTTCGTCGGCGTGCCGGAGAGGATGTTGAGCGCCAGCCGCGGGCCGATGCCGGACACGCTGGTGAGCAACAAGAACAGCTCCTTCTCCTCACGATCGATGAAGCCGTAGAGCTGCAGCGCGTCCTCGCGGACGTGCGTGTGGATGATCAGGCGGACGGGAGCGCCCGGCTCGGGCAGACGGTAGAACGAGTTGAGCGACACCAACACCTGATAGCCGACGCCTTGCACATCGACCACGAGGTGCTCGGGCGATTTGTAGGCGAGGGAGCCGGCGAGCTGGGCGATCATCCCCGCACCCTGACCCGCACGCGGGCGGAGAGCGCACCGGCGCGGCGTCCATCCGCGTCGCTGACGCGCGCCGTGAAGCTGTGCGTGTGCAGATGACAAATGGCTGCGCCGAGCGCGTCGGCCTCGTCGCCGGCGAGCGCAGCGGTCAGACAGAGCAACCGCGCCACCATGATCTGGACCTGCTCCTTGGCGGCGCGGCCATTGCCGGCAACGGCGACTTTGATCTCCGCGGGACTGTATTCGGTCACTGGAACAGCGGCCTGAGCGCTGGCCACGAGAATGGCGCCACGCGCTTCACCGAGGCGAAAGGCACTCTGCACGTTCTCGCCGACGAATGTCTTCTCGAGGCTCACACAACCGGGCGCGAACTCGGAGAGGATCCGGCACGTCTCTTCATAGACACGCGCCAAGCGTTGTGGCAGCGGGCCACGCGATCGAATCACGCCGCCGGCAACGTACGTCAGACGCTGCCCGGCCTGGTCGATCACGCCCCATCCGGTGGCCACCGTTCCAGGGTCCACCCCCAACACCCGCATCCGCCACTCCAAGGAGGGAAAGAGACGTATCGACGTCTTCAGCTCCCCTCTTACGTTTCACGCTTCACGCCGAACGCTTCACGTCCGTCACGCCGCGCTGAGCCGCTCGATCTCCTCCTGCGGGATGTCGGCGTTCGACGCCACGCTCTGCACGTCGTCGTGGTCGTCGAGCTCCTCCAGCAGCTTCATCGTCTGTTCGGCGTCCTTGCCCGTCACACTCACCGTGTTCTGCGGCACCATAGCGACCTCGGCACTAGCGGTCTCGACACCGGCATCCTGGAGAGCCGTCTTCACCGCCTCGAAGTCTTCAGGCGTCGTATCGACCTCGAAGATGTCGCCCAAATCTTTGACGTCATCGGCCCCGGCTTCGAGGGAGATTTCCATCAACCGCTCTTCCTCGGCCTTGCCGTGTTCCACGGTGATGACGCCGCGCTTGCTGAACATCCACGCGACGCAGCCGGCTGCGCCCATGTTACCGCCGTGCTTCTCGAAGACGCGGCGCAGCTCGGACACGGTGCGGTTGCGATTGTCGGTGACCGTACTCGCCATGATCGCCGCACCGCCGGGGCCATAGCCCTCGTAGCTCACCTCTTCATAGTGCACGCCTTCCAGCTCGCCCGTACCCTTCTTGATGGCACGGTCGATATTGTCGGCGGGCATACTATTGGCACGGGCGGTGGTGACCGCGGTGCGCAAGCGTGGGTTGGCGTTGATGTCGCCACCGCCCATCCGCGCCGCCACCGTGATCTCCTTGATGTACTTGGTGAACTGCTTGCCGCGCTTGGCGTCCTTGATCGCCTTCTTATGCTTGATCGAGCTCCACTTGGAATGGCCGGACATGGGACCTCCTGAAACTAAGGGGGCTAGCCGAGACAGCTAGCACAAGGGTTTCGGGGTGTAAACCGCGCCCAGACGCCCCCAAAATCCGGCGCTAACGCACCGCGGCGCGCGAGCCGACGCGCGTCGGGCTGCCGACACACGCCCACCCTGCCGGCCGCCTTGTGTAGTGTCCTTGCAGGGGGGCGGCAGCGCAGTCATTGCCCCTCGCCGCGCACCTACATCGCGAGCAAGGGCCGTAGCTTGGCGGTCACCTCCAGCAGAACGCTGTCCGTTGCTTTGCCTGCGAGGCGTGCGCGCCGCACTTGCCAGTCGGCGCTCTTCACGTGGTCGGCCAACACAACGCCAGCAACGGGCAGCCCCTCCGGCAATCGCACCTCGAACGGGTATCCCTTCATGTGGCTGGTGATCGGACACACGAGCGCAAGGCTCGCGCGCCGATTGTACAGCGCCGGCGATAACACGAGAGCGGGACGCCGGCCTGCCTGCTCCCGACCCGCCTGAGGATCAAACGTGAACCACACGATGTCACCACGGTCGGGAACGTAGCGCGGCATCACCAGTGCTCCCGTCCAACAGGACCACCCCAGTCGGTTTCGCCATGCCGGTTCTTCGGCGTGATGCGGGCCACCAGCTCCCGCAAGCTGTAGTGCACGGCTGCCGGTGCAATGAGAACGCTCCCGTCAGCCGCAGTCATCTCCACCGTAGTACCTGCCGCGAAGCCGGCTTCGCGGGCCACGGTCTTCGGAATCCGAACCGCAAGACTGTTGCCCCACTTGGCGAGTTGTGCGCGCATTTGACCCTCCATCGGACGGATACACGCTGGATATACGCCACAGAGCACTCGCGCAAGCCTCACGCTGCACGACCCGCGCGCGGCTCCAGATACTCGTTCAGCGTCAGCTCGGCCTTGCTGCGTGGTTTCAAGCCCAGGTCGCCGAGCAGCCGACAGCGTCGACACCAGTGCTTGCCGGTCCCGCACTGTCGACCCACTACCAGAGGTAGGCGCCACAGCAGTCTCTATCGCAGGTATTCTAGGATCGCGGCGCACAGCAGCGGGAACATGATCTCGTGGTGCCCGGTGAACTGGTAGCCGCGACCGCTACCCGCGGTCGGACGGCGGACGACGTTCATCTGCGGGCGATAGTGACGGATGAAGTCCATGTCAACGGTGAGCAGATTGTCCACCCGCTTGCCGACGTTGCGCGCCAGGTTGAGGGCCTTGACGAAGACCTCGGGGATCAGCACCGCGGAACCGAGGTTGATGAACACGCCGCCATGCAATCCGCCGACGACGGCGGCGAGTGTTCGGAAGTCGCGCAAGCTGGCGGCGCCGATCGCCGCGCCGTCTGCCGACGGGTGCATGTGAATGATGTCCGTCCCGATCGCGACATGCACGGTCACCGGTACGTGCAGGCGCGCCCCTGCAGCCAGGATGCTCACGCGCGCGTGCGGCAGGCGGGCGCGCCGGATGGCGTTGCCGACGGCGGCGCCGAGCCCTTCATCATCCCGCGCGTCGCTGATCGCTTCGTTGAGAAAGCGGCCGGTATCCTCGGCCATGCCGAAACGACCGTCAGCGAGGTTGGCGGCAACGTCCTCCGATGTTTCACCGGCGTACGCCAACTCGAAGTCGTGAATGATCGCCGCGCCGTTCATCGCCACGCCGGAGAGGACGCCGTGTTCCATGAGGTCGATGATCAACGGCCCGAGCCCGACCTTGATCGGGTGCGCGCCCATCCCGAGTACCACGCGCTTGCCGGCGCGGTGACGTTTCGCGATCTCCTGCGCCACGGCGCGGAAGTCCCTTGCCGCGAGGATGTTCGGCAGACCGCTGAGAAAGTCGGTGAGGCGCATGCCCGGCCGTGGCGGCGTCGCAAGTAGCGGCGTCTTCACGATGCTGCGACGCGCACGCAGCGGATACGTGCGCACCTTGGACAAGTCGAGCGGCTTGGGTGTCGCGGGAGGCGTGCGCTTCATTAGCATCGCCTAACGGGACGCGGGGCTCGCGGTCGGAAACAGCTGCGCATCCACGAGCTCACAGATGACGTGGCCGACCAGGATGTGCGTCTCCTGGATGCGCGGGCTTTCGGTGCTGCCGCTGACGCGCAGCACCCAATCGGTAGCTCGGGCGAGCTTTCCACCGCTACCGCCGGTGAGCGCGACCGTCGTGATGCCAAGGCGGCGGCACGCCGCGACGGCGCGCAGCACGTTGGCAGAGTTGCCGCTGGTTGAGATGGCGAACGCCACATCCCCTGCACGTCCGAGGGCGCGCACTTGCCTCGCGAAGACATTGGCGTAGCCGTAATCGTTGGCAATGGCGGTCAGCGCCGAGGTATCGGTGGTCAGTGCGATCGCCGCCAGCGGTGTGCGCTCGATCTTGAAGCGACCGACGAACTCAGTCGCGATGTGCTGCGCGTCGGCAGCGCTACCGCCATTGCCAAAGAGCAACAGTTTGTGGCCGTCCCGCAATGCGGCGGTGACGATGCCAATCACTTCGACGAGCGTGGCCAGGTTCTCACGCAGGAACTGGCGCTTGACCGCAATACTGTTCGAAAAGATCCGCGTAATCTCACGACGCATGCGCGGCACCATACACCAAGTCCGTCATGGCATCCAAAGGCGGCGGCTTGGGCAGTGGCTTGCGTCAGCCGGCGCAGCCGTTTAGAAAGCCGCTACCCGTCGCGCACGATGAAATCCGGCACACAAACGATCTGGATGCTGGCGGCCCTGGTTGCGCTGCTCGGCGGCGTCCCGCAGCGCGCGGTCGCCGCGTGGGCGCCGCACGGGATGGTGGCCGCGGAGCACGTGCTCGCATCGCAAGCCGGTGTCGAGATCTTGAAACACGGCGGCAACGCCGTGGATGCAGCGGTGGGAACGGCCTTCGCCGTCTGCGTGGTCAGCCCCTCCTCGTGCGGCATTGGGGGCGGCGGCTTCATGTTGATCTATCTGGCGCGCGACCGGCGCGCAGTGGCTTTGGACTACCGCGAGGTCGCGCCGGCCGCCGCGTCGCGCGACATGTTCGTGCGCGACGGGAAGGTGGCACCGGAGCTGAGCCTGCACGGCAGCCTCGCCGTTGCGGTTCCCGGCGAGGTGGCCGGCTTGAGCGCGGCGCTGCAGCGCTATGGCAAGCTGCCGCTGGCGACGGTCATGCAGCCCGCGATTCAACTTGCCCGAGACGGCTTCCCAGTCGGCGCACACCTCGCGAAGGAGATCGCGCAAAATCTCGCCGGCCTGCGGGCCGCTCCCGCGTTGGCTCACACCTTCCTGCACCCCGATGGTGCACCGCTCGTCGCCGGCGCAACCCTGCGCCAACCCGAGCTCGCGGTGACGTTGGAGCGGATCGCCCGCAACGGACCACAGGCATTCTACCGCGGCGACATCGCCGCACGCATCGTGCGCAGCGCCCGCGCCGCCGGCGGGGTACTGACCGAGTCAGACTTGGCGAGCTATCGCCCCACGTGGCGTACGCCATTGCAGACGGCGTACGACGGCGATGTCGTGTACGCTATGCCTCCACCCAGCTCGGCCGGCATCCTCCTCGAAGTCCTCGGCATGTTGCGCAGCGATGACCTGCGTTCGCTCGGACGCGATTCGCCGGCGTACACTCACCTCCTCGCGGAGGCGATGAAGCACGCGTTTGCGGACCGTGCGCAGTTGTACGGGGATCCGGATGCGGTGTCGGTCCCGGTACAGCGCCTGCTGTCTCCAGACAACACGGCCGCCCTGCGCCAACGCATCGAGGCGACCCAGACCCTGAACCAAAAGGCGTACGGCAGCTCGGCAGCCAAGACGCCGGCTGCCGCTCGCGACCACGGCACATCGCACCTGTCGGTGATGGACGCGGACGGCAACGCAGTAGCTTGTACGACCACCATCAACACCGGTTTCGGCTCGATGGTAGTTGCGGAGGGCACCGGAATCATATTGAACAACGAGATGGACGATTTCGCGACCCAGCCCGGCGTGCCGAACGTTTACGGCCTCGTCGGCGCGGAGGCCAACGCGATCGCCCCGCGAAAGCGACCACTCAGCAGCATGGCGCCGATCATCGTCACGCACGACGGCGCGGCAGTGTTGGCGGTGGGTGGATCGGGCGGCCCACTGATTCTCAGCGGCACGCTGCAGGTGCTACTGAACGTCCTCAACTTTGGTCTCGACGCGACCCTGGCGGTGGCTGCGCCGCGCATCCACGACCAGTGGATGCCGCCGGTGCTGATTGTGGAGCCGGGAATACCGGCCGCGACCCGGGACCTACTTGCGCGCTACGGGCACACTGTGAAAGAGGTGCCGGCGATGGGTGCTATCCAAGCGGTGCGCATGGACGCTGGTGTCTTCGAAGGAGCGTCCGATCCGCGCAAAGGCGGAGAGGCCGTCGGCTGGTAGTCGTGGCTGCCGTTACCGGCACTGAACCCGCGCGGGGGTGGCTGTCGTCCCCGTGGCTGAAGGTAGGCCTCAGCGTCGTACTGCTGGTCGTCCTCCTCAAGGAGACCGACCTGTCCGAGCTCGCGGGGGCGGTCGCGCGCGCCCAACCGGGTTGGGTCATCGCCGCGCTGCTGGGGTACATCGCGAGTCAGGTTGTTACCGCGGTCCGCTGGACGATGCTGGCCCGACCGCTTGGTTTTCGGGAACCGTTCAGCCAGTTCTTCGGCGCGTACTTCACCGGGATGTACATGAACCTGTTCGCACCGAGCACTGTCGCCGGTGACATCGGCCGCGCACTGTTCTTGGCGGGCGGGCAGAAGCGCAGGGCGCTGGCGTTCACTACGGTATTGGCGGACCGCGGTCTAGGGTTCGTGGTCCTGGTGTGGATTGCCGCGTTCGCGATTCTCCTTCAGCCGGGCTACCACCTGCCACGGCTGCTGCATCTAGCAGCCTGGGTGGTTCCACCCACAACGCTGTTGGGCTGGCTGTTCGGTCTCAAGCTGGCGGTGCGCTTCCTAGCACCGGAGAATCGGTGGCGCTCGTTGGTCGAACGCGATCTCGCTCCCTATTGGAATGATTATCGGTTGCTTGCCGAGACCAGCGTCGTGGCAGGCATCTTTCACTTCATGCAGATCGGCACCCAAATTTTGCTGGCATGGGCTTTGGGCATTAAGGTTCCCGCGCCGTTCTTCTTCATTTTCGTGCCGGTGGTGAACATTGCCGGCATGCTACCGGTGAGCTTCAGCGGCATCGGCATCCGCGAAGGTGGCTATTGGTTCTTTCTCGCGCAGCTCGGCGTCGACCGCGCTTCCGCGGTGGCACTCGGGTTGCTGTCGAGCGTGGTCGTGCTGCTCACCGGCCTCACCGGCGGCATCGTGTTTCTGCTGTGGAAGGCCCCGATGACAGCGGCCGCCGAAGCGAATCCGCCGCGCGCCGCCAACGATGCGCCTTGATTAACGCGCGCCGCTACGCTGCAATCACTTGATTCAACCGCGCCGTCGCCGCAGAAACTGACGGCAGTTGTCCTACGCCGCGGCTGGCGAAGCGGAGGAGAGCGTTGCGAATACGGTCACGGTACACTCGAATCGCCTGGACAGCACTGGTCATTGTCGCATTCACGGGATTGTGGCCGCACCCCACCCGCGCCAATTCCACCGGCAAGATAGGTTCCTCGGGGAAGCAGCCTGCCAACGGCATCTGTAGCGCCTGCCATCTCGGCGGTGTGCAGCCGACCGTGCATTTCGAGGGCCCGGACCAGGTCGCGCTGGGTGCAACGGCAACGTTTCGCTTCGTGATCCAATCGCAGTCGTCACAGCAGGTCGCCGCGGGGCTCGACGTCGCCGCGAGCTCCGGGAAGTTGGGCAGTGTGAGCGGGCAAGGCGAGCGCCTGTTGAGCGGGGAAGTTACCCACACAGGCCCCAAGGGCACCGACGCTAACGGCGTCGCGTCGTTCGACTTTACGTGGCAGGCGCCGGCTCAGTCGGGGACCGCCACCCTGTTCGGTGCCGGCAACAGCGTGAACCTCAACGGGAGCAGTTTTGGCGACGCGTCGGCCGCAACGACGTTCCAGGTGATCGCCGGTGACCTGGCAACACCGACACCAACCCCAACGGACACGCCTCCCGAGCTGCCAACGCCAACGCCAACCGACCTACCGACACCAACCGACACACCCACGCCCCCGGCGAACACATGCGTCGGCGATTGCGACGGCAGCGGTGACGTCGCCGTCACGGAGCTCATCAGCGGCGTCAACATCGCCCTCGGCAACCTCGATCTGGGTACGTGTCCCAGCTTTGATGCCAATCAGGATGGGGAGGTAACGGTGAATGAGCTGCTGCAGGCGGTGAACGCGACACTCAACGGGTGCCCGCCGCCGGGCGGTCAGTGACACACACCCGGTGTCAGTTAGATACCTGTCGGACTTGGCAGCCCGGAGCGACCCAACGGGGAGCGGGCCATAGAAATGATGCTGGCCGCAGGCCCTAGTCGACGATGTGCGAATGCCCGCGGTGGTGCGACGCCACGACGGTGGGGGCTGGCCTCCTCGCGACCTGCGCCGGGAGGCGCCCGCCCGCCTTCGCCAGCACCTGATGCTTCGTTGCGACTCCGGCGACGACGCGACCGCGATGCCGGCGGCCTTTGCGCCCCACCCCGCTTCCGCGACGCGCCCGGGTCTGCGGGTGGATGGCGCGTGTGAAATAGGTCGGCGGCAGATTGGCCAGGGCCACCTCGAACGTGCCCTTCGTCCCCTTCGGCAGGCGCACCGCATACCCTTGCGGCGGCACAACGCCGCGGTGCAATGCGGGGTTCAGCTCCTTGATCGTGTCCGTCGAGGTCCCGCTGAGCTGTGCAACCGTTGACAGCGCCAGCGGCTTGTTGATGGTCACCAAGTCGTAGTGCACCGGCGCTTCTTCGGAAGGATCGAAGCCGTAGGCCTGGGGCTCCTCCGCAATGTGCAGTGCGGCAAGGAACTGCGGGACGTAGTTCTCGGTCTCATGATAGAGGTACCCGCGGTCGCTCATTTGCCAGAAATCATCCGCATACCCCTTGCCCAGGATGCGGCTGATGTTGCCTTCGCCGGTGTTGTAGGCCGCCAGCGACAGGTGCCAATCGCCGAACATCGCGTACAGGTCCTTCAGGTAGCGCGCCGCGGCATGGGTGGACTTAACGGGATCGCGCCGCTCATCGACGTAGCTGTCGATGCGCAAGCCGTAGCGTTGGCCGGTGCGACGGATGAACTGCCACGGCCCCACCGCACCCGCCCGCGACACGGCTTGTGTACGAAAGCCACTTTCGATCAACGGCAGATACGCCAGCTCCTGCGGCACTCCTTCCTTCTCGAGGATCGACGACATGCGCGGCACGTAGCGACCGCTGCGCGACAGCGCGCTAGCGAAAGAGGCACGGAGATCGGTTTGGAACCGCGTGACGAAGTCGTCAACGCGAGGGTGGGAGAAATCAAACTCGGCGGGGCGGGTGCCAGCCGCTGCACCGTGGCCCAAGGAGTATTGGGGGGTTTGGGTGGACGCTTCCGCGGATGCGTTCTGCATCCATCTCCAAGATTCCGTCTCGCTGCTCGGGCGTCGAATCACCGAACACCCGGCTGTTACTGATAGACATAGTGATGCAAGCGCGAGCGCCTGCGATGTTCCGAATCGCATGGGTTCCTCCCTCCTTTCATTGCTGGTTGCCCGGGTGGGGAAGAGCCTGAGGCGCCCTCGGGCAACGTGGATTTGTCTACACGCCCGTTCTCCTTGCTCGCATGACTCGCATACGACAATGACTCACTGGCTGTGCTCCTTACTACCTACTCCCCCAGTTGCTCCGGCACATGGCCGCCTGCCCACGCGTCGGCTGCCGACCCACCAGGGTTCGGCAGCGAGGGGAGTACGCAGGTACCACAGAAAGAACTTTTTGTGCAATAGCCCAGCTGGTGTTTTTCAAAACAGCAGATCCCATGCTTGGGCCAGCGACGTGACCCCGTGCAGCTCGACGCCGCTGAGAATCGGGAGCTGCCGGCGTGACGATTCAGGGAGGATGCAGCGCGAGAACCCCAGCTTCATCGCCTCGCGCACGCGGGCGTCGACCTGGCTCACCGCCCGGACCTCGCCTGCCAAACCAACTTCGCCGATGACGAGCGTGCGTGCGTCGACCGGCTTGTCGAGGAAGCTGGAGGCCACAGCCGCAACGACGCCCAGGTCGACTGCCGGCTCATCGATGCGCACCCCACCGGCGACGTTTACGAACACGTCGTGGCCGAGCATGTGGAGCCCCATCTTCTTTTCGAGCACGGCGATGAGGAGCGCCACACGATTCGGGTCGATCCCCAGGGTGGTGCGCCGCGGCGTGCCAAACGAGGTCGGAGAGACTAACGCCTGTAGCTCCACCAGGATCGGCCGCGTCCCTTCCATGCTAGCGATTACCACCGACCCGGATACCTCGACCGGTCGCTCGGCGAGGAACAGCTCCGAGGGATTCGGCACCGGCTGCAGCCCGTCCTCCTTCATCGCGAACACGCCGATCTCGTTGGTCGAGCCGAAGCGATTCTTCACAGCCCGCAGGATGCGGAAGGAATGCCCGCGGTCGCCCTCGAAGTAGAGCACCGTGTCCACCATGTGCTCGAGAACGCGCGGGCCCGCGAAGGAGCCCTCTTTGGTGACGTGCCCAACCAAGAAAGTGGCCAGGTTCGTGCCCTTCGACAGCAGGACAAGTTGGCCGGCGCTCTCACGGACCTGGCCGATGCTGCCGGGTGCCGAGCCGAGGTGTTCGGTGAACACGGTCTGAATCGAGTCGATCGCCAATACCGACGGGGCGATCTTCTTGGTGTGCGCAATGATGCGCTCCAGGGACGTCTCGGCCAGCACGAGCAGCTGATCTTCGGCGATGTGCAACCGGTCGGCGCGCATCTTGATCTGCTGCGGCGACTCCTCGCCCGACACGTACAGCGTCGTGCCGCCACGTGCGAGGGCAGCAAGCGCCTGCAACACGAGGGTGGACTTGCCGATGCCTGGATCGCCGCCAATCAAGATGACGGAACCGGGAACCACCCCGCCACCGAGGACGCGGTCGAGCTCGCCGATTCCCGATGAGCGCCGGGTATCCGGCAGCGCCTGTACGGCCGTGATGGGCTCGGCGGTTGCCGTCGCGCCCTTCGGCGCGTAGCGCGCCATCTCCGTCTCGCTCTCCTGACGTTCCTCGACGAGGGTGTTCCATGCCTGGCAGTCAGGGCAGCGACCCAGCCAGCGTGGCGACTGGAAGCCACAGCTCTGACAGGCGAAGACGGTGCGTGGTTTGGCCACGGCGGTTCTATAGCAGCCGTGGTGTTGGAACCTAACCCCCTTCCCTACGAGGACCTAACGAGGGAAGGGGGAAGCGTTTTCCTGTTCCCGTCGCCGGGGTTAGGGGAGAGGTCCCTAGTGCACCTTGTCGGCGAACAGCTGCACCGAATGATCTTGCTGCCCCGGCACGAGCAGCAATAGCTTCAGCTGCGTCGCGATTGATTGGGCGGTGGCCAGGTCCGACGGCAGCAGCTCGTAGAGGGCGTAGGCAGGGTTGTTCTGTCCCGCCGCCGCACGAGCCGCGTTCGACAAGACGAAAGCAATCAGGGTGAGAAACCGAGGTGTGCGAATGGCGTACGGCGTCGAGCTGATCTGCTGGCGCGGCGCGAGGGTCGTGAAGCTGCCCACGCCGGCCGGCTTCACGCCAATCTCCAAGGACCGGTTCGCGCCTGGAAAGGCGTTGACGCCAAAGTCGAGCTGCACCGTGAAGACGCCGCTGCTCACCGACACGGTAGGAACAGTTTGCGGCGAGCCAATCTGCGTCCCGCCCGCCACGGTGTCGAAGAGCGCAAACCGCAGGTCGTAACTCGCGTTCGCCGGAGCGCCGGCGTCGGTCAGTTGGCCTTGATACGTGAAGGCGGTGGTTTGAGTTTGGGCTGTCGCTGCGCTGGAGCTCATCACTACCAGCAACAGCCCTGTGCCGAGCACT
>JBGQHM010000100.1:0-18079 GCA_041497995.1 Binatia bacterium | reverse complement strand
CTTGATCCCCGCACGGTACGCCGGCGTATCTTCGATCGGCGACACGACGGTGAGTACGTTGTTGCGCGTGGTAATCTCGATGCCGAGGCCGCCGAAGCTGCCGCGCGTATCCACTTGCAGCTCCTTATAGAGGTCCGGCGGTAGGTACGCGCTGTGCGGGTCGAGGGCGTTGAGCATGCCGGTGAT
Source organism: Binatia bacterium (assembly GCA_041497995.1). Taxonomy (GTDB): domain Bacteria; phylum Desulfobacterota; class Binatia; order HRBIN30; family HRBIN30; genus DATKMS01. Next base: position 17,893 of record JBGQHM010000100.1, on the reverse strand, counting down.
GGCACCATCGATGAGTTGCTTGGTGGTCACATTGTCGACGTAGTTCTTCTGCACCAAGGCGAGCACGTTGGTGAAGACCTCGATGTTGTCATAGGTCTCTTTGGCAACCGCCGAGACCCGGCCGACCATCCGGTCACCGAACCACAGCGTCGCAGTCACGACGCAGACAAGGAGACCCGTGACCAGCCAGTGTTTTCCGTTCTTCATGTACCGAAGTACCTTTCCGTTGTTGGTGCCGGGATTATAGCCGAATGGTTTTAGGGTCACAATTGACTCTTTGCAGGGGATTCATCTTGCTTTCCAAGAACCGTTGCTGAACAATGGCGGCGGGTCGTTTGACTGAGATGGGCCGCCATGAATGCCCGGATTGGGACGTGTGCCGATGAGTTCCCGCCCTTTGCTGCAGCGGAATCTGACCGAGTTTTTTCGCGATCTGCTGCAAAGCGCCATGCACAGCCAGGAAGTGCATTCCAGTGAAGAGACGGAATTCTACCTCGTGAAGTTGCTCGAGGGTTTTGCGCATGCGCCGCAGGATTGGTTCGATCGCCCCCTCGCCCTCGAGTATCTGGAATCGTTCCACAGCCCGCTGGCACACCGGTATGGGAAGCTCAAACGGGTCGGGGACACGGCGCTCTTCGTGTCCGGCTTGTTCATGGAGAGCGTGCATCGGCAGTTGGTGAGCAGCGACTACTACATGCAACTGGGCCGAACGGCATACTCGCACCTGTCCGCGCTGCCTGGCGGCGCCGGGCGGAGGCATGGCGATCTGTTTGCCGAGTTGGCCGAGCGTTTCACGGATTTCGTCCGCGTGTTTGCGGAGATCAGCTTCGAGTCGCTGTTCCGTGGCGACGTCCATACGCTCCGCGTCTACACGCGCTGGATGTACACACGCAGCGAGCGCGACGCACGCTGGCTGCTCCGCCACGGCGTCATTCCGTACGCACCGGGCAGTCACCGCCGGCATTGAGGCGGCAGGTTACGCTCCTGCGGCGCGCTTCGCCGCGACCTTCCGCGCCGTGCCGATCACGATCGTGAACAGAGACCGCGGACTGTTCTTGTAGCTCCGAACGACATCCAACGGTACGTCGGTCAGCACTTCATTCTGGCTGAGCGTATGCCACCCCAAGCGGCGGGTGATGGGCTCGGTCAGGCGATCGAGCGCCGCCAGCAGCCGGTTACGGCTGCGGAAGTGATTGATGATGACCACCGTGGCGCCCGGCTTGCTGACCCGCAGCACCTCCTGCATCAAGCGCGCGGCGTCGGGAACGACACTCACGACGTGAAACGCCATGACATAGTCGAAGCTGTTGTCTGCGAACTTCAGATTGAGGGCATCCATCTCCATGACCTGCAGATGGCGCCACCCGTTTTGGTCAATTTTTTCCTGTGCCTGCTCCAACATCTCCGGTGCCAGGTCGATGCCGGTCACCTGGCAATGCGGCGGGTAGGCCGTAAAGGACAGCCCGGTGCCGACGCCCACCTCCAGTACGCGTGCTCCGGGTGGGATCTTGAGCGACTGGATCACGCGCTCGATGCGCGGGTAGAACACCCGCGTGAACAGGCGGTCGTACAGATGCGAGAACTCGTAGTAGAGCTTGCTTTGGTGGGCCTGGGCTCCTTCAAGTGTAGGCATCGGGTCTCCGCTGTCAGTCGCGCCGTGCGCAATGGGCGCGCTGGTTGTCTGCTTAGGCTGCTGTCTCCCCGTGTAGCTGGCGCTTGAAGACGGCAATATCGCGTCGCCGGAAGCGCCACTGCCGGCCCTTCTTGAATGCTGGCAGGATGCTCTTGCGCGCGTACTCGTTCACAGTGTCCGGGCTGAGGTCCAAGATCTGGGCGACATCCTTGCTGTTGAGAATCGCGTCGTCTTTTTCCATTTTGCACCGGCTACCGGGGCGGTGGAGGCCCCACGATTTCGGCCGCCAACGGGTAACACGCTGTGCTACCGCAGTCAAGGCGACCCGACGACGCAGCACACAGAGTGCCGCGGCGCGCGCCGGATTCGAAGAGACAAGGGTGCAATAGAGGCTGAAGGCGGGTGCCAGCCCTACGATCGCGCGCGCAGGTCACGCAGGCGGAGCTGGATTGAGGTGTTGCCGTTCCACTCGTTGTGCTCAGGTGAAAACAGAACATCGAGGGTGGCACCCTCCTCGACCGCGGCGTCGGCCATGCCGAAACCGATCGCGGACAGGGCGCGCGTGCCTTGGCGCAGGTAGAGCTTGAGGTGATTTTCACCGACGATCCGCCGGGAAACGACGGTGACACTGCGGGCCAAGAAGATCGGCTCTGCGTTGCTCGGCCCGTGCGGTTCGAGACGCGACAGATCCTCCAGCAGGGCGTCGTTGACGTCTTCGAGCGCGAGCTCGGCGTCGATGAACGTTTCCGGAACGAAGTGCTCGGGCCGCGTCACTTGGCGCACCGCCGCTTCGAACTGTTCGGTGAAGCTTGGGACGCAATCCTCGCGGATGCTCAAACCCGCTGCCATGCGGTGGCCGCCGAAACCCTCCAGGCACGCGCCACAGGCCTTGAAGGCTTCGTACAAGTTGAAACCGCGTATGCTGCGCCCCGAGCCGCGGCCCACGCCGGTGGTGCCGTCGATTGCCATCAGCACTGTCGGCCGGTAGTAGCGCTCGACCAGGCGTGAGGCGACGATACCAATGACGCCCGGATGCCACTCGGGTGAGGCGAGGACGATGCTGCGCCGGCCACCGAAGTCGGCGTCGTTTTCGATCCGCCGGACGGCCTCGTCGAGGATCTCCTGTTCGATGGTTTGGCGCGTGCGGTTCTCCTGATCGAGCTCGGCGGCAAGCTGCTCGGCGCGCGTGGGGTCGTCCGTGGTCAGGAGCTCGACCGAGCGTGCGGCGTCAGCGAGTCGCCCACCGGCATTCAGGCGCGGCGCCAAGCGGAAGCCGACCACACCGGTTGATACGTCGCTCACCCCGCTGACCCTCTTGAGCGCAACCAACCCCGGCCGGCTGGTTTGGGTCAGCTCCCGCAGCCCGTACTTCACGAGAACGCGGTTCTCTTCGACCAACGGGACGATGTCGGCGATCGTCCCGAGCGTCACCAGGTCGAGATAGCGACGCAAGTCGGGCAGATCCCTCTGCCCGGTCTCGCGCAGTCGGAACCGCACCCCAAGTGCCAGGTAGAACGCGACGCCGGCGCCGCACAGACCGCTGAACGGAAAGCCGGCGTCGGGCTCGATCGGATTCAGGACCGCATGCGCTGGGAGTGGAGTGCCTGACACCTGATGGTGGTCGCAGACGATCGTGTCGATGCCGAGCGTGCGCGCTAGGGTGATCTCACGGTGACTGACGCCGCCGCAATCCACCGTGATCATGACGCGGGCGCCGCCTTCGGCCAAGCGCCGTACCCCCGGTTCGGTGACGCCGTAGCCGTCACGCATCCGCTGCGGGATGAACAGCAGCGGGTCGTGTCCGAGCGCGCGCAGGAAGCGGACCAAGATCGCGCTGCCACTGATGCCGTCGACGTCGTAGTCGCCGTAGATGCCGATGCGCTCACTGCGTTGCAGCGCGGTGATGACCCGGTCCGCCGCTACCGCCATGTCCTTGAACAACATCGGCGAGCGCAAGTGCTCGGCAAGCCGGGCGTTGAGGAAGGTAGCGGCTCGTGGCGGCGTACTGACTTTGCGCGCTACCAGCAGCCGCGCGAGCAGCGGCGACACGCCGCACTCGCGGCACAACACAGTTTCGGCGTCAGGCTGACTAGGCAGCAGGCTCCAACGCCGGACCATGAGCACCGTCAGCGTCGGCGGCGTGCCGTGCCACGTTCGAGATACAGCACGATGGGGCTGGCGACGTAGATCGATGAGTACGTGCCGATGGAGAAACCGATCAATAGCGCGAAGGCGAAGCCGTGGATGACGTTGCCACCCAAGAAGAACAGCGCCACGATTACCAGGATCGCCGTGCCGGTCGTGAGAATTGTCCGGCTCAACGTCTCGTTGATGCTGCTGTTGATGATCGCAGCGAGTGGGTCGCGTGGCCGCTTGCGCATGTTCTCGCGAATTCGATCCGACACGATCACCGTGTCGTTCACCGAGAAGCCGACGATCGTCAGCAGAGCCGCGACCACGGTGAGGTCGATCTCGTAGTTGAACAGGGAGAGCGCGCCGATGGTGATGAGCACGTCGTGGATCAGTGCCACCGCGGCGCCGATGCCGAAGCGCAGCTCGAAGCGGAACCAGATGTAAGCGCCCATCATAGCCGTCGCGAACGCGACCGCGAGGATGGCACGCGTGCGCAGGTCCGCACCGACGCGCGGTCCGACCATGTCGACGCGCAGGACCTCGAACGCTTCCTTGCCGAACTTCCCATCGAGCGCCGCCGTCACTTTCTGACCGAGGTCGGCGGTCTCCTCCGCGGTCTGCGGCAGGCGGATCAGGAACTCTGCGGCGCCCGTGGCGTCTCCGCTGCCGAAATCTTGAATGCTCACTTCGCCGAAGCCGAGAGCTTCAAGTGGGGCGCGGATCTCGCTGATCGCAGGTTTCTGGTGGAAGCGAACCTGTACCACGGTGCCGCCGGAGAAATCGACGCCGTAGTTCGGGCCTCTGTGGATGAGCAGAGAGACCGCGCCGATGGCGATCAACAGCCACGAGAAGCCAATCGCCCATGGGGCGTAGCTGACAAAGTCGATCTTGGTGCCTGGTTTGATCAGTTCCATAGGAGTTAGATGCTCACGGTCTGCAGCCGGCGTGCGGTGAGGAGGTAGTCATAGACCACCCGGGTGCCGACCACGGCGGTAAAGACGCTGCTGACGATACCGATACACAGTGTCACGGCGAACCCCTTGACCGGCCCGGAGCCGAACTGAAAGAGGATCACGCCTGAAAGGAACGTCGTGATGTTCGAATCGAGGATGGCGGGTAGGGCGCGCTCGTAGCCTGCTTCGATGGCGGCGCGCGCCGTCTTACCGGTGCGCAGCTCTTCGCGGATGCGCTCGTTGATGAGCACGTTGGCGTCGACCGCCATACCGAGGGTCAGCACGATACCGGCGATACCGGGCAGGGTCAGCGTGGCGTGGAACGCGGCCAACGCCGCGATCAGGTAGACGACGTTGAGGATGAGGGCGAGGTCGGCGAGCACGCCGGCGAACTTGTAGTACACCAGCATGAAAATCACGACCAGCGCGCCGCCGACGACGAACGACGTGATCCCTTGCCGGATGGAGTCCTTGCCGAGCGACGGCCCCACGGTGCGTTCCTCGGCAACGTGCACCGGCGCGGGCAGGGCGCCGGCGCGCAGCACGATGGCCAAGTCGCGCGCCTCCTTGATGTCGAAGTTGCCCGTGATCGATGCGCGACCGCCGCTGATACGTTCGCGAATGACCGGCGCCGAGTAGACCGTGTTGTCGAGGATGATGGCCAGGCGTTTGCCGACGCTGCGGCCCGTCAGCTCATCGAACTGCTTGGCGCCGCGCGGGTTGAACTCGAGGGCAACGTACGGCCCCTCCATCTGCGTCGCGGGACGCACCAGCGCGTCGGCAATGGTGTCGCCGGTCATCAGGGTCTGCGACTGCACCAGATACTTTACCCGATGGCCACGCGCTGTCGACGTGTCGACGTCGACACCGTTGAGAATCTGCGTACCCGTTGGCAACGGCTTCTCACCCGTCGTGTAGCTGTCCGCATTGGGAATGTCGGACAGCAACTTGAACTCCAGCAGTGCGGTGCGTCCGATGAGGTCTTTCGCCCGTTGCGGGTCCTGAATGCCGGGGAGCTGGATCAGGATGTCTTGTGTGCCTTGCCGTTGGATGATCGGCTCGGTGACGCCGAACTGGTCGATGCGGTTGCGGATGGTTTCGAGCGACTGCTCCAGTGCGAAGTCGCGCAGCCGCTGCTCCTCGCGCTTGGTCATCATCAAGCGAAAGGTTGCGCGGCCGTCCTGCGTGCTCGAGTTCTCGATCGTGAGATTCGGAAAGCGTTCCTTCATCAGATCGGCGAACTGGTTGCGGTCGGCGCTGGCGGCGAGGCTGATTTCTATGTGGGTGTCCTTCCGAGCGGCCGCCTCGATCGGAACCTTCGCCCCGGCGGCCTCGCGTTTGATCTCGTCGGCGGTGCGGTCGAGAGCGTTCTCGACCGCTTTGTTGATGTCGACCGTCAACACCAAGTGGGTGCCGCCTTGCAGGTCCAGTCCGAGGTGGACAGGCTGGCTCGGCAGAAGGCTCTTCCAGAACGCCGGCAGGTCGGTAACGAACGTCGGGAGGAGATAGACGAACGCGACCAGGGTCAGCCCGAGGATGAGCAGTACGCGATAGAGTAAGCTCCGGCTTGTCACTTCGTTTTGTCCTTCTCTTTCTCTTTAGTGTCTTTGCTCTCTTCCGGCGGGCCTGATTTCGCCACCGACGCGATCTGCGGGCGGTCGACCCGTACGCGGACGTTCGGGGCGATCTCCAGGGTGACCACCTTGTCGGTCAGCGCCATGACCTTTCCGTACAGCCCGCCGGAGGTGATCACGTCGTCGTTACGCTTCAGGTTAGCGAGCAGGGTCTTGTGCTCCTTCGCCTTTTGCTGCTGAGGGCGGATGAGCAGGAAGTAGAAGACCACGAAGATGAGGACGAGCGGCGCGAACTGCATCACGGCCGGCGGCGCACCGCCCGGCGCCGCTTGTGCCCACGCGGGGTTGATCATGCGTCGGTTCCTTCCGTGAGACGCGCAAGCTGCGCAGCGGCCCACGCGGCGTAGTCGCCACGCGCGATCGCCGCGCGCATGTCGCGCATCAGCTGCTGATAGAAGTACAGGTTGTGCAGGCTGGCCAGTTGGCCGCCCAGCATCTCATTGGTCACAGCGAGGTGGCGCAGATACGCGCGGCTAAAGGTCCGGCAGGTGTAGCACCGGCAGTCAACGTCCACCGGCGCCGCGTCCTGCGCGTAGCGCGCCAAGCGGATGTTCAGGCGGCCGCTCGAGGTGAACAGCATGCCGTTACGCGCGTTCCGGGTCGGCAATACGCAGTCGAACATGTCGTAGCCCATGCCGACGAAACGGATGAGATCCTCCGGAAAACCTACGCCCATAAGGTACCGTGGGCGGTCCACCGGCAACCCCGCCGCCGTCTCCTCCGCCAGCGCCATGGTGATGTCTCGTCCTTCCCCCACACTTAATCCCCCCACCGCATAGCCCGGAAAATCGAGCGCCACAAGCGCGCGCGCCTGCTCCGCACGTAGGTCCGCATAGGTCGCGCCTTGCACGATGCCGAACATGAGCTGGCCCGGGGCGATCTCGACCTCCTGGCAGCGCCGCGCCCAGTCGAGCGTGCGGCGGGCGGCGCGTTCGGCTTCTGCACGCGTCGCGGTCCCGGCAACGCACTCGTCGAGTACCATGATGATGTCGACGCCGAGATCGATTTGCAGCTGCACGACAGCTTCGGGTGTCAGGAACATCGGTGCGCCGTCGACGTGCGAACGGAAGGCTACGCCGTCGTCGGTTACCTTGCGCAGCCCAGCGAGACTAAAGATCTGGTAACCGCCGCTGTCCGTAAGAATCGGTCCGTCCCAGCCCATGAAACGGTGCAATCCGCCAAGATCGCGGATCAGCGCGGCGCCCGGGCGTACGGCGAGGTGATAGGCGTTGGAGAGAATGATCTCGGCGCCGATTTCGCGCAGCTGCGCCGGCGTGATGCCTTTCACGGTCGCCTGCGTCCCAACGGGCATGAACGCCGGCGTGTTGACCGTGCCGTGCGCCGTGGTCAAGCGGCCGCAGCGGCCGTGACCGTCGGTGCTTGACGCGGTGACTTCGAAGATCGGTGCGGCCGTTCCGGCGCGCCGGGCAGCGGATGCGGTAGCAGTCGGGCTCATTGAATCAGCATCGCGTCGCCGTAGCTGTAGAACCGGTACCCACGGCGGATCGCCTCGGCGTAGGTGGCCAGGATGCACTCCCGGCCGGCGAAGGCACTGACGAGCAGCAGCAGGGTGGAGCCGGGCAGGTGAAAGTTGGTGAACAGCCCGTCGACCACGCGGAACTGATGGCCTGGAACGATGAATCGTTCAGCCCAGCGCGAGCCGCTAACGACGACATCGTGTTCCGATGCCGCCGATTCGAGCGCGCGGGTGGTGGTTGTCCCCACCGCGATCACGCGGCCGCCGGCGCGCTTGACCCGGCGAATGCGCGCTGCGGTGCTGTCGGGGATATCGCACCACTCTGCGGTCATCACGTGTTCGCTGAGGTTCTCGGATCGCACCGGCAGGAACGTCCCTGGCCCAACGTGCAACGTCAGGCGCGCGACCTCGACGCCGTTGCCCGGTAGCGCGGCCAAGAGCTTATCGGTGAAGTGCAGGCCCGCGGTGGGCGCAGCAATCGCTCCCGGCACCCTGGCGAAGACGGTTTGGTAGCGCGTTCGATCGAGCGGCAGCGGGCCGTCCGGCCGGCGGATGTACGGCGGGAGAGGAATCTCCCCGTGCCGTTCGATCAACGCCTGGACGGTTGCCGGATCCTCGAACGCGATGCCGTACTGGCCGTTCCCGTGGACGGCGGTGAGCGTGGCACGGACGTTCTCAGGAAAGGTGATCTGGGTCCCGACGCGCAAGCGCTTGGCGGGTCGACCGAGGCAGAGCCAGGCTGCCTCGGCAAGCCCTTCTGCGTAGCCCATCGGCCGGATGAGCAGCACCTCCACCCCGCCACCGGTTGGCGTTCTCCCGAAAAGCCGTGCCGGGATGACCTTGGTATCGTTGAGCACCAATAGATCGCCGGCACGCAGCTGCTCCGCCAAGGCGTGGACGTGGGTATGTGTCAACTCATGCGACTGGCGATCGAGTACAAGTAGGCGCGCCTGGTCGCGCCGCTCCGCCGGCACCTGAGCGATCAGCTCGGGTGGCAGGTCGAAGTGGAAATCAGACAGCGTCACAGACGCGTCTGCGCATCGAGTCGAAGCTGCAACACTCTCCATGGCGAAGCCGGTAAAAAAACAGGCACCGGATGGGTGCCTGCTAGTTCACGCCAGTAGTTCGGCAGGGGTAAACCACATGGTCTCGGGAGAGTCAAGGCGAGCCGGTGGGCCGCTTGGGCGCGCAGCTCATCGCTCGCGACGAGTCACGAATCACGAGCCCGAGTCACGGCTTCTGCGGACTCTTCAGGAACGGTGTGATCAGGTCGACCGGCAGGGGGAAGATGGTCGTCGAGTAATTTTCCGAGGCCACCTCGGTGAGCGTCTGCAGGAAGCGAAGCTGGAGGGCTATGGGATGGCTGCTGATGACGGCGGAGGCATCAGCGAGCTTCTGCGCGGCTTGGAACTCGCCTTCAGCGTTGATGACCTTGGCGCGCCGCTCGCGTTCAGCCTCGGCCTGCGCCGCCATCGCCCGCTGCATCTCCTGCGGCAAGTCGATGTGCTTGACCTCAACGGTCACCACCTTGATGCCCCACGGGTCGGTCTGCTTGTCGAGGATCTCTTGCAGGTGAGAGTTGATCTTCTCGCGCTCCGCAAGGAGCTCGTCGAGCTCCGCCTGTCCACAGACGCTGCGCAGCGTGGTTTGGGCGAGCTGCGACGTGGCGAACAGGTAGTCGACCACCTCGACGACGGCGCGGTTCGGGTCCATGACGCGGAAGTACAGCACCGCGCTGACCTTCACCGACACGTTGTCGCGGGTGATGACGTCCTGCGGCGGCACGTCCATGGTGATCGTGCGCAGCTCGATGCGTTGCATCTTCTCGATCAGCGGGATCACGTAGATGACGCCGGGGCCCCGCGAGTCGACTAGACGTCCGAGTCGGAAAACGACGCCGCGCTCATACTCCTTCAGAATCTTGAGCCCGCTAATCAGGAACGCAACGGCCAGAATCACCACGGTTGCTGCTGGGCCAAACATCACTGCCTCCTTCCGCCCGTCACGTCGTGTGCGTCACCGGCAGGGAATGCGCCACTGCCCGCACCGCGAGGCGCATGCCGTCGACACGCACGACCTCGGCGCGCTCACCAACCTCGATGGCTTCATCGGCCATCGCATTCCAGTACTCGCCGTGAACAAAGATCTTGCCGCCCGAGTTGCCAGGTGCGATGCGGTTCTTCACTTCGCCGACCTCACCGATCAGCCCTTCGCGGCCGAGTGTCGGCTTGCGCCGCTGCGAGCGCACGACCAGATAACTCACCAGCAACGTAAAGCTGCCGAAGGTCACCGCGGCGGCGTACACGATGCTCCGATCGACGGTGAGGTCGGAGTCTGGGGTGTCGAAGAGAAGCAGCGAACCGAGGACGAAGGCGACGATACCGCCGACGCCGAGGATGCCGAAGCTCGGCACGAAGAGCTCGCTGATGAGCAATGCGAGCCCGAGCCCGATGAGCGCCAAGCCACTGTAGTTGATCGGCAGCACCTGCAGCGCGGCCATTGCCAGCAGGAGACAGATGGCCCCGGCGACGCCGGGGAAGAACACGCCAGGATGTGTGAACTCGACGTACAGCCCGAGCAGGCCCGCCATCATCAGCAGGTACGCAACATTGGGATTCGCCATGATGTTGAGGAACTTCTGCTTCAGGCGCATCTCGCGCACGACGATCGTTGCACCGGCCAGATCGAGCGTGCGCTTCGTGCCCTGCACGGTCACCTGGCGCTGGTTCGCCTGCTTGAGCACGTCATCGCGGCTCGCTGCCACGATATCGATGACATGCAACTTCAGCGCTTCCTGCTCGGTGATCGACACACTCTCGCGCACCGCCTTCTCGGCCCACTCGACGTTACGGCCGCGCTCTTGGGCGATGGTCTTGCTGAGCGACACGGTGAAGTTCTCGACCTTCTCACGCATGTCGCCGCCGATGTCGCTTCCCTGTCCGCTGACGGGATGCGCCGCGCCGATGTTGGTGCCTGGGGCCATCGCCGCGATGTTGGCAGCCATGGTGACGAACACGCCGGCCGACGCGGCGCCGCCACCGCTTGGGGCGACATAGACGATGACCGGCACCGGCGAGCCCAGCAGATCCTTGACGATCGACTTAGTGGATTCGAGCAACCCGCCGGGCGTGTCGAGCTCGATGAGCAGCGCCCGCGCGCCGTCGCGCTCGGCGGCGAAGATCGACTCGTGGATGAAGTCGGCGGTGGCCGGGTTGATCATCGCGTCGATGACAATCAGATCGACGATGTTCTCGGGGCCGCCCAGCGCCACCTGGGTGCAGGTGAGGCAGGCCGGTGCGAAGAGCAGGATCACCAGCGCCCGTCGCGCCGCGCGGACGCCTTGGGTCACGCGGCGCTCTCCAGCTCGCGCAGCACCATCTTGACGTCTTCCCACACCAACCGCTTATCGTCGGGGTTGCGCAGCAGATAGGCCGGATGCAGCGTCGGCATGAGCTTGATGCCTTGATACGCGTACCAGTGGCCGCGCAGGCGCGAGATCGGTGTTTGCAGGCCGAGGAGCGTCTGGGCAGCGAACTTCCCGAGGGCAACGAGGACTTTCGGTTGGATGATCTCGATTTGCCGGATGAGGAACGGCTGACACGCGGCGATCTCGTCGGGCTCGGGATTGCGGTTCTGCGGTGGGCGGCACTTGATGACGTTGGCGATGTACACGTCCTCGCGGCGCAGCTTCATGCCCTTGGTGATGATTTCGGTGAGCAGCTGCCCGGCGCGGCCGACGAACGGCTCGGCCTGTAGGTCTTCGTCGCGTCCCGGACCTTCGCCGACGAACATCAACCTTGCCTGCGGATTGCCAACGCCGAAGACGATGTGCGTGCGGCCGCTGCACAGCTTGCAGCGCTGGCAATCGCCCAACTCGGCGCGCAGCTCTTCGAGCGTTGCGGCGCGGCGAACGCCCGGCGCGGCAAAGAGATCGGTCGCGGCGGCTGTGCTTGGTGTTCGTGCTGGTGCTGGTGAGGGCGAAGGTGAGATTGATGGTTGCGGCGGGAGTTCTGTGGGTTGGACGACGTGCGAGGGTGTCGGCGCACGGGGGCGGCGCGGTACGGCGTCGAGGCCCGTGGACTGCTCGTATTCGAGGTACGCACGCACCTCGTCGAGCACCTCCGCCGCACTCGCTTGAGCGGCGTCGGTCCCGGGGGTACGATTCACCGCCATGATGTCACTCGCCGTTTCCGCCTTCCTCGTCCTGCTGTTCGCGCCTGCTCAGGCATCGGCATGGGGACCCATCACGCATCTGGCGCATGGGTCGGGTGTGCTCGGAGACCTTACCATCCTTGGATTGTCGCTTCAACGATTGCTGCGCCGGCATCGCCTCGAATACCTCTACGGCTGCGTCGGTGCCGACATCACGCAGGCAAAGAAGTACACGCGCGCGCAGCAGGCACACTGCCATTCGTGGCCCGTCGGGTGGTTGTTGCTGGAGCGTGCCGACAACGACGCGCAACGCGCCTTTGCATACGGCTACCTGACGCACCTCGCAGGTGACGTCTACTCGCACAACCACTACGTACCGACGCAGCTGATCGTCAGCTTCCGGGCCCGAACGCTGCGCCACATCTACTGGGAAGCGCGCTTCGACTCGCAACAGCACGCGGTGGGGCGTGACATCATCCGCGAGCTGCGCGGCCATCGCTTCCCGGAGTGCGACGGCTTGGTACGCGATGTGGTCTCACGCACCTTGTTCTCGTTCGGCACCGACAAGCGTATCTTCCGCGGCTTCATCGCCATCCACGACCTCGAGCAGTGGCACCGCGTCATGCAGCGCCTGAGCACGCGCTCGCGTTACCCGCTGCCGATCGAGGTTATCCAGCGCTACAACGCCGCCTGTCACGGCAGCATCATCGACCTGCTCGATCGCGGCAGGAAGTCCGCCTGCCAGAGCGCCGATCCCACCGGCTTCGAAGCGATCAACATGGCCAAAGAGGTGCGCCGCAGCCTAAAGACGCTCCACCGCCGCGGTCACATTACACCCCAGCTGCAAGAGCAGATCGACGAGCTCGACGAGCGTCTGGATCTCGAATCCACCGTAGGGGTGGTCCCGCTGTGCGCCGCGCACTGAGGGGCGGAAAGACGACACACGCGGGCAGGGACGCCCGCGCCACCATGATCGTCCCTAAGCTGGCAGCTGGGCTTTGGTGGCGCGGGCGTCCCTGCCCGCGTGTCAGCACGTTGCTTCTCGGTTCGTCGGTCCTTGGTCCACTCGCGCGACCGTGCTAACCCGGCGCTATGGCGACGCGCGTAGCCCGCAAGCGTTCCGGGGCCATCACCGGCAACCTCCGGCCCGCCGATCCCTTCGAGCTGATTCGCTGGCTGGCGCGCTCGCAGAACGATCCGCGCAAGGCGCTCGCCGAGTTGGTGCAGAACTCGCTCGACGCCGGGGCCAGCCGCGTGCAGATCGTCCGCGCCCGTGAACGCGGCGTGACCACGCTGCACGTCATCGACGACGGCAGCGGTGTGCTGCCCGAGATGACGCGTGAGGACGCGCTCGGCTACATCGCGACCCACATCGGCCACTCACGCAAACGCAACCTGACGCTCGAACAGCGGCGCGAGCTGATGTTGCAGGGCAAGTACGGCATCGGCTTGCTCGGCTTCTGGTCGATCGGCATGCAGTTCGAGATGCGCTCGCAGGTCAACGACTCCGAGGCGTGGGTGTTGCGGCTCACGGAAGATGAGCCGCGCTTCCAGATCGAACGGCTGCGTGGCCGGCTGCCCTTGCGCGGTACGTGGACCGAGGTCGTCGTGCGGCAACTGCACCGTCCGGCGTTTGTCAGTCTGGGCGGGCGGCGTATCGCGGACTACCTGGCGGCGGAGCTCCGCGGGCAATTGCTGGCGCGGTCGGTGGTCATCACCGTGCATGACCGCGTCGCGCGCGGTCGCGCACCGAAGCTGTTGACGGTCCAGCCGGTGCGCTATCCGGGCCAGCCGCTGGCGTTGCCGGAAAACATCGATACGCCGTACGGGGCGATGCGTGTTGAGCTGTACGTCTTACCCGAGGGTGGGCGCGAGCCTGCGCAAGTCATGGTCTCGAGTGCCGGCACTGTGGTCTACGACGACCTGAGCGAGTTCGAGTTGGTCGATTTCCGTCGACCGCCATGGAGCAGCGGCCGTCTCACCGGCATGCTCGACTTCGCCGGCTTCGAAGTGTCGCCCGGCACGCGTCGCGGTGTGCAGCCCAACGACGCGGCCGCTGCTTTTGCTGCAGCGGTGACGCGCCTCGAGGAACCGATCGCTTCCATTCTCGCCCACGAGCAAGAACGGCTCGCCTCCGAGCTGGAGGCCGATCTCCTCAAACAGCCGCAGCGCGCCTTTCGTGACCTGTCGCGCTTGGCGCCGGAGTACGACTTCTTCGCGGTGCGGGATGAAGCGGAGCGCATGCCGGCAGGTAGCGGTGGGGAGAGCGGGCCGGCTGGCCGAGAACAGGAAGCGCCGACCGGTGTGGCGGAGCCGGCGGCTGGCGAATTCCCGCAGCCGAGCGAGCCGGCCGATGCCGAGGAACCTGTCGAGCTGTTCCCACCCGGGCTGCTGGCGACGGTCGAGATCGTGCCGCCGTCGGCGCGTGTGGCGCTGCTGAACACGCGCCGCTTTCGTGCGCGCCCGCGTGCGGCTGACGGTCGCGAGATCCGCGAGGGGGTCGAATTTCTTTGGGCCTGCAGCTCCGATCACAGCCAGATCGAGGGCGACGGCCGAGACGCAACGTTTCGAGCCGGTGAAGAGCTAGAGATCCTCACAATCTGGGTCGTCGCCACCCAAGGTGAGCGCCGCACCAGCGCCGAAGCCGCGGTCGAGGTGGTGGAAGAACGCCCCGAGCCCGCGCCGTCAGCCGGCATCCCGCAACCCGAGTTCGTCAACGAGCCGACGAGCAACTGGCGCTCGCGTTTCCGCGACGGCCAATGGCAGGTCAACGCCGGCCACCGCGACTACCTGATCGCCAGCGAAAGCAGCCGCCGCAAGCTGCGGTACCTGACCGCGCTGCTCGCCAAGGAGATCGTCCTCCATTCGTTCCCGCACCCGCAGCATGCCACGGTGTTGGAGCGTATGGTGGAGGTACTGACGATCACCGAGCGGCGGTTGGAGCGATAGCCGAAGGTTTCCAGGCGCATGAGCGCGCCCGGTCATGCCCGTCTTCTCTGACCTTGACGCTCTGTCTCCAACCCGCGTACACTTCCCACATGCCACTCCACGTCGCCAAGGAGACCGAACAGGAACTGGAGGCCAAGGTCCGCTCTGGCGCGTACCCGTCCGTCGATCGGGTGATCCGTGAAGGTCTAGCTCTGATCGAGGCCCGAGAAGCGTTCCGTCGGGTGGTGCGTGAAGGTGAAGCACAACTTGCCCGGGGCGAGACCGTGACGCGGTCCCAATCCCGCCGGCGCATGAAGAAACTGGCCAGTGAGTTTCAGAAAGCACGATGAGAGAGGCCTATGTCCTCTCCGCGCTCGCCCAGGAAGATCGGGAGGAGATCTTCCGCACCATCGCTGAGGACGACTTCGAGACTGCCTTGCGAGTGGATGGAGAGCTCGAAAAGGTTCTCCTCCGCCTGGCTACACACCCGCGCATCGGTCACCGCCGGCGAGACCTTCTTCCGTCTCGTTTCCGCGTCTGGCCCTTCTACTCCTATCTCGTGATCTACAAGCCCGAGACCGCACCGCTTGAGATTGTCCGTATCTGGCATGGTGCCCAACGCCGGCCGTCACTCGTCTGATGTTCGGCCGCGTGCAAGTCGTCGACGTGTCGGAACTGTAGAATCACCATGCCGGCCATGCCGGCTGCATTTCGAGCATTTATTCCGCAACCCGGGTTCGTCAACGAGCCGACCGGGCGCTCGCGCTTCCGCGACGGCCAATGGCAGGTCAACGCCGGCCACCGCGACTACCTGATCGCCAGCGAGAGCAGCCGCCGTAAGCTGCGCTACCTCACCGCACTGCTCGCCAAAGAGATCGTCCTCCACTTCTTCCCGCACCCGCAGCATGCCACGGTGCTGGAACGCATGGTGGAAGTACTGACGATAACCGAGCGGCGGTTGGAACGGGTAGAACGGTAGGAGAGAAGTGTCTCACGCAGAGACGCAGAGCAGAGTGGGGACGCGTCCAGAGTGTCCCGTCGCGAGCGTGGTGGTACGACTGCGTTACCGTACCGGCTGCATGCCTTCGGCTCCTAGCCCGTGTAACCACACACACCAACCCGCGGCGAGTTGACCACGGGCAGCAGCAGCTCCTCGCCGCATGCGTGCTCGGCGGCGCAGCCGGCGCACAGCCATCCGCGGCCCGCGCCCCCACACTCGGTGCACAGCTGGGTCGCAGGCTTGCCGCAGTCGCACGCGAGTGGTGGCGGGCTATTACGCGCCCGCAGACGGATTGGCGGCCCGTCTCCGGTGGTCCCCGCGCACGTGCCGACGACCTGCAGCTTGAGTGCGGTGGTCGAACCGAAGTCGTACTCGTAACCGAACCTGAGGCCGGGCCGCAGCACGTTCCGCAACGGAACGCTCATCTTCCTTCCGGGCATGTCGCCGCCCGATGAATACGAGACGTCTGCTATCTTGAATGCGCTCAGGTGGCCACAGCATTCCAACCAGATCGCACGCAGGAATCGGTCGAGGTCGACGAGCTTTGCGCTGGGCTGCGCCGCCAGGTGCATCCAGAAGACGGACGGCGGGTTCCCTTCGACCAGGATGTGCAAGCTGGTCTCAGCATTCGCTGGGCGTTTGGAGCACGAACCAAGATGCTGTCGCATCGCCGCTTTGGAAAACTTGCCCCCGCATGCTGCGCAGGTGCCGCTGGTCTTCATCATTGCCAGGCCCCCTGCGTCAGCTTTCTGGCTGCCCTGCGACCCTCGAGTACCTGCCGTGTACGCTCCAACTCTGCAGCGATGAGCCGCTCGTTGGGCAGCGCGGTTCGGTACTCGGCGGCCTGCACCTTGTTGGGTAAGCCGTCCAGCGTGTAGCGTGCCCTGGCGGCGTCCTTCGCGGCGCAGAGGATGAGCCCGACGGGCGGGTTTTCGTCGGTATGCGTCCAATGCTCGCACCGTAGTTCAGATACAGGTGCATCTGACCCGCGTAGGCATGGGTGAAGCGGCCGATCTTCAGATCGATGAGCACCAAGCAACGCAGGCGGCGGTGGTAGAAGATCAGGTCGACTCGATACCATTCGCTGCCCACCCGCAGACGCTTCTGCCGCGTGACGAAGGTGAAGTCCCCACCCGGTTCGAGCAGGAAGCTCTCCAGATGCCGGATGAGTGCGTCCTCCAAGTCGCTCTCCGAGTACTCGTCCTTCAGGCCCAAGAACTCGAGCACGTAGGGGTCTTTGATTTCCTGCTCCGCGGTGACCGCATCGCTTGGCTGCGCAACGCTGCCCTTCTTGAGCATGGCGGCTTTGTTCCGTGAGAGCGCCGTGCGCTCGTAGAACTGGGATTCGATCTGCCGGTCGAGTTGCCGCACCGACCAGCCGCCACGCAGTGCTTCGGTTTCGTAGAACACCCGAGCGTGCCCATCCTTGATGCGAAGCAGCCTCGCATAGTGGGTCCACGACAGCGGTAGTGCGTTCGACACCACGGAAAGATTCACGAGAGTTCGGCCGTTCGCTGGCCGTCCGGATTGGCCTTTCTGGTGAGCGAAATGGCCAATCGGCGATTGGCGATTCTCCGGATCGCGATATGCCAGATAGAACTGACGCATCGTCTTGACGTGCGCGAGGCCGAAACCCCGCCCGAACTGCGCAGTGAGATCTCGTGACAGACGCTGTAGTAGCGCCTCGCCATAGCCAGCGCGCTGACGGCCGGCCTGTTCGTACTGGACAATCCGGCGGCCGATTTCCCAATACGTCGCCGTAAGGATGGTGCTGATCGAGCGGGCGGCCTGCCGGCGAGCCGCCGCCAGGAGTTGCGTGATCTCCCCGACGAATTGGTCGTATCTGCGGGCGACGACCTGTCGCATCACGAAGCCTCGGCTTCCTGTCGGCGACCTGACAAATCGCCTTCCGGATGTCCCATCATTCTCCTTGAGCTGGCGCCTACCGTAGTGAGGCCATGTTTACAACATTGACGGTTGAGT
>JBGQHM010000099.1:0-18148 GCA_041497995.1 Binatia bacterium | reverse complement strand
CGATACCGCCCGTTTCCAGCGCGTCGGTTCGCCGAAATCCGGTTCCGTTTCCCCTGCCGCAACCGCCTTGTCCATGACCGAAGTCGAAGCGAGAACGGTGCCAGCGCGGCGGCAATCTGCTTTGAGGACTTTCGAGTCTACGCGAGCGCCGGCGGCTGCATCGCGCATGGGCATCCGGCCACAGGTGTGGCAATCGGTCCCAACGATAAAGATGTCTGGCAGATCACGGAGCATCCCTGAGTCGCCACGCTAGCTGCTGCCGCGAGATCGCGGACTTTGAACGAAGCGCACCCCAAGGCGCGTGTTATCGCCCAGTGCTCAAGATAGCCGTCGCGCCGTCACCGCAGCGTCGTGAGACGCCTTGGCGGCCCGGAACGGCATGACCAGCAACCCTGCTGTCGTTTGCGTGGCCGCGTCATCGAAACCGTCGAGCCCGTAAATGATGTTGGCTCCGCACCGAGCTGGAGTGAAGGTG
The DNA here is from genome assembly GCA_041497995.1 of Binatia bacterium. Taxonomy (GTDB): domain Bacteria; phylum Desulfobacterota; class Binatia; order HRBIN30; family HRBIN30; genus DATKMS01. The sequence continues at coordinate 17,673 of JBGQHM010000099.1, read as the reverse complement.
AAGAACAGCCGGTCCCACAGCGAGACAATGTTGCCGTAGTTGGTATCCGTGTATCGCACATCGCGAGAGTGATGGACCTTGTGCATATTGGGCCACGAGAAGACGAGCGAGAGCAGGCCGTCGAGCCGGAGCGGCAGACGGATATTGGAGTGTTCGAGGAGCGCACTCAGGGCCGACCACATGCGGTAGACCGCGAAGGCGCCGGGGCTCGCGCCCAACGGGATCGCGAACGCGGCCAAGAAGGCGTAGCGGATGACGCCCTCGACCGGATGCTGCCGGATGGCCGTCGTGACATCGACGGCCGGATCCGAGTGATGCACGCTATGGAAGCGCCAGAAGCCCGGAATCTTGTGCATGGCGACGTGAGCGACATAGAAGGAGAAGTCGAGCGCCAAGACGACCGCGACGAGGATCATGAGCGGTGGAAGCGCAACCATGTGCAGAAGGCCGCCGCCGTTGGACTCAAGGCTGGTCAGCGTCATCACGAGCGCGGCGTTGAAAAAGATATTCGTCGCGAACGTAGTGAACGTCAGCGCGAGATTCGGCCCCAGATGTGCCCTGTTCCATCGCCTGCGGGCGTGAAGAGGTATCGCGGTTTCGATCAACGCGATGACCGCCATCGCGATGAGAATCGCACCAACGGTACCAACGCTGGAATGATACAGTGTGAGTGACGTCATGATCTTGGTCTCCTCTTCCCGTCGGCCGCGCTTCTGAGCACGACCCGAACGGCTGTTGTCATGGAGACGTCCGAGGAGGGCGGATCGTTACAGGGGAGGACTCTCGGAGGCGGCGAAGCGAATCGCGGTGAGCTTGCGTGACGCGAGGACGGTGTGCAGTGCGACGATGCGGCCGTCGGCGCCGACGTCGCAGCGCAGGACGGCGCGCGGTGCCTGCTGCCGCACGGTTGAAGCGTAGCTGATCACCAGCGCCGGTAGTCCGTTGATCGAGCGCAGCTCGATCTGCGATCCCGCGGCGCGGCGCCGTGCTACGCGCAGGTGGAGCAGGGCAACCTTGGCCCGGCCCTCGAGCGGTCCGTGCAGAGCGGTGTATTCACCGCCGCCATCGGCGATGGTCCGCACCGAGTCGGCCAGCAGGGCTTCCAGACCCGCCGCGTCCTGGCTCAACAGACAGCGGACCAGTTGCTCCAGGGCGGCACCGGTTCTCTCGCGCAGCGCTGCGCTGGGCCGGCAACGCTCGTGGTCGTAGGCGCGCATGGCGCGGCGGGCGCGGTGGTGCGTGATACGCACGTTCTCCTCTGACATGTCGAGCGCCGCTCCCGCCTCGCTCGCCGAGTAGTCGAGGACATCGCGTAGCAGCAGCACCGCACGCTGCTTCGGCGTCAGCGCCTCGAGCGCGAGCAGGAACGCGAAGGAGATGCTCTCCAGTCGCTCGTAGCGGGCTTCGGGGTTGCCGCCCAGCGCGTCGGGCGGCGCGTCGGGCTCGATCTCGATCGGCGAGGGTAGCCAAGCGCCCTCGTAGCCGCGGCGTTTGCGCCGCCGGAGCAGATCGACCCCGAGGTTCACCGCGACCCGGGCCAACCACGGGCGCCACGACGCGTCGTCGGGCGGGTACAGGCGCTCGGCGGCACGGACGAAAGTCTCCTGCACGAGGTCGTCGGCATCCGCGGCGCAACCCGTCAGCCGATAGCAGAGACCCCAGAGCATCCGTTCATGGGTATGGAAGAGATCTTCGAGCAGCACGAGTCCTCGCTGGCAGTTTCCCATAGAGGAGACGTTGGAGTCGACCCAGTCGTTACACACGGCTGGCGGCCATTCGATCAACCACGGGCAGGCAATGCGGGACGCTGGCCGATTGTCACGTGGATCCAACGCATGGTGCGCTCCTTTCACTGGACGTCGTACACCCGGATCTCGGCAGCTTGTGTCCCACGGTGTGGCACCGCCAAGAAGAACCGGCCGAGCGTTGGCACCAACAGAGCCGTCCGAGCACCGGTCGCCGTTGGCAATTGGGTATCCAATGCATAGTGGTCGGCGTCACGCTGTGTGAACACGTCAACGAACCCCTCACCGCCGGACAGGTAGATCCGCTTCCGTTCTTGGTCGTAGAAAAGATCGTCGGCGTCGCCGGCGCAGTCGAGACTCGTCACGACCTTCCCTGATTCCGTGTCGAAGACGATGACCTTAGCGGGCTGGCGAAAGCCGACGAAGAGCCGATGGTTCGTCTCATCGAGAGCCATCGGAAAGTTGGCGCGTGCGTCCGGCAGAACCCAGCTCGTCACCACCCGCCGTGTGAGCCGATCAATGACCGCGATCTGGCTGGCGTCCGGAACGTTCACGAAGATTCTCGCCCCTGCATTCTCCAATTGGAAAGATTCGGGGTGGCGCGCAAGCTTCACGTCGCCCACCGGTTTCTCGCCCTTCGCATCCACGATCCCGAGCGCTCCGTCGCCGTAGCCGACGTAAAGCTGTCCCGCCGCCGCATCGTAGCGTACGTTATCCGCGTCGCCCGAAAACTTGACGGCGGCGAGCGGCTGAAGATTCTCGCCGTCAAAACTGTTGACGGCGCCGGTGCCGCCGTTGCTGACGAAGAGCTTCCCGAGGCTCTCGATGAACACCACACCCTGTGGTTCGTGGAAGCCGGTGAGACGCCGGACCCGGGTGCCCGTGCGCAGATCGACGATTTCCACGCTGTCGTTGCCGAGTGCCGCCACGAACAGCCGTTGCCCTTTGAGGTCGACAGCCAGGTGGTCGATCCGCCCCTCGACGTTCGGCAACGGTATGGTTTGCACTAACCGCAGCGGCGCCGTTCCTTGGGCGTTTGTCGACCCAGCAATGAGGGTCGCGAGTGCGCCGAGCAGCGCGACGCGTTTCATGGCTGGCCCGCGAGCGGCGTGGCGCTCGGGTCGTCGAAGTTCGCAACGGAGTCCGCCTTGGTCCACGCGCCCATCTTGCCCGATAGATCGCCGGCGGCAATCGGAAACCATCGCCGCCGCAAACCAGTACCGCGCGTTCCGCGCGGCTCAGCTGGCGCGGCGACGCAGCGACGCTGCCACGCGATCCGCGGCCTGCGGGACCATGCGGAGGTTGACGCGCTCGAAGGCTCTCGACCAGGCGCGGTACATCACTGGCAGGACGATCAGCGTCAAGGCGCACGCGCTCAGTGTGCCGCCGACGATGACCACCGCGATCGGCCGCTGCACTTCGCTGCCGATGGCGCGGCTCATGGCGGCCGGCACGAGTCCCAGCGCCGCCAGCGTCGCGGTCATGAGCACGGCACGCAGGCGTTCGCGGCAGCCGTTGACGATAGCGATGTCGAGTGGATCCCCGACGCGCCGGCGATCGAGAATCGCCGACAACACAAGCACGCCGTTGAGCGACGCTTGACCGATGAGGGCGATGAACCCGACGGCCGCCGACACCGAAAGCGGCATGCCCATCCACGCCAGGCCCGCAACGCCGCCAACCAACGCGAACGGCACATTGAGGAGCACCAAAACCGCCGGGCCAAATGATCCGAAGGCGTTGAACAGCAGGACCAGCGTGATCAGCAGCGCCACCGGGACCACGAGTGTGAGGCGCGCCATCGCGCGTTCCTTGCTCTCGAACTCGCCGCCCCATTCGATGGTCATGCCCGTGGGCAGCGGCACGTCGTGTGTGACCTGGGCGCGCGCCTCGTCGACGAACGACCCCATGTCGCGCCCGCGCACGTTCATGCGGATGCCGATGTAGCGATGTCCATTCTCGCGGCTGATGGCGGCGCGGCCGCTGCCAATGGAGACGTGCGCCAGCGTTTCGAGTGGGACGGTGATGCCGCCTTGCACCGCGACGCGCACCTTGCGGATCTTCTCAACGTCGTCGCGTGCGGCGGCTGGGTAGCGCATGACGATGCTGTGTCGAGCCTCGCCGTCCCAAAATACGCCGACCGGCTGTCCGCCCAGCGCCGCCTGCAGCGCATGCTGGAAGTCCTCCATGTCGAGGCCATAGCGGCCCAGTGCGCCGCGGTCGGGCTCGACCTGCAGTTGCGGGATCTCACTGCTCTTGACGATGCCCAGATCGGCCGCGCCGGGCGACTTGGCGATGGAGGCTCTGACGCGCTCGGCGAGGTCCTGCATGACGTGCAGATCATCGCCGTACAGCTTGACGGCGATCTGTCCGAACTGGCCGGAGATGTTCTCGTTGACGTTGTCGCGGATTGGTTGCGAGAAGTTCACTTCCAGCCCGGGGATTTCCGCGACGCCGCCGTTCAGCCGCTCAACGACATCGGACAGGGTGTGGACACCGGGCGGCCACGTTTCGGGCGGCTTGAGGCGCACGAAGAACTCCAGGTTGTTGGTCAGCGTCGGGTCGGTGCCGTCCTCCGGCCGGCCGAGCTGAGACAGGATGTTCTCGACCTCCGGATAGCGGCGCAGAATCTCGGTGATCCGTGGTACCAAGCGGCGGCCCTCGGTCAGGCTGATGTTGGCGGGGAGGGTGAACGTGAGGTACAACGAACCTTCGTTCAACTCGGGGAGGAATTCGGAACCGAGCTTCGTCAGAACCACTCCGGCTGCCACCAAGGCCAGCAAGCTACCGCCCAGCACGACCCAGGCGTGCCGCATCGCCCACATCAGCGTCGGATCGTACGCCGCCTGTGCCCAGGCCAGCACCGGCGACACCCGATGCCGGATCGGCTCGCGGTACGCGAAGGTCGCCAGCACCGGCACGAGCGACAGGGAGAACAGCAGCGCGCCTAAGAGCGCTGCCACGACCGTGTTGGCCATCGGTGCGAAGATGCGCCCTTCAACACGCTCCAGCAGGAAGATGGGCAAGTAGGCGGCGATGATGATGAGCAGGGAGAACATGGTCGGGCGGACGACATGGCTCACCGCCCGCTGAATGCGGTCGCGCATGTGTTCGGTCGAGACGGGGATGCCGATGTCTCGCGATAGCTGTCGTACGATGCTCTCGATGATCACCACGCCACCGTCGACGATGATGCCGAAGTCGACCGCGCCCATGCTCAGCAGGTTGGCGCTCATGCCGCGTGCCTTCAGGTAGATGAATGCCGACAGCAGTGACAGTGGGATCAAGGCGCCGACGATCAGCGCCGCCTTGAGGTCCAGCAGAAAGACAAAGAGTACGAGGGTGACGAGGAGGGCGCCTTCGAGCAGGTTGCGGCCGACCGTGGAGAGCGTGGTGTTGACCAAGTCGGTGCGGTCGTAGAACGGCACGACCCGGATGCCGCTAGGGAGGATGTGCGCGTTGAGCTCGTCGATGGCCTCGCGCACGCGCTCCAGCACCGCGGTGGGGTTCTCGGCGCGCCGCATGAGCACGATGCCCTCGACGGTGTCGTAGTCGGCGCCGCGGCTCACCACGCCCTGGCGCGGCGCCCAACCGTCGCTGACGGTCGCAACGTCGCGCACGAGCACGGGCGTGCCGTCGCGACTGGCGATCGGCACGACGGCGATGTCATCGAGGTGTCGGAAGAGGCCCTCGCTGCGAATCACCATTTGCTCCGAGCCGCGTTCGAGCACACCGCCGCTGGCGTTTTGCGACGCTTTTTTGAGCGCGATCTCCAGCTCTTCGAGCGTCAACCCATAGGCGGCGAGCTTGGCGGGTGACGGCTGCACATGGATCTCGCGCACCAACCCACCGTAATCCACGACGTCGGCCACGCCCTGGACGCGCATCAGCCGCGGCGCCACGACCCAGTCTTGCAACGTGCGCAACCGCATCGGGTCATTGCCGGCGCCGCTGAGTGTGTAGCGGTAGATCTCGCCGATCGGTGTTGCCAGCGGTCCGAGCTCCGGTGTGACGCCGTCGGGCAGATCGGCGCCGCGCAACCGTTCGAGAACCTGGGCGCGTGCAAACAACGCATCGACGCTGTCGGCGAAGGTCAGCGTGACGGATGACAGGCCGAACAGCGACAGGTTGCGCAGCCGCGTCAGACCGGGCGTGCCATTCAGCGCCCGTTCGATCGGCAGGCCAATCTGCCGTTCGACCTCTTCGGTAGGCTGTCCCGCGAAGATCGTGATGACGCTGACCTGCGTGTCGGTGGGATCGGGAAACGCCTCGATGGTGAGTGCCCGGAACGAGTAGATCCCGGCAACGCAGACGACGAGGCTGAAGAAAACAACCGCCGCGCGATTGCGCAGCGAGAACTGCACGATGTGATCAAACACCGCTTAGCCCTGTGCGAGATCGACCGCGTTCAGCAGCAGCAGCGCACCTTTCGACACAAATGTTTCTCCGGCCGAAAGCCCGTCGACGATCTCGACCTGTCCTTCCCGATGACGACCGATGCTCACCGGGCGCCGTTCCAAACGCTGCGGTTTGGATGGCATCCGCACGAAGATGAACGACCGTTGATCGTCTGTCACGACCGCTTCGGCGGGGACCAGCACACGATTCTGTCCGTCGGTGGAGAAGGCTACCTGCACAAAGGCATTTGGACGCAATAGCCGATCGGTGTTGGGGACGCGGACGCGCACGTTGACCATGCGACGGACCGGGTCGACGACTTCACCGACGTACTCGACGTGCCCGGTGATGCGCTGATCCGGCGCTGCGGCTGACGAAATCGATGCGGGTTGTCCGACTTGCAGGCCGCGGACATCCACTTCCGGCACGTCGGCGGTGACGATCACTTCGTCCACTTCGGCGACGACTAGCAGCGGATCGCCGCGGTCCGGGCCAACCTCCTGGCCCATCAGTACGCCGCGCTCGACGACCACGCCCGCCTGCGGAGCGGTCAACCAGTAGCGGCCCTCGCTCGCATCGGCGACTGACAGGCTGCGCAGCTTGAGCTCTGCCGCTTCGCGCGCCAGCTGCGCCTGCTTCAGATCCTGCTCCGCGCTGATGAGGTCCTTCTCCGGCACGGCCTTGAGCGTCACGAGCGCCCGCAGCCGCTCGACGGCCTTGCCACGCGCACTTTCCTTGGATCGCAGCAGATCGATCTCTTTGGACAAGTCCACAAGGGCCGTCGAACGAATGGCCAGTAACCGCTCGCCTTTGTCGACGTGTTGGCCGAGTCGCACGCTGACAGCATCGACGCGCCCGGGAAGTGGGGCGAAGATCGGCTGCGAACGCGCTTCGTCGAAGGCCACGCGGGCGGGGACGGGCTCGAGCGGGATTGGCTGACCGACCTGCGCCTGTGCAAAATCAAGATAGCTCCACGCGGCAGCGCCATCACGAATGTCGACTCCATCACCGCTGACTGTAAAGGCAGGCGCTACGTCGGTCGCGGTTTCCTTGTGCGCCCGCGCGGCCACCACGACCCCGACGATGACGATGACGCCGAGGCCGACGACGCTCCACTTCACGCGGGCCGAGCCCGGCGTCGAGGGCATGGCCGGTTCTGTCGTCGCTACGTAGGCAGTGGATTCCTCGCTCATCGCATCTCTCTCTCGTTCGTTGTTGGGTGCGGGAAAGCCGCTGCGGATTGCCGGGCTGCCAGCGCGGTCTGATAGGCGTCCGCGTCGAGATCCGTGCGGTCGAGCAACAATTCCTGGTACGCGCGTACGGCGAGCAACACGTCCACCTGCGAGGCGCCGCCCTGACGGGCCGCGCCGAGCGTGGCGTCGCGGAGCTGGCGCGCGGTGGACAGCGCTGCGTCCAATTGTCGGATACGGGCCGCCACCAGCTCGCGCTGGCGTGTGGCCGCCTGCAGCGTCTGGCGGCCGGACTCAACGAGCGAATCCCGCACGCGCGATGCCCGTTCGAGCGTGGCCATCGCCGCCTGCAGATCGGCTTGGCCTTGATCCATCACCGGCAACGGCAACTGCACGCCGAGCCCCAGGCTCTGCCGCTGATTCCCGGCGGCGACGAAGGTGTCGTACGTATATCCCATTCGCACGGTCACGTCGGGAATGACCCGACGTTTGGCGAGTGTGGCGCGCTCGCCCGCGGCATGCAGCGTAGCGTTCAGCGCGGCGATGTCGGGGCGTTGGTGCTCGAACGCATCCGACCACGTCGTCGGTATGTCCTGCGCGGCTGTTTGCCGCAGGTAGCGGCGCGCCGCGTTGCCCGATTCGAACGGCGGACACGCCACCGCGATGATCGCAGCGCAGGCCCCCCGGGCGGTCTCCAGATCAGTCCGCGCCGCTCCGCGTGCGGCGACGAGACGTGCGTGCTCGACCTCGGAGCGCTGTACATCGACGCCGGCAATGTCCCCCTTCGACGTGCGAGCGCGGTCTAACTCCAACATCCGCTCACTGGCGTGGACCTGTCCGTTGATCACCGACGACCGCACCTGACTCCGGGCGATACGGCCGATGGCCTCCATCAGGTCGAAGAAGCGTGTCGCCAACATTGCAACCGCTTGCGCGTGCGCAGCTTCGAGCTCGGCTGTGGTTGCCGCTTGGCGCGGGCCGCGTTTGGCGATCTCGAACAACTCCGAAAGGCCGACGTTGTAGTTCGGGACATTGCCGATCGGGTCGTGGAGGTCGCGCGGATTGCTCGGTCCAATCGGAATGGTGCCCCAGGTGAAGTCCAAAGCCGGGTTGGGGTACTTGTGTGCCCGGGTCACCTCGCTCGCGGCGATACCCGCGGACCTGCGGGCCTCGACGACCTCTGGGGATTGCTCCCACAGCAAGCCCGTCAGCTTGGCTTCGTCGAGGTAGTCCGCCGGAGTGAGGGACACCGGGACACTCTGCTGCTGGCCGTGAGCCGCGGCGGCGAAGGTCAGCAAGCTCACAGAGGCGATATGGCGGAAGAGCAGGCGGCGGCGTGATGCAGCGCTGCACTCCCCGAGACGGGCTGGAGTCATTGAACGAATGGTCACGGGCTGGAGAAGGCGATCGACGGTCGAGCGACTCAGGAGGAACAACTGGTCATGCGGCTCCGGGGAGACAAGGTCATGATAGTGGATCAAGGATAGCCAGGAGAATGCCAGCTGCGCCGGATCGAGGGGCGGTCTCATAGTGTTCCGGCGCAGCTGGGCGGGGGTGCGGATCATGAGGCTTTTTGCCACGGGGGCTGTGGCATGGGGCCTCAGCGCTGCATCGAGTGATGCGCAGGGTGGCAGCGCAGTCCGCCGTTCTCCTGTGAAACGGCATCAGCCAACTTGTCGCCACTCTTCGTGGTGCAATTGCTCTAGGTGCGGCGGACTTCCCAGTGCGCAGTACATGCAGTACGCCGCGCTCGCGCTGGTGTTGGAGTAACAAGCTGCATCGGCTGCCTGGCCGCAGGCCGCGCAGGCTGTCCGCGCGTTGGAAGGGGCCCGCTGCACCATCCAGCGATGGCTATCGACGAGAACTTGCACCCGACCCTTGGCGCGGACCCGCTGCATCACATGCTCGATGAGCGTCTGCCGATCGTATGGGTCGCGGGCGGGCAAGAAGACACCGCCACCCGAAAACGACACATGCGCGATCCCGTGTGCAAGTTCCATTATTCACCTCGTTGCTGCTCTAGCTGCGAAGAAGTCAGCAAGTGGCGAGCCATGTGAATGGCCGGATCGGCAGAAGGTGGTGGGGCAGTGGAGGCAGCGCCAGCTGGGGCGTAGTGCCGCAGCTGGCGTGGCATCGAGTCTCGTTGAAGACGGGCAGGCGGTACTGAGCGGCCAGGACGTCAGGTTGGATCGGCGAGAATGAGGATGTAAGCGGAAACCGCCAACACGACTGCGATGAGCAACACGATCAGACGATCGGCCAGATGCGCGTAGCGCTCGGGTTGCTGCCGAACTTGCTCGCGGACGCGATCCCAGACATTGCCGATGAACCTCAGTCGCCCGCGGCGTTCTGGCGGATGCTCTTCGGCGCCGAGAGGGCGCTCACCAACGAGTTTGAGACGGTTGGCAGGCACTTCGGTGCTGTCGTCAAGTTCGAGCTGTTTCGCGAGCATTGCACGTATCCCCTTGGGGGCTTAAACCGCAGCAAGTGTGGTGCCGAGCGTGGCTACCACGATCCATGCGTTTTGCGGCCTGTACCATGCGTCAATCGAGACAGTTTGTCAGAGGATCCCGTGACAAACTGTCCCGGCAGGTGCCTGTGATCCTAGCCTTCACCGAAGCCTCGGTGGGAGATGCCATAGCGTTGCAGCATGCGGTACAGCGACCGGCGGTCGACGCCGAGGACCGTTGCCGCGCGGCTGACATTGCCTCCACTCTCCTCCAAGACTCGTTGGATGTACAGCTGCTTCAACTCCTCCAAGGTCGGCCGGTCAGCGAGCAGGTCCGGGGCCGCGACTCGCACTGGGCTGCGGATCTCTTGTGGGAGGTCATCGACACCGATGACATCGTGCTGTGCCAAAGCGACGCTGCGTTCCAGCACGTGGGCCATCTCACGTACGTTGCCCGGCCAGTCATGGCCTTGCAACACCGCGAGCGCTGCCGCGGACAATCCTGTGACGGGCTTGTCGCATTGGCGTGCGGCGCGCTGCACCAGGTGATCGACGAGCAGCGGGATGTCGTCGCGCCGCTCGCGTAGTGGCGGCAAGCGAATGGTGACGACCTTGAGACGGTAATACAGATCCTCGCGAAAGCGTCCGGAAGCGACTGCGGCGGTGAGGTCACGGTTCGTGGCGGCGAGCACGCGGACATCGACCGGCAGCCACTGTGTGCCGCCGACCGGCCGGATCGAATGTTCCTGCAGTACGCGCAGCAGCTTGGCTTGCAGTGCCGGTGAGACGTCACCGATCTCGTCGAGGAACAGAGTGCCGCCGTCGGCTTCGGCGAACAAGCCGGTGGCATCGCGGGTGGCGCCGGTGAAGGCGCCGCGGACGTAGCCGAACAGCTCGCTCTCCAGCAACGTCTCTGTCAGCGATGTGCAATCCACAGCGACGAACGGCAGCGCGCGACGCAAGCTATGTTGATGGATGGCGCGCGCAACCAGCTCTTTACCCGTACCGCTCTCGCCGAGAATGAGGACCGTGCTGGGACCGGGTGCGACGCGTGCGATCGTCTTGTACACCTCGACCATTGCGGGGGAGCGGCCCACCATGCCGGCAACAGTCTCATCGCCGAGCGGCAGGGCTGCCTGCACCTCGGCGTGGCGATCCAATGCGCGCCGTACGGTGGCGCGGATCTCGTCGACGTTCATCGGTTTGCTGACATAGTCGACGGCGCCGGCGCTGATGGCCTCGACTGCCGTGTCGACCGACCCGAATCCAGTCATGACGATGACCGGCAGCTCCGGGAGTGTGGAGCGCAGCCGGCGCAGCAACTCGATGCCGTTCATCTCCGGCATCCGAATGTCGAGCACGGCGAGGTCGATGGTCTCCGCTCCGATACGCGCCAGTGCTTGGCGCGGATCGGTGTCCCACACGACGGTCACGCCATCTTGCGTCAGCACTTCGCTGAGCAGGCGGCAGGATACCGCGTCGTCGTCTACGATCAGGACCTTGGCCATTACGCCTCCAACGGCAAGTGTACCCGCATGATCGTTCCTTGTCCCGGTGTACTGTCGATGCTCAGGTGTCCGCCATGGGCGCGCACGATGTGCTCGACGATGACCAGCCCGAGTCCGGTGCCGCGGCCAGGGGCTTTCGTCGTATAGAACGGCTCGAAGGCGCGCTGCACTTCTTCCGACGACATGCCGTGGCCGCCGTCGCGTACGGCAATTTCTAGATAGCGGCTGCGGTCGCCGTTGAGCGCCGACACGCAGGCCGTGATGGCGATCCCTCCGGGCGCGTTCATAGCGTCCAGGGCGTTGGTGAGCAGATTCAGCAAGACCTGCCGCAGCCCGATGGCGTCACCCGGCACCGGAGGCAGCCCGGGGGCGAGATCCACACTCGGCGTGATGCTGCGTGCGGTGAGCTGGGTCGAGAGCAACGAGAGCACCTCCGACACCAGCGGGCCGATTGGCACCGGGTCGCGTTGGACGGGTACGTCACGCGTGCGGTCGAGCACGCTGCGGATGGTCTCGATCATCCGCTGCACTTGCGATTCGATGACCGCCAGCTTCTCGGCGCGCTCGGGACGCTGCTCCTCGCGCCGCAAGAGTTGCACGTAACCGAGCACCGAATTCAGTGGCGTACCGAGCTCGTGCGCCAGCGTTCCGGCCATCTGTCCCAGCGTGGCCAAGCGCTCGCTGCGTCCCACATCCAACTGCGCCTGCCAGAGCTTCGCGTTCGCGATGCTCAGCTCGCGGTTCTTGTCCGCCAGATCCTGTGTGGCCACGCGCACCCGTTCTTCGAGACCCGCGGTGAGGTCTTCGATACGCGACAACATCCGATTGAAGCTGCCGGTGACGAAACCGAACTCGCCGCCAGCCTGCTGTAGGACACGCACGCCGCGCTCGCCACGCTCGGCGCGGCGCATGCCATCCACGAGTGCGGCCACGGGCCGTGTCACCTGACGTTCGAGGAAGAAGGAGACGACGATGGAGATGAGGACGACCGAGGCAAACAGCACGACGGCATAGATGGTTTGTAGGCGGTGCTTCAGCCGCACAACGGCGGCAGCCAACAGCTCCACCTGTGCGGCGCCGGCGATCTGGCCATCCTCTCGCAACGGGACGGTGATGCGCAACCGGTCCGTACCATCCCCCGCTTTCAACGTCCGTGTGACGACGCCGTGGCTAATGAGCTCGGCCAAGTCCTGTTCTGTGAAGGTGCTAGTGACCGCTTCGTCGACTTCGCTGGCGCGGACATCCGGTACGGGGACGCCGTCCGCGAGGCGGAAAGTGTTGATGGCGACGATCTCGCGATCCCCCTCGATGATGGCGGCGAGCTCGGTGCGCAACTCGTCTGGATTGGTACCGCCCCACAGCGACGCCACGGCGCGCAGCACGAGCAAGGCGCGCTCTCGCATGTCCTGTTCGAGCGCCCGCTCCGACAGGCGGGTATCGACCCACTGCGACAACGTCAGCACAACGGCGACCGTCAGCACGACGATCGCAATCAGCTGGACGCGCAGCGTGCGGATTGCTCCCCCGAGGCTCATGGAATGGCTGACCAGTCGATGGCTGCGTTAGATCTTGATGAAGATCCGCCTGCGATAGAGCAGGCTCATCAGCGCGAGCCAGAAAAGAACGAATGTGACGGCATAGAGTAGCGAGGCCAAGCGGTGCGTTGCCAGCGGCAGGAAGTAGAGCTGAAAGAGATACGTCTTCAGCATCACTGGAGAACCGTCGAGGCCCGTCGCAGTCCACAACGCCAACGCCTTGGTCATCAAGGTGGAGAGCGCGTACGCCAGGATGGCGTTGGTGCCGAAGACGACGAATGGCGTCGCCCAGCGTCGATAGCCCTTGAGGTCGACCAACCAGTAGCACAGCCCCAAACCGATCAGGGCCGTGCCGGCCGTGAACACCACGTAGGAGCTGGTCCACAAATTCTTGTTGATCGGGTGCCAGACGTTTATCAGCAGACCGAGGCCAATCGCGGCGACGCCCGAGACGAGCAGCCCCTTCAGGCGCTGGCGGCTGCTGCGCGGCGAGCGCATCCAGTGTCCAGCAAGCGCGCCCGCCAGCGTCGTCGACACCGCTGGGACAGTGGTCAGGAGGCCCTCCGGGTCCCAATGACGATGCCAGAGGTGGCCGCCCATGAGTGCGCGGTCGATGTACGCGGCGAGATTGGTGTCCGCCTCCAAGACGCCGGCTCCGTAGCCGGGGACGGGTACGTACGTGATGAGCGCCCAATAGACGACGAGCAACAGGGCGGCTGTGAAGGCTTGCCCGTGGATGCCCGTGTAGAGCACGATCAGCGACGCGACCAAGTAACACAGCGCGATGCGCTGCAGGACACCCGGAATGCGCGTGACCTCCCAATCGAAGTAGGGGAGGGCGTTCAACAACAGTCCGATTCCGCAGATGATGAACGAGCGGCGCACGATCTTGGTGACGGTCGCGCTACGGTGAACACCGAGGTGTCCCTGCTTCGCCATGGAGTAGGCGATCGAAATGCCCACGATGAACAGGAAGAAGGGAAAAATCAGGTCCGGCGGCCGGCATCCGTCCCACTCGGCATGCTGCAGGATGCCGTACCCAAACTTCGTGGTTCCAGGATTGTTCACCAGGAGCATGGCGGCGATGGCGATACCGCGAAAGACGTCGAGCGAGAGCAGGCGTTCACCCGCCGGGTCCGGCCGCGCTTTCCGGAGCGTAGTCGGATCGCTTGCGCGCGAGGGTGTCGTCCGCGGCACATCGAGAGCCGATGGGTGCTCGGCTGGGGGCAGCCATCGGGCGGTGCTAGCGCCCATGCGGTATCTCGGGGATGTGTCGTTTGATCGGCAGGGCGTTCACCTCAACGGTGGCTCTCGGCGCGGCCAGCGCCAGGGATATCCCGACGGTCCACACCGTGGGCGGCCACCCCAAGCTGTTCCTCATTCCCCATTAGACTAGCTCCCGCGTCAGCATCGCTCAACGGCGCGATTCGCGCTCCGGGCCGAGCGGGTTGACCGTGCCTAGAGAGGCAAGCCGGATGCCATGGGGATGCGTTCCCGCTACGGCATCATACTCTGCGGCCAAGGCACGAATGAGACAAACAACCTCACCCTGAAGTGTGGCAATCAGTCTCACGACACCAAGCGCGGCGCCGTCGCCGAGCTCAGTGCTTCTCGAAGAGCGGGAGGTATTCGCCGTAGCCTTCGGCCTGCAGCCGGTCGACGGGGATGAAGCGCAGCGCGGCCGAGTTCATGCAGTAGCGCTTGCCGGTCGGCGCCGGGCCGTCGTCGAACACGTGCCCGAGGTGCGAGTCGGCATGCGCGGACCGTACCTCGGTGCGTTCTCCGAACAGGCTCCGATCGACCTTCGTGCGAATGTCGTCCGGCCCGAGCGGTTTGGTGAAGCTCGGCCAGCCGGTACCCGACTCGTACTTGTCGAGGGAGCTGTACAGCGGCTCACCCGATACGACGTCGACGTAGATCCCCGCCTGATGGTTGTCCCAATACTCGTTCTTGAAGGGCGGCTCCGTGCCTTCGTGCTGCGTGACCTTGTACTGCATTGGGGTCAGCATCTGCTTCAGCTCGGCATCGCTGGGCTTGTGAAACGTTGCGGGGTTCCATCCTTTTGCAGGCGCTGCTGCGCTTGCATTCCCGGCGAGTACGAGAAGGACCGCCAGACTTGCACACATCGTGCGTACGGTTGTCATTCCGGCGCCTCCGCGTGGGGCGCCGCGTCTCCCCACAGTTGCTTCAAGCGTTGGTCGCGACCGCAGTTCCAACGATAGTATTTGTACCGCACCGGATTCTTCTCGTGGTACATCTGATGATAGTCCTCGGCCGGGTAGAAGTCGGTGGCCGCTACGATCTGCGTGACAATCGGACGATCAAAGCGCTTCGATTGTTCCAGGCGCTGCTTCGATTCCTCGGCCAGACGGCGCTGCGTGTCATCAGAGTAGAAGATCGCCGTACGGTACTGATCGCCGTGGTCGCAGAACTGTGCGTTTGGCGTGAGCGGATCGACGTTGTGCCAGAACACGTCGAGCAGTTGGTTGTAACTGATCTTCGCTGGATCGTACTCGATCTGAATCGACTCGGCATGCCCAGTCTCGCCGGCCGACACCTCGTGGTAACTCGGGTTCGGCGTGTGACCGCCCGTGTATCCCACCGTCGTCGCCAACACGCCGTCGAGGTGTTCGAACGGCGGCTGCATACACCAGAAACAGCCGCCCGCGAAGGAGGCTTTGGCGGTGCCGCCCTTGGGCGTTACATCGGCCGCGTTTGCCCGGGACGCTCCGGCGATCACCAGCATCACCAGCGCAGCGAGTAGAAGACGCCTCTTGCACGTTCTAGTTGTCACAATGACCACCAACCTTCTTTTTCCGGCCGTAGTTCCCGAACGCGATCCGGGGGAGAGCATGACTGTCGCCTCGGCATCGGTCAACGCGGGCATTCCGCCGTCGGATGCCGTAACGATGCTCCCGGTTTCGTGGTGCCTGCCGGACTGAAACACATGGGATATGAACGGCATCTCACTAACGAGGAGGAACAGCTGTGTTCGGCAAGATGGACAATCTTCTGCAAGCGTCGTTGGTGTCCCTGCTGGTTCTCGCGGGAGCGGGAGCCGTTCATTGGGCGCTACGGCGCGTGGGTCGGCGTCTGCCGCTCCTGCTGCGCCGTCGATTCGGTGGATCGATCGAGTCGAGCACGGCCATGCGCTGGGTGGCGGTCATCGAGGCGGCGCTCCTGCTGCCTAAAATTGCGGTGTGGCTTGGGGCTGTTGCCTACGTGAGCGATCAGTTCGCCCTGCTGCAGATGGCGCGACAGATGTTCGTGCACATGGTCGCGATGAGTCTGACGTCGCCGCTGTTTACCCTCAACGAGCGCGGCTATTCGGCGCTCGACGTGCTTGAGCTGCCTGCCGTGTTGGCTGGGCTGTGGGTCGCGGTCAGTGGCCTGACGCGCGTGCTGAAGACGAACATCTTGCGTGCTACCGGCATGGAGCCGGGCGTCCAGGACGCCGTAACCCTGCTGACCCGCTGCGCGCTGACGTTTATCGGCGCGATCGTCATCCTGCAGGTCTGGCACATCGACGTCAGCTCGTTGACGTTCGTCGTGAGCGTTCTGGGCGTCGGTATCGGTTTTGGTTTGCAGAACATCGCCAACAACTTCGTCAGCGGTTTGGTGGTCAGCTTGGAGCGGCCGATCCAGCCGGGGGACTTTGTGAAGGTGGATGACTGGATGGGCACGGTAGAGCACATCGGACCGCGCAACACCGAGATTCGCACGCTCGACAACGTCAGCATTCTCATCCCCAACTCGCGCTTTCTGGAGAGCGAGGTCGTCAACTGGACGCATCGCGACCCGGTATCCCGGCTGCACGTGCCGCTGAGCGTCGCGTACGGTTCCGACATCGCGCGCGTGCGTGCGGCGCTGTTGGAGGCGGCCCGCGACCATCCGGATGTGCTGAAGGACCCGCGGCCGAGCGTGGAATTTAGGGTGTTCGGGGAGAGTGCGCTCGATTTCGATCTGCTCATATGGACCGGCGATCCGCGCATCCAGGAGCGCCTGGTCAGCGACCTGAACTACCGGATCGAGGCCAACCTGCGACGCTACCAAATCCAGGTGCCGTTCCCGCAGCGCGATCTGCATCTACGCTCACCGCAGCTGGAGCAGGTGCTCGGCGCCGTGAGCCGCCGCTACTTCACCGAGGCAGAGTTGGCTGCGAATGGCCAGGTCGCAACGGCAGAGCCGCCGGCCGTGCCGCGCGAGCCGGTCGGGTTCGAGGACGAGCGCGGGCCGCGTAGCTGGACCGACACAGAGATTGATGCACTCGTCACCCGCATGCGCAGCACTGAGGGCATTCCCATCGTCGACCGGCGGCATCTGCTCACTGTCTACCCGCGATGCTTCGTTGGCCGCGAGGTTGTAGATTGGATGACACGCGCCGAAGGGCTGACGCGAGCGGAAGCCGTCGCGGTGGGTCAGCTCCTCGTCGACCGCGGCATCGTGCACCACGTCCTCGACGAGCACGGGTTCAAGGACGGCAGCTTCTTCTACCGCTTCCGGGCGGACGACCCGACAGCCAGTCAGTCGAGCGCGGCCGCGTAACTCAGTGCGCAGTATGGCGGCGTAGGGGCACGGCATGCCGTGCCCTACGCCGTTTCGCTGACCGGGTCAGCAGCTACACCCCGTGATCATTTGCAAGGAGGCCCAGCGGGTGAACCACGCAGACACCGATGCCGGGTCCTCTCCGCTCGCCGCCAGCGCTGCCATCGCGTCTCCAAGCGTGTCACCAGCGAGGAGTAAGCGCAGCGCCTGCGCCTCTGTGGCATTCACCGATTCACAGATCACCGCGAAGCCTGCGCGCCGCACCAGGACGTGATCCGGACGGTTGCGGAGGTCGACGTCGAT
>JBGQHM010000098.1:0-18157 GCA_041497995.1 Binatia bacterium | reverse complement strand
GCGCTGGTGGAGGGCACGAGCGCCGTGTGCAACTCCGTCGACGGTGCCGTCGTCGCCAATACCTCGATGGCCGACTTCGGCGGCGGACCGTTCGCCAGCACCGGCAACAACGCCTTCAATCAGAACAATCTCCCCGCCGGCGGCGCGAACTTCCGCAACGCCACCGGCATGCCCGTGAGCGCGCTCAACGGCCAATGGGAGCATTGTGGCCGCGACACAACGTGCGCCGACAACGCGATTGCGTCCTTCGACATCAGCGACCACGGCGCCAACACGGCCTTCTCGCCGGCGCAAGCGCACCGCTCGTTCCAGGCCCCCGAGGTGACGGCGGTGGCGCCCGCGATCGGCAAGCAGGGCGACCTGCTGCGGATCTTCGGTTCCGGCTTCAATGTCATCGACGGCCTCTTTGCCGAAGACAACTGCGCCGACGTGACCGGACGCAACCGCTGCGTACCCCTGCGCGGCAACTGCGTGCAGATCAATGGCGTGAGCGCGCCCGTGGAGGCCGTCACGCCGACGATGCTCGTCGTTCGTTGGCCGTTCACCTGCACGCAACCGGTGTCGCTCGTCGTCACCACCGATCAGGGCTCGACAGGCACTAGTAGCGCCGCGTTCACCGTGTGTACAAACGACGCGGTCAACGCCGCTGCCGCGCTCAACGCGTCTGAGCTGCGCCTGATTGGTCCGTAGTCGCGACGGTTGGTGTCGGCAGCGGGCCATCGAGGACCGTTTCGACCCCAGCCTCGGCCGCGTTGCGCAGGATGCTGTTGCTGCAGGCATGCAACGCAGCGCAGCAGAGCGCGACGGCAGCAACTGAAACTCCCAGCCGCACGCACGTCCGCATGATGCGTGCGGTTACCACGAAGGACCCGCGCCGCAAAGGCGTAGCGACTCGATGCCACGCTTTTGTGAGCGTTCCAGCCGCCTGTCGGACTTGGCAGCCCGGAGCGACCCATCGGGGAGCGGACCATGGAAATGACGCTGGCCGCAGGCCCCAGCACTCACCCTTGCGGAGCTGCAGCTCCTTGTTCCCTCTGGCCGATCCGCGGGGTGGCATCGCGCTGCAGCCGCTCGAGGTTCGCTTTGAACAGCTCGTTGTCCGGTTCGATCTGTAGGCCTTTGTGCAATGCGGCGATCGCTGCGGCGCGGTCACCCATGAGGAAGGCAACATTCGAGCGATACTGGAACACCAGCGCACAATTGGGGGCCAGACGTCCCGCTTCGTCGAGCGCTTTCGTGGCCGCCTCATAGTCGCCCCGTCGCGCGGCCTCACTAGCTCCCTTGGCGAGTGCGGCCGCGGCGCGCTCGGCATCGGTGGCCGGTGTGTTGATGGCGCCCGAACCGGTGAGCCGAATCAGCGCCTGCCGCGACGCCTCGTACCCGGGGCTGTAACGCAGCGCAGTACGATACTCGTTGGCGGCGGCCGCGCGCTTCCCCTGCCGTTCGTAGATGATGCCGCGGTTGTGGTAGGCCTCGGGATTGAGTGGTTCGAGACGCACCGCTGCATCCAGCTGCTCCAACGCCTCCGCGTAACGTCCCAGCGCGCCCAACGTCCCACCCAGGCTCGCACGCAGCGCGCCGTCGTTCGGTTCCTGCTTCACCAGGTCCTCGTAGGCCGTGACCGCTTCTGCGAAGTGACCGTTCTGGAAATGGACCGCAGCAAGGTTTCGTGCCCCTTTGGGGGATTGCGTGTTGAGGTATCCGAGGCTGCGCAAATGCTCGAGGACGGCAGAGTCGACCCCAGCATCGTGTGCGGGTGTAGTCGCTGCTGGTGCTGCCGCTACGCGTTGCCCGGTTTCGTAGCTCGCCACGGTGCGCGGCTGCGGTTTCAGGTCGAGCCCTTCGCTGAGCACCCTGCCGGGCATGTCACGCGCCGGCGCCAAGCCGCCGAGCGCCAGCAGCGTCGGCGTCACGTCGAGAATGGTTGGACGGTCGAGCCGGCTGTGCGGTTTGACCCGGTTGCCATACAAATAAAGGATGCCTTCCAGTCGGTGGAACTGTTCGCTGACGCGCCGCATGTCGCGTGTCTTACTCGGATCCTCCTGCAGGACACCGAGCTCGAATCCATGGTCGGAGAGCACCACGAGGGTGGTGGTGTCGTCGATTGCCTGCAGGTAGTCACCCAGAATGCGGTCGGCGTAGCGGTACATTTCTTCCACCGCCTGTCCGTAGCGTTGCTGCTGCGCGGCCAGCTCGCCGGCGAGTCCTTGGGCGCGGAAGAGGTGCCCGAACAAGTGCGCCACCGAGTCGGTACCCTCGATGTAGACCATCAAGAGGTCTGGGCGTTGTGATTGCCACAGATGCAACCCGATTCGCTGGTAGCTCTGCGCGGTAGCCAGCACCCACTTGAAGTGGCTCAGGTCGTCATTGAAATCGAAGGGCCGGGAAAACTCATCGGCGCTGACGCGCACGAACGGTGCCAACTCGTCTGGCTTCAAGTCGCCCGGCCGGCGAATCATCGGCGTCAGCGTTTGCAAGAGCGCGGGTGGGTAGGTCACACCGGCGGTCCCCGGCGCACCGGTCGTGCCATCGGTGAAGAGAAAATGGTAGCAGGTGTGGTCGCTGACGATGGCGCCGTTGACGGTCTCTGCTGGCCACGTGGCCCAATAGCCAACGACATCCACGGTGCGGCCCGCCTCAGAGAGGATGTTCCAGATCGCCTTTACTTTGCGCATCTGGCTGGTGACTGGCAGCTGTTCGCCGGTCTTGTCATTCACCGCCACAAAATGCCCGATCTGATGCTCCTCAGGGGACTTGCCGGTAGCAATGGTGGTCCACACGATGGGACTGAGCAGCGGCTTGCTGCTGATGAGACGGCCGTAGGCACCCTCCTGCCGCAGCTTTGCAAAGTTCGGCAGCTTCCCCTCTGACATCAGCAGATCTACGGCCTGCGGATCCATGCCATCGAAGCCGAGTACGACGACCCGCCCCGGCGTCGGCTCCGATCTGCACCCCTGCAGTAGAAGCAACGCTGCGGCGAGGAAGACCCAACGAGGCGCGTGCATCGCCACCGGGCTAAGACAAACGCGGCTCCAGAGTCAAGCAGACCCGGCATGGCTTTTCCTTGACGTCGGGGCGATTCCTCTGTACAAGCCGCAAGACTGGAAAAGGTGAGTAAGGGAAGCGGGAGACCAACTGGAAGGCTATTATGCGGGGCGCGCGGGTGTGGGCAGCTGTCATGTTGGCGTGGGTTATGTCGGCCCCCGTCTGGGCGCAACTCAAGCCGGCCGGCGGCGAGTTCCAGATCAACACCTACACCACTGGAAATCAGTCGCGCGACATGGACTCCCCCGCCGTGTGCTCCGACAGGGCTGGCAACTTCGTCGTCGTGTGGACGAGCACGGACCAGGACGGCGATAACAATGGCGTCTTCGGCCAGCGCTATAGCAGCAGCGGCATGCCGAGCGGAACCGAGTTCCAGGTGAATACCTACACGATTGGCCAACAGGCGCATCCGTCGATCAACTGCGACGCCTCGGGCAACTTCGTTGTGGCCTGGCAAAGCTTTGATCAAGACGGCGACGGGTGGGGCGTCTTCAGCCAGCGTTACAACAGCGCGGGCGTCGCCCAGGGTAACGAGTTCCAGGTGAACACTTA
Source organism: Binatia bacterium (assembly GCA_041497995.1). GTDB lineage: Bacteria > Desulfobacterota > Binatia > HRBIN30 > HRBIN30 > DATKMS01. Next base: position 14,560 of record JBGQHM010000098.1, on the reverse strand, counting down.
CACGACTGACGACCAGAGCTATCCGGCGTTATCGTGCGATTCGACGGGCAACTTTGTCGTCGTGTGGGAGAGCTACGCGCAAGACAGCAACAACAGCAACGGCATCTTTAGCCAGCGCTACAACAGCACTGGCGCGGCGCAGGGCAACGAGTTCCAGGTGAATACCTACACAACCGGCGAGCAGCGCTACCCGGCGATTGCCTCGGACGCGAATGGTAACTTCGTGGTGGCCTGGGAGAGTAAGGACCAAGACGGCGACAACTACGGCATCTTCGCCCAGCGCTATGATAACACCGCGACCAAGCGCGGCACCGAGTTCCAGGTCAACACCTACACGACGAACTTCCAGTACACTGCTGCGGTCGCTTCCGACAAGGCCGGCAACTTCGTCGTGGCCTGGGAGAGCTACAAGCAAGATGGTGACGAGCAGGGCGTCTTCGCGCAGCGCTACGACAGCAGCGGCGTGAAGCAGGGATCCGAGTTCCAAGTGAATCAGTACACGACGGCCGCGCAAGACGATGTGGCGCTCGCCTTCGATGGCGCCGGCAACTTCGTCGTGGTGTGGGAAAGCAAGCAGGATGGCAACAACGACGGCGTGTTCACTCGGCGGTACAGCAAGACGGGCACGGCGTTGACAAACGAGTTCCAGGTCAACACCTACACCACGAACCAACAGGAGAACGCCGCGGTGAGCAGCAATCCCGCCGGCGACCTCGCCGTGGTGTGGGGCAGCGTCAATCAGGACGGCGACATGCGGGGCGTCTTCGGGCAGCTCTTCAAGTTGCTGCCGCCAGGCGCGCAGGCACCAGCGGTAGGCCCCGTGGGGCTCGGACTGATCGGTGGCGGGCTGCTGCTGACGGGAGTCTTGGCCGTCAACCTGCGCCGCCGCAAGCGCGGCGCGTAAACAACTCCAGGCCCCTATTCAAAGACGCTGTCGGTACACGGCCACGGCCGTGTGCTCCGTGCAGCCGCTACCAGTTCCGGCTGCGCACCTGAAAGTCGGCCAGCATCCGCCCGACGAAGTAGCGGATCTGGGACCGTTCCACTTCGCTCAACGGGCGGGTGAGCGCTTCCTTGCGCACGCGGTAGATCCGGCCGGTGTGGCCGCCGTAGGCGCCGTAGTTGCCGAGGCTCTCGACCTCCGGGTGGAGCTTCTCGAGCAGAACGTTCACCGCCGGCACCTCGCAAACGTATACCCGGTCACGTTCCGGCATTTCGTCCGCCGCGAAGGCGGCCTCGCTGTTGATGAGCGTGAACGGCACGGGCCGCGCCAAGCGCAAGAACTGGATGTTCGGGGAATGGAACACGTAGGGGCACGCGTACAGGTCATTCGCTGCAGCGAGATCAGCGCAGTACTCGAAGAACCGGGGAATGTCGGCGCTAAACTCCTCGGCGACCTCGGGCGCGTGTCCCCACTTCCGGAAGTAATCGTCGTAGTTCCAGGCCGTGACTGCCACGAGCACGACGACGGCCAGCAACAAGGGTGCGCCGAGGGCGCGCAGCGTAGCGCTACGACCGGCCAGGTCCATCACGGCACCGATCCCCATGGCGCAGATCACACATACTGCGAGCACCGCACCGAGGCTGCGCATCGCGTGTGGCGCGGCCGACGTGACGGCGGATGGCAGCAGGGGCAACAACCAGAAGAGCAACACGCCTAGCTTCAGAGGCGTGTCGGTGCGTAGCGTGCGCAGCAAGACGTAGAGTCCGATCAGAAAGGCCACCCCCATGATCGGGTCGAGCATCGGCCGGCCCGGCAGGTTGTGGCGCGCCTGCCGATCGCCGCGGAAGTGCAGCATGAACAGCACGCGCTGTAGATTGTCGCCGATGGTGAAGACGCTGCCATCCGCCTCCGGCGCCGGGTCTGCTGTCTCCACGGCGCGCGCGAAGTAGTAGTCGGGCTTGCGCACCGCGTAGACGATCAGCGGTGCCGCCGTCACCAGGAAGGCGGCTGCGACGATTGCCGACAAGCGCACCACCGTCCGCGCCGGGATCGTGCGGTCGCGCCACATGCCGAGTAGGAGCACGACAGCGAGCGGAGCTGGGACGATCCAGTAGGACGGATAGCTGTAGAACCCGAGAGCCAGTGTGACGCCGAAGAGCGCCGCTGCCGGCGCCGTGCGCCGGCGCAGCAGGCTGGAGAAGGCAAGCAATGTGAGCGTCATGCAGAGCGGCAGCGTGATCGCGCGCAGGCCGATCCGACTGAAAGTCACATGCCAGCGGCAGACAGCCAGCAGCGTCGCAGCGAGGAACGCCAGGCGTAACCCGAAGAGCCGTTCGCAGAGCAAGAAGAACACAACGACCGTTGCGCTCCCGATCAACGCGGAGGTCAGCCGAACGGTGGCCACCGTTGTCCCGAAAACAGAGAACACCCCCGCCATCAGATAGTGGAACAGCGGCTCACGGCTGCGTGCCTTGACCGTGCCGCCCTCGATGTAGACGGGGAGGCGCTCGCCGTGCTCGATGGCGCTGGCATCGAGTCCGTCTTGCGCTTCGTCGATGAACAGACCGGGCGGGATGGTGTCGAGCTGGTGGAGGCGGAAGAACAGCGCGAGCACCACGACGCTGGCCAGCAGGATCAACCGTCGGACCTTCACGGGAGGGGCACCTTGCTCGATGCTTTCGCCTCGTTTCGCTGTGTGGCGTGCGGCTGCATCGTCGCAAGCTGCGCGAGGTTCGTGCGTGCTGGAGCGTAGCTCGGGTCGATGCTCAGGCAGCGTTCCCACTCGATCCGCGCCAAGCGGCGACATCCGAGTTGCGCGAAGATGGTTCCGAGGTTCAGATGCGCCTCGATATGGTTCGGATCACGCTTCAGGCAGCGCAGCAGCGCGAGCAGCGCCTGCCCTTGGTTCTGCGAACGGAACTGTACCGCGGCCTCACTGAAGTAGATGGCGGGAGTTACCGCTTCGTCCACGGACAGTACAGCGGGCAAACGCATGACAGCGTCGCGAAACTGCACGCGGTAGCGCGCTGCCCGCGGCGCCGTGCTGACCGCACCAAGATAGTCGAGGGTCGCCGCCTCCAGCTCGCCGCGCGTTTCGTGCCAGCCCCCTCTCGCAGCGTAGATCTCGGCGAGCAGCTGGCGCGCCTCGCTGAACTGGGGCGAGCGCGACACGATCGGGACTAATGTCTCGATCGCATCCGCGTACCACGTATCGCGCGGGATGAAGAACACCGCCGGGTCGTGTTCATCGGCGGGATCGGTGGAGAACCGATACACGTAGATGGACCAACCGAGCTTGCGCACGGGGTGGTAACGCTCCAGCCAATGAAAGCGCACCCCCGGGTAGTCGTTGTAGAGCGAGCTGCGTTGGAGATAGCTCGCGCCGGCACAGTACGTGATCCCTGGCTGCGGCCACACGACATCTTTGAGCGACATGGCTTCCCACTTGATGCCGTAGTGCTCTGGGCGAATCGGTTTGAACGCTGAGATCCGTACCGCGTCTGGACGCGTCGCTTCGAGGTAGTCGCGCAGCAAGTAGAAATCTTGGCCCCATTCGATGTTCGAGTCGTCGAGGTAGCGGATCCCGCCGTCCGGCCCACCAGCGAAGGCGTTGAAGTAGGGAATGAAGTGCGGGTACACGCGCAGTGTGCCGGCGAGGTACCAGGCACAGAGCAGCGCGAAAGTCGCCCAGTAGGCCGGGCGCTGTCGACCCACCCATCGAGCCGTGGCGCCGCAAGCGAGGAGGACAAACGGGAACACGGGCAAGATGTGCCGCACGCCGATGCTGGCCGGCCGGATCATTGCGGCGGCGTGGAAGGCACCGATCGGCAGCAGGATGAAAGCCCAGTCCGTGGCCGTACGCCGGTCGCTCACAGAGACGAGCAGGAGCGCGCCGCCAAAGCAGAGAAGCGTGGGGATGGGCGTCTTCCAGAACTCTGCCAGCAGGTAGTAGTACCAGAAGCCGGTCTTGGAATACTCTCCCCATAGAAATCCTTCCCAGTGCGGATTGGAGTCGGCGTGAATGATGGTGAGGCCGTGTACGTAATGTTTCAGGCCCGCCGGAAATCCGAAACCAACCGTGACGATTACTGCAGGCAGAACAACGAGCCCCACTCCCGCCCAGGCAAGCCTTACACTGCGGACCGTCGGCGCGCCCGGCGCGTTGCTCTCCCAGGTCCGCCCATAGCAACACGCGAGGAAAAGGACCCACACAACACCGACGGTCACGACCCCGGAGTACTTCGACAGCAAGGTCAGCCCGAGGGCACCGCTGCACCACAGTAGAACGCTGAGGCGCCCGCTTCGTGAGAAGCGCCAGAGCGCGTACAACGTGAGGACGGTGAAGGACGATACGCCGATATCCGTATGAACGACCCCGCTGTGCGCAAGGATGGTCGGGTCGAAGACGTACAAAAGGAGGACAAACACCCCCGGCCAGTCGCCCCACAGCTCCCGAGCCCACAGGTAGAGAACGAGGCCCATCAGGATCCCAACCCCAACCATCGGCAACCGACCGAGAACGACGATGCGTTCGATCGGTTGCCAATTGTTGACGAGGAAGTCGTTCCCGAAAATCCACTCCTGCCCTTTGTCCCACCCGGCCGTTTCCTCGATAGGCTTCAGATTGAGGAGAAGCAGCGGCAGACCGGCAATGGCCTTGATCAGCGGCGGATGCTGCGGGTTGAGCCGGAAGTCACCGGTCTTGACGTAGGTGTAGCCGGCGGGGAGATGAGTCACTTCGTCCCCGGTGATCGACTTCTGATACAGACTGGTGGTTGCCAGGACAGCGAACACAGTCAGCAGGATGCACGGTGCGAGGATACGGCTCATCGCGACAACCTCGGCGCGACGAACCCGGCCTCCAGCTCCAGAGCTTGGAGCCGGTGTCCTCGCGCCGCAACGGGCTCACCTCGCGCTTCCAGCAACTCGGCTAGGCGCCGGTGATAGGCAGGCGTACCCCGCGTTGCAGCAGCCAGAGCAGGGGTCGTCGCCAGCACCGCTTCGTTCTTTGCGAGCCGCTGCTGCTCGGCCAAGAGTTCCTCGATGCGGTCGGCTGCACGTGGCGCTGTGAGGCTCGCCAGATGACGGGGATTGATGGCGTGCGAAGCCTGGAACGAATCGATGGCATCGTCCGCCAGCCCATTGCGACGAAAGATCAGGCCGAGGTTGTAGAACAGCACGTCATTGTCCGGCGAGGCTGCCGCCGCGGTAGCGAACTCCCGCCGCGCCCGCAACCAATCACGCTCCTCGAAGGTGAAGCCGAGCATGTAGTGAAAATGACCAATCAGGTTTTTGGTAAGATAGTCCTTCGGGACATCCGGATCATCCTCGCCCTCGAGCCGAAGCACCGGCAGCACCGGCGAGGGTAGGAGCTGGCCGGGCCGCCGGGCCTGCAAGACCACACCGATCGGTACGATCTCCAGCGCTGGCAGGTTCCAATTCGGATGGTGCGTGAAGAAGAGCGGCTCGGTTTCCGGATTGAATCGCAGCGGCGGCAGATCGGCGCCGCCCACTCCTTGGAGGATGAGGTCGACGTCGGGACGCTGATGCTCAACCATCTGGAGGTAAATGAGAACGAAGAGGATGTTGTCGTCGGTGGCGATCAGGTGTGCCCCTGGTGGCACCGACGTGAGAACGGCGTGGGCGAAGTCCTCCGCGATGCGGTAGCGGCTGCGGTCACACTCGCGCCAACCGCTCACCAGAAGGAATGCCGGGATCAAGAGCGGGAGCACGGCAAGCGGGCGGGGAAGGTGCGCCAGCAACAGGTCACAGCCCAGGCCGGCAAGTAACGCCGCCATTGCGTACGATGGGATGTAGTACCGGTGCCAAATGAAGATATCGCTGCGCGAACCGTGAGCAGCCAGCGCGGCCAGGTTGGCGGCCATCACGAGCAGCGGCAGCAGCACCAGCCCGCGGCGCTGCCTGCTAGCGAGGCTTGCAATGATGCCGAGCACCGCCAACCCGCTCCCGGCCCACGCCAGCTCCACTCCGAGGCTGCGAACGTAGTCGATGGCGATGGTAACGAGGTCGCTGGGGCTCTCGATCCAGGCGCGCTCCCAGAAACCGCGCCGCAGAACGACGCCGAGGAAGCCCTGCAACGTTTCTGGATTGCCCCAGTCCAACGGTGGGTTCATCCGCGATCGCACCGGCAGGTACAAGTATGGCAGTAGGCCGATCGCAAAGGCGCCCGTCGCGGCAGCGACGCGGCGGAATCCGCCGACGAGCATCACCCACACGGCCAGGGCGAGCGCGTACACAGCCATGAACGTGTGATTGGCCGCACCCAGCCCACAGACAAAGAACGCAAGCACCAGGAGCCACGGCTTTCGCCGCCTGTACCAGCCGAACGCGGCGGCCGTGGCCAGTGCTACAAACACCGCATTCAGAGAGTACACCCGCTGCACGTTGGCCTCGCCCCAGAAGCTCGGGCTGAATGCCAGCAGGAGCGCTGCGACCAGCGCCGCAACCGGATGCAGATCCAAACCGCGACAGAGCCGATAGAGCACACCACACGCCACCGCCGCCCAGAAGGCACTGAAGAGACTCATCCGATAGGCGATGGAGCCCACCGGAAGGAGCACGGTCCACAGCTTGCCGAGCAGAATGTAGAGGGGATAACCCGTCGGGTGCGGGATGCCGAGGACGTAGACCGCCGCCACTAGCTCGCCGCTATCGCCGACGTAAATTGTTGGGCAGGCGCCAGCAGCGTAGATGACAGACAACGCCACGGTCAGCGCGGCTGCCAAAACCACTTCCCGGTCCGGCCTCACGGAACCTTGGCGCATCGGTGGCCAACTTTCTCGCACGGCACCGTGTCGATTGCCAGGCAGACGTGCAAGCTGGCCTAGTAGCCGACCTGGTCGAGAAGGAGTAGAAAGTGATCGGAGCGGGCGCGGTGGGGCGGTGCGGTGACCAGAAGGAGGACGCGATCATGCATACCGTGCGCATCCATCAGTTTGGTGATGAAGGCGTGCTGCGGCACGAGGAGATGCCCGACCCGCAGCCTGGCTTGGGGCAGGTGCGTGTCGCCGTCAAGGCGGCGTCGATCAATCGCGGTGATTTGGCGCGCCGCGCGGGTACGTATCCTGGGGAAGCGGCATTTCCCCTCGTGCTCGGGTTCGAGGTTGCGGGTGACATCGATGCGGTTGGCGAGGGCGTCGACAAGCGGCGCATCGGCCAACGCGTCGTGGCGATGGCTGCGAGCGGTGGGTACGCCGATCGTTTCGTGGCCTTGGACGCCGCCGCCATCGTGATTCCCCACAACCTAGACTACGGCGTCGCCGCCTCCATCCCGGTGGTCTTCCTGACGGCTTGGTACGGTCTGGTAACCACCGCGTGTGTGCAGCCGCAGGAATGGGTCCTCGTGCACGCCGCGGCCAGCGGCGTCGGCATGGCAGGAATTCAGATCGCGAAGCATTGTGGCGCGCGAGTGCTGACAACGGCCAGCTCGGCCGCCAAGTTGGAGTTCGGCAGCCGCATGGGCGCCGACGCCGTCCTCAACTACAGCGAGCAAGACTTCGTTGAAGCGGCGTGGCGGATCACGGAGGGTGCCGGCATCGACGTCGTGCTGGAATCAATCGGCGGCGAGGTGTTTGAGGAGAGTCTCGACGTGTTGCGGGTGAACGGCCGACTAGTCTGCGTCGGCAACACCCTGGGTAAGACGGCTACCGTCGACCCGTCCGCATTGATCCGCAACAACATCTCGATTCACGGCCTCTATCTGGTGCCGTGGTTCACCGAGGGCGGCGCGTGGCGCGCCCTGCACGAGATCATTCAGCTCGCTGCCAACGGCACGTTCCGCGTCGCCATCGACCGGCGCTTTCCATTGCGCGAAGCCGCGGCGGCGCACCACTATTTGGAACAGCGCAAGTGTATCGGTAAAGTCGTTCTCGAACCGTGAGACGGCCACCGCACCCGGGGTCCCGCGAAACGGACGGCGCTCAGGGTTCGCTGAGCAAGCGCTCAGTCTCGCCTTCGGTCTGGGCCTAGTCGCGTACACAACACTCCCCACCGGTTTCGGTCCGACCGCCTCACGTTTGAACTGTATGGCATGGGCGCCGAGGTGCGGAAACGCTTCTAGCTTCACCCGAGCGGTAGTATAGGATCGGCGCACGCATGGGACCCGTGGACGCAGAGCTCGCGCCAGCAGCCGCCGTGGTCCCCGCCACCACCGCACTCACACCGCTGGAGCGTGGGCTGCATCTGTTTACGGAGGTGCGCCCTGGCGAGGGCGTCACCGCCGTGGTGATGTTCGCGAACGTCTTCCTGATCCTCTGCGCCTACTATTTCGTGAAGCCGTTGCGCGACGGCTGGATCGCGGTGTCGGAGGTGGCGGGCTTCTCGAGCGTCGAGGTGAAGGCGTACACCAGCTTCGCTCAGAGCCTCGTCTTGATCGGCGCCGTGGCGCTGTATGCGCGCTTGGTGACGCGCTGGCCGCGGCGCGAGTTGGTGACGCGGACGACGATGTTCTGCATGTCCAACCTTCTCATCTTCTGGCTCCTGCGCCACGAGCATGTTGCCGGCGCGGGCGTCGCCTTCTACATCTGGGTGGGGATCTTCGGACTGTTCGTGGTGTCTCAGTTCTGGGCGTTCGCCGCCGATCTCTATACCGATGAGCGCGGCCGCCGCCTCATGCCGATGATCGCCATCGGCGCAACCGCGGGCGCGGTCACCGGCTCGTTGGTCACCGAGTCGATCGTACGCTCCGGCGTGCTCGACAGTAGCGCCCTGCTGCTCGCGGCGAATCTTCCGCTTGTGGCGTCGATCGCGTTGACGGCAGTTGCCGATGCTCGTGGCGCGACCGGCGGCGGCTCACACCCGCCTGGCCCACGGCCGGTCGCCGTGCCGACCGACGGCAAGCACGTCGGGGTGTTGACCTTGGTAGCCGGCAATCGTTACCTCCTCGCCGTAGCGGGCGTCACGCTGCTCACCCACTGGGTGAGCACCAACGGGGATAACCTCCTCTTCCGCACCGTGCAGGACGCACTCGCCAACGACCTCGCGGCGCGCGGCGTCACCGACGCACAGGCGATGCAGGTCTTCGTGCGCGAAGGAACCACGGCGTTCTATGGCAGCTTCTTCTTCTGGGTGAACCTCTGCGCCTTGGCGCTGCAAGCCTTCCTCGCGTCGCGGCTGCTGAAGTATGGCGGGTTTGGGATGATCCTGCTGCTCCTTCCGGTGATCGCTTTGTTCAGCTACTCGGCGATGGCATTCGTCCCGTTGCTGCTAGTGGTCCGTGTGATGAAGACGGCAGAGAGCTCGACCACCTACTCCATCAACAACACGGCGCAGCAAGTGCTCTGGCTGCCCACCACGACCGAGATGAAGTACAAAGCGAAGCCGGCCATCGAAACCTTCTTCGTCCGTCTCGGAGACGGCTTCGCTGCGGTGACCGTTCTGATCGGGGTACGCCTCTACGGGTTGCAGACGCGCTCCCTCTTCATGTTCAACGTCGCCCTCGTGGTTGTCTGGCTACTGATCGGCATTGTCGTGGTGCGCGAGCACCAGCGGTTGCGGACACGCCGGGCAGCCATGGCGGCTGGCGCCGGCTGAATTTCGCTCATCGCGATGATAGACAACCAACCGTGACATCTGCCGCGTCGCGGCTCGCGCGCAGCCTCGGCATCGAGGCGGGCGAGGGCCGCGTGTTTGCTTGGGGCGCCACGACGCTCTTCCTCATCGGTTGGGCCTCGGTGTCGCTCACGAACGTCTCCGAAACCTTCTTCTTGAAGCGGGTTGGGGTAGACCGTCTGCCTGTGGTGTTCTTGGTCAACTCGCTCCTGTTGATCGGGACGACGTACGTCATGGGTCGCATCGCAGCACGGCTGGCGAATCGCCTTCTGCTCGCAGCGACCTTTGCGATGCTGGGCGGCATGGTGGTCCTGCTGTGGCTCCTCGTGCTTGGCCAAGTGCGCGGGGTGTTTGTGCTGCTGGTCATTGCTGCGAAGCAACTCGATGCGATCGCCCTGATAGTCTTCTGGACCGTGCTCGGCGGCCTGCTCCATGGCCGCCAAGCCAAGCGACTCTACGCGCCCATGATCGCCGGCGGCACGCTGGGGCGGATCCTCGGCAGCTTCGCCTCCGGGACGATCGGTGGCGCGCTGGGTATCCCCGCCCTGCTCCCGGTGGCGGCGTGCGCGCTCGGGCTCGCCAGCCTGCTGGCCGCACGCGTGCGCGCGCCGCTGCCGGCACCCGTGACCCGGCTCACGGGCCGTCGGGCGACCGCAGCGCCACCGGTAGCCTTCGCAAAGTTCGGCCTCCTCTGGCAGGAGAGCCGCCTCTTCCAACTGCTCGTCTTCAGCGCCCTCCTCGCTGGGACGCTCGGCCCGATGCTCTACTTCCAGTTTTCGTACATCGTCGACCTCGCGACGCGGGGATCGAACGGCGAGATGCGCTTGCTCGATGTCTACGCCAAGCTGCGCGGTTTCATCAACGTCGGCGTGCTCGTCATGCAGCTGGTTGGCACCTCCCGGGTCTTTCGGCACGTCGGCGTGCCACTGGCCGCAACACTCTCCCCGCTCGTCTACCTCGTGGGCTTCTTCGGGGTGAGCACCCGTCTTGATCTTCCATCGGGCATCGGTGCCGTCGGCGGCACCAACCTTCAGGACCATGCGATCCAAGAACCGGCGCAAAAGATCCTCGCCACTTTGCTTCCCGAACGCGTCCGGGCGGCGGCAACGTCATTGATCGAAGGCCCCGTACAGCGCACCGGCAGTGCGTTGGGCAACATCCTGGTTCTTTGCGCCCTGGCAGTCAGCACACCCGCGTCGATTGGCTTCGTCGCGCTGCCCCTTGCGGGACTTTGGCTTGCCATCGCGATTGCGCTGTGGCGGATCTATCCGACGGTGCTCCTCGAGGTGGCGGTTGCCGGCCCAATGCACGCCGACGTGACGCACTCGCTCCCTGAGCTGGTAGATCCAAGTACCGTGCGCGTGCTCACGTCCGCATTGCTCGATCCGGATCCGCGCCGTTGCCGTGCGGCGTGTGCGCTCATCATCGAGGCACCGCGCGCCCGCGCCGTCGTCGTACTGGCGCGCGCCATCCCTGACGCCGCAGCCACAAATCGGCTGCTGCTGATCGAAACACTCCACGACCTCCTCGAGCGCCATTCAGGAACCCAGCGGTCCGTACCCGAGGCGGCTCAGAGCATCGAGGCCTTACTGGCCGACGCAACGGCCCTGCCACCCATCGAGCGGGCCCACCTCGTCGAAGCCTACGCGCGACTCGTTCCACCGTTACGCCACGGCACGAACGGCGCGGCGGTCCTCACCCGCCTGCTGAATGATCCGGCTCCCGCCGTTCGGCTCGCTGCTCTGGTGCCCCTGCACCATGCTGGCCTGACGGCGCGCCCCGGCAATGACCTGGACGCCGAGATCGCGGCTGCGTTTGTAGACGGCGACGTGGCAGCGCGCCACATCGCGATCGAAGCGCTACGCGCCGAAATGCTCGGTATGGACGCTGCCGGCGTACGCAGCGCCGCCAATGACGAACGGTGGCGTGCGCGCATCGCCCTAATGGCCGAACGGCTCAGTGATCCGCATGACCGCGCTCGAGCCGCCGAGGCGCTCGCAGAGCTCGCCGTGCACCGAGGCGCGGAGCTCGCCGCAGCAGCCGACCTCGTCGTGCCGCACGCTCACGACCGCGACCCGCAGGTCCGTGCGGCCGTGCTGCGCTTCGTCGGCCATGCACGCCTCGAAGAACACATCGGATGGGTGGTCGAGCGGTTGGCGGCGGACGACGCGAAAGAAGCGGCGGCGGCGGCTGAGGCGCTGCGTAGCTTCGGACCGGTGGCGATGAATGCCCTTCTCCTCACCCTCCAACAAGGCAAACGCGCGGTGCGCGACGCAGCCCTACCGATCCTGCGCGACATGCCGGTCACTGCCGCCGAGTTGGAAGCGCTGATCACGGGCGAGATCAACCACATCCGACGTCTCGTGCTGCAGATGTATGGGCTCAGAGCCGGCGTAGTGTCCGACATCGTTCTCCAACGGCTCCGTGAACGGATCGCCGACGGCCTGCACACCACCCTCCTCCTCCTCGCTACTCGCCTGCACGAGGACCGCATTGCGGCCCTCGGACGTCTCTTGGCTCGCGCGGTGGACGGACGCCGGCGGGCCGTGTTGTTGGAAGCGTTGGAGGCTCTGTTGCCGCCTGTAGAGAGCGCTCGTCTCATGCCTCTGTTCGAAAGCCCGGGCTCCTCGACGCTCGCAATCGCTGTCGCACGCGCGATGGGACGCGACCTGCCTTCGTTTGATGAAGCGGTGCGCGCCACACTCTCGGACGACGACGAGCTGACGCGCTCCCTGCTCGCTGCCACGCTGGACGCGACGGAACCGCCGCGCGGCCACCTGGCTCCAGGCGATGACTTGGAGCATGATGACGGCGGTCACAGCATGCTGAACAAAGTGGAGATCGTGCTGCATCTTCGCAGCTTGGACGTGTTCGCTCGGCTGACGACGCGAGACCTCAGCGAGTTGGCCGGTGTCGTGCGTGAGGAGACCTATCCGTCCGGTGCCACCATCGTGCGCGAAGGTGACTTCGGGGACTGCATGTATGTACTCGTCGAAGGCGAGGTTCGCGTTACACGCGAAGGCAAGTTCGTGGCAGGGTTCAAACCGGGCAATTTTTTTGGTGAGATGGCCTTGTTCGATAGCGAGACCCGCTTCGCCACCGTGACCGCTGCGAGCCCGGTGCGTCTCTTGCGATTGGAGCAGCGTGACCTGTTTCAGCTCATCGACGAGCAGCCGGGACTCGCCATCGCGATGTGTCAGACACTCTCGGGCCGCGTGCGCGACTTGATCAACCGGCTCGAAGGTCGTGGCGGGAAGGACGACGGCAAGGCGTGAATCCCGCCGACTACTTGGTGCTCACGACCGCCTTTTCAAGTCCGGGGAACGGGTGGTGCACGGCGACCTGGCGCAGCTCCCGGGCGAACGGGATATTCACCATCCTGTAGAATTGGATCTTCTCGGGTTCGTAGTCCGCTTCGCGGAGCCCGATACGCGCGTACGTCGCGCCGTCGACCGCCGTTCGCCCGATGAATCGGCCGTCCTTGATACCGCGAAAGACGCCGTGGTCAGCTGCGTCGTACTCGAGCTCACCACCGTAGAGCCAGTCGTAGTAGGCGTGGCGCTCGTTGCGCACACGCAGACGGTCGGGTCGGTTGTCCTTGAGCGAGTAGGCGATGAAGTAGTGCACCCCGATCACCTCGGGCTCGAAGTCGCCGTCGATGTCGAAGACGTCGTAGAGATACGAGGTGTTGAGGAACAGGTCCACTTGGTACAGCTGCTCGGTTTCTGCTGGCAAGATCTGACGGAGCTCGGAGATGTGGCCGGCATTGAGATGCGTACACCCGTGCGACATGGGACCGCGCGACAAAAGCCAGAGGTAACGATAGGGCGCACCGTCTCGACTCGCGCGGTCGGCCGTGCGCCAGCTCGCCGGGAGGAAGGACGTGTCAGCGGGCTGCAACTGCCAGAAGAGCGTGTGGATAGCGTTGTGCAGTCGCGTGCCGACGTGCATGTACGGAAGCCACGGGAAGTAGCTGTAGAAGTCGTCGGTCGGAACGTGGTCGACCGTCTGCGTCCGCTGGTGCGTCGTCAGCGCGCGCCGGCCCGGCGTCGGATACTCGGGGATCTGGCGCCCGCGGTACGTCGTGTACTCGTTGAAAGTGCCAACGGGGTAGATGGCGGTGAACTCGTCGAACTGCAGCACGCCGTCACGCACGGGATAGATTCCGTGGGTGACGCGCTCGAACAGCCGCACGAACGCCGGGCGTACGTCGTCGAGCGATCGCTGGTCTCCAGGCGCAGGTGGGCAACGTTTCACCAACGCTGCAAGCTGCGCTGACACCTCGGGCTCCAGCTCCGCGACGAAGAGACGTGTGGGGAGCATGAGGTTCACCAGCTCGAGCTGGCGTTCGGTATCCATGCGTACGCGGTCTTCGGGCCGCACGTTCGCCCCCCAGCGGCGGAGCAGCTCGTCCAGTGGCATCCGGATCCGAAAGACGCGGCCAGGATTGAGCCGCGCCAGCAACTGAAGATTGCGCTCACGGAGCGCGTCGCTAGAGAGTGTCGACTCATCGGATACCAGGCGCTCGACCTGCGCCTCGCTCAGCGTCCGCCCGAACTCTTCGAATCCGCGGTTTTGCGTAAGCACCAAACGCCCGTCATCGGTCAGAGCGCGATAGGTCCTGTAGCGTTCGAGCAAGTCTCTCGCGTATTCGCGCAGCACGTCGTCTGCGAGCACCACCGTGACGCGCAGCTGATTCCCACGCCCGAGGTGCAGATGGAGGCGTTGCGGATCGGACGTGCGTGGCGCGAAACCGGTATAGAAAGCCGGCTCATAGCGATCATAGTAGACGCCGTAGCGCGGCGGCTCTTCGAGCACACGGGCATCACCCCCACGGCTGCACCGCGGCGTTGCCGCGAAGGCGAGCCAGCACACCAATGCGATGATAGGTGCACGCATCATTTCAAGAGCAGCTTCCCGCGGTCGAGCGTATGGCCGGCACCGACCTTGCGCAGCTCGCGGTTCAGCTCGTAACCCGGAGTGCTGTCGAAGGGCACCGACTTGATGCGATAGAACTGCATCGGCTCCGGCGCGTATTTCACCTCG
>JBGQHM010000097.1:0-18217 GCA_041497995.1 Binatia bacterium | reverse complement strand
CGATGCGCGCCGATCTGGCGAGCAGGTCGCCCCGGTTTATGTTGGTGAACTCAGGCATCACTCCACTCATGCCATGGATCAGATTGGGAAAGGGGAAACCCCGAACAGCCAGCCGTGGCTGAACAGCAACGCCACATAGAGGGCGAGCCCGACGCCGATCCGCCACATGCCGAGCTCGTCGATCTTGAGAACGTTGCGGCCTTCGATGATCGCGGCGAACGGCACGTTCGACGTGACGGCGGCGAAGCGGCCCCATTTGCCGCCGAACGCGCGCTGCCGCTTGGCGTCGATCGACAGCGGCCCGACGAGCGCCAGCAGGAGCAACGCACCGAACAGTACCAACGACGCCGCGTCGCCGTTCAGGATCAGATGTGTGAAGGCCCACAGCGCCACACCCCAGAGGAACGGATGCCGGGTGATGCGCAAGATACCCCGCGCCGGCTCGGGTTCGTCGAGCTGCGACTCACCGCCCACCGCCGTCGGACTCGGCGTGGTCAGACCGATGCCGACGAAGAGGAACGCGAGCAACGCGAAGCCCAGAGCGAGCGGCCGGAAGGCGTGCGCCTTGCCCCACAGATCGATGGATGGCGCGCGACTGTAGGCCCAGCCCATCCACACCAGCCCTACCAACGAGAGCAGCGAGAACAGACCGCGGAACCCTTGGTCACCGGTTTGAGCGACGAGGCGCTCGCGCAACCGAGTGCCGGAGATGAACACGTGGATGCCGACGAAGAAGGCTGCAGCCAGTACGAGTGAGATCATCGCTGCCTCTCGGGTGGCGTGGCGCCGCGGTGCAGTAGTTTCGTCATGGGCAACATTGCCGGCCGTAGTCTAGCGGGATCGCAGCCGCTGTGCACCCCGTGTGTCCACGAAGGTGGTTTCACGCGTGGACGTGTCCCGGAGCGCCGCGGTCGGTGCGGTAGCGGCGCAGCTCGGGCAGGGCGGCGACGACAATGGCGAGCACGACGAGGCACCCGATGCCCCCGCTGACGACGGCGAACGGCGCGCTCGTCAGGGCCGCGACAAACCCGGATTCCACGGCACCGAGCTGGTTGGAGGCGCCAATGAAGATGAAGTTCACGGAGCTCACACGCCCCCGCAGCTCGTCCGGGGTCGACAGTTGGATCGCGGTGCTGCGCATCACCACGCTCACCTGGTCGGCGACGCCCACGAGCATGTACGCGGCGACCGACAGTGGAAATGAACGCGACAGGCCGAAGAGGATCGTCGCAACGCCGTAGATGCCAACGGTGATGAGCAGGGCACGTCCCGCACGTCGGACGGGTGGCAGTGTCATGAGCACCAGCGACGACAGCAACGCGCCGGCTTCGAGCGACGCGCTCAGCACACCGTAGCCGGTCGCACCCACCTGCAAAATCTCATTCGCGTAGATCGGCAACAACGCCGTGGCGCCGCCGAAGATGACGGCGAACATGTCGAGGGTCATGCACCCCAGCACCACCTGGTGCCGGCGCACGTAGGCGAGCCCTTCGCGGACGGCGTGCAAGCTCACCCCCCGGCGGACGTCTTCACCGCGCCGGGGGTGAAGCATCGCGAGCCCACTGATCGAGCCGACGATGAGTGCGGCGTAGACCGCGTAGGCCGCGGCGATCCCGGCTGCGGCGATGATCAACCCGCCCGCGGCCGGACCGGTGACGAAGGCCAATGCCTGCACCGTCGACGCGTAGGTCACGGCTTTCGGAAACGCCTCACGCGTGACCAAGGTCGGTAGCAGCGCCGCGCGTGCCGGGTTGTCGAATGCGGCGGACACCGCGATGCACAGGATCAGCGAGTAGAGCAGCAGCAAGCTAGCGGAACCATGCTGCGTCACGAAGGCGAGAACGATGCCGCACAGCAGTGGGACCACCTGCGCCAGCATAATGATACGCCGGCGATCGTACGTGTCGGCGACGACACCACCGATCAGGGTCAGACCGAGCGCCGGAATGAACTGCACGAGCCCGATGAGCCCGAGGTGGAAGGCGGACTTGGAGAGCGCGAAGACGTGCCAGGCAATCGCCGCGCGCATCAGGGTCATCGCCGCGCCCGAACAGAAACGGCTGACGAGGTAGAAGCGAACATTGCGTGGAAGCATGGGGGCGAGTCTTTATCGCACAGGTGCGGCCTGATGCCAGAGGGTGCTCGACTGAAGGGTGGCACCGGCTTCCAGCCGCTGCGAAGCTCTCCCCGGGGCCTTGAGCATGCACCGCCTGGGGCTCAAGCCCCTGGCTGAGTGAAAGGAAGCCCGATGAATCGGGCTGCTGAATCAGATTCCGATGCTCCGCGCCGTGTTGGCTAGCAGCTCGTATACCGCGTAATAGCTCAGCTGCAGCGCGCCGACGCTCGGCACCAAATCACGCAGCTCGAATGCGCCGCCTGGAATACCCGTGGGCGCAAGGGTGACCTGCAGTCCCGCGGCGACCAGCTCCGCTTTTGCGCGCGGTATGTCGAAGCTATGCACGACCAGGATCACATGACGGATACCCCCAGCGCGCAGTATCTCTGCCGACCGGATCGCGTTCTCGTGCGTGTCGCGCGACGTGACCTCGGCCCACCTGACCGCGACACCAAACTCGTTCTCGAGCGCCTGTTTCATGAGTACCGCTTCCGGCGCTGTGCCGAACCCCGGGCCGCCCGACACCAGCACCGGAAGGCGGGTCTTGCGCGCGACCAGCGCGCCGTAGCGTACACGCTCCAGACTGAGCCGGCCCAACGTGTCTCCACCGTATTCGGCAGCATCCGTGCGGACCCCGCCGCCGAGAATTACGATGGCTTCAGCGTCGCGCACCTGTGCGAGATTCAGCGGGGGACTCTGGTCAAGAGAACGCACCAACGCATCAGACACGACCGGCAGCGACAGGGCCAACAGCGTCAGCAAGCCCAACCAGGCAAGCCCGCGCCCCAGCCGCGGCCGTCGCGTCAGCATTGCGAGCCCCAGGAAGGCAACGATCAACGGACCGGTCGGCGGCAGCACCAGGGCGGTCAGTGCCTTCCTGAGAACGAACAGGTCCATCATCGGGGGCTCGGTAGATCGACAAGGAAGACGTCACCGTAGCGGACCTCTCCGGCTACCATTCCCATTCTTCTTCATCAAACCGGGTGGGCGTAGGAGGAGAGAGCAACCGGTCCGCGTTCCGCTGCCGCTGGGCTGCTTCGCGCCAGCCGGCGCGCGGGCGAGCAGCCGGAGAAATGATGATCGTGCCGTTGC
Source organism: Binatia bacterium (assembly GCA_041497995.1). Taxonomy (GTDB): domain Bacteria; phylum Desulfobacterota; class Binatia; order HRBIN30; family HRBIN30; genus DATKMS01. The sequence goes on along the minus strand of JBGQHM010000097.1, from coordinate 15,009 downwards.
GGGCGCGGACGTCCACGTCCACCGGGAGGCCCGCCTCCTCGATCAGGGGTTTTGGGAGGCGGACACCTTGGGAGTTGCCGATTCGGACAATGCGGGTCTTCATGGCGCGCCTCAGCTGCCTGGGTTACGAGGTAATCACAGGCAGCCAACCCATCACGGCCGCAGCAGTCACACTAGCCTCGACGTTCGGCGCTGCTCGACTGTGCGCGGGAGGTTTCCCTGGAGCGCTCTTCGCGCCACCATCGCGGATGGAGCCAGATGAGCACCGCTGCCAACGCAAAGAGGACGGGTACGTCGCCCACCATGTGTGTCATCTCGTGTTCCTGCGCGAAGGAGTCGTAGGTCATGACTGCCCCGTGCAACAGGCTGGAGAGAATGGTGAAGTCGATGAGGATGACGTGTCTCTCCGGGTTGAGCGCCGTCGGGATGAGACAGATGCCGAGCGCAATATAGATGGCGATGATCATGCGCTCGTACGCCGGATGCTGCGCCGGGTGCGCCCAGCGAAACCCTCCGGGCCAGAGATCGAACATGAAGGGCAAGAGCAAGATGAGGAACGCTGCCGTCGAGAGGAGGACAGCAGTGAGCAGCTTTTTGCGGGTGTCGGTTGTCATCGCCATGGCCTCCTGCGGGGGCATAGCACGCAATGGCCAGAGCGGAGAAGTGGGGATCCACACATTGCCACAGGAGCAGTGGTATAGGCTTCCAGCCTGTACCGTGCAGGCGATGCCTACACCACCAAAGTTCATTCCGGCGTGCGTACTCTGTATCTCATGACGACGCGGCCGCTGGGATCGAGACCGCGGTCCGCTTCATCTTGGACAATAGCTGCGAGCTCAGGGCTCAGCTCCGTGCTTGGAACTACCATGAAACCGAGGCGAGCATAGCCAGCGCTGTGCCCAGGCCCCGCCGCCCGTGGCGTGGATCCACGTCAAGTGCGACCCACAGTCGTCCTGCCGTCTGCGCCGCGCGGAACTCGTCGTCGTCGGTGGTTTCCTGCACGATGGAATCGGGGGCGTGTCCCCTGAGAAGCTCAGCCGCGGCAAGCTCAATTGCGGCGAGCTGCGGCACGTCGTGGGGCCGCGCTCGCGCAATCGAGTATCCGCTCTTCAGCATCTCATGCGGTTACACCAACCCGTGCACCTTCGCGAACGGGTCCCAGTCTGCATCGCGATGCCACTCGTACTCGGTGGCGACCGCGAGGGTCTTGCTGACTTCCTCGCCCTGCAGGCGGGCGATCACCGCCAACGCCATGTCCATGCCTGCGGAGACACCGGACGAGGTGACGAACTTCCCGTCTTCGACCCACCGCGCCTCCTTGATCCACTCGACCTTCGGTCCGTACGGCGTCAGTGAGTTGAACCACATCTTGTTGGTGGTGGCGCGCTTGCCATCGAGCAGACCGGCGCGTGCCAGCAGCGCCGAGCCGCTGCACACCGACATTACAATCTCCGCGTCGGGGGCGCGCGCTGCGAGCCAGTCGAGATACACCGGGTTCTCTAGCTCGGTGAGCGTACCGTTGCCTCCCGGTACCATGATCAGGTCGAGCCGCGGGCAGTCGGCGAAGCCGTAGTCGGCAAGCATCGCCGGGCCTTGGACGCTCACCACCGGTCCCTTCTGCTGCGCCACCATCTTTACCTCGACGACGCCGGTCAGATTGCCGAACATTTCGACCGGCCCGCAGACGTCGAGCAGCTCGAACTGCGGATACAGAATAACGCCCAGCCGCTTCACTCCCGATTCAGCCATCTCGCCTCCTTGCCTATGCTCCTGAAGTGCTTCGGTGAGCTTCTACCACGAGGGAGTTGTCCGTTGTAGCGAGCATCGCGGACATTCGTCCCACATCTTCGGCCTCAGGACGGTTGCGATAGGCGCGGAAACTCACTACCTCCCGCTTGATGCCGAGATCTTCGACATGATCGCACCGCGCGACCGCGTGCTCACGGCCAATCGCCTGCGGTTGCACCTGCTCGAATGGGGCGAGGGCGACCACGTTGTCCTTCTGCTCCACGGATTCCTTGAGCACGCACATGTCTGGGACTGGGTGGCGCCGCGCTTGGCCGAGGTGGGCCATCATGTCTACGCACTCGATTGGCGCGGGCACGGCGACTCGGAGTGGGTGGGGAATGGTGGCTACTATCACTTCATCGACTACGTCGCCGACCTGGCAGCGGTGGTGCCACAGCTTGGCGAGCGTGTCGCGCTCGTCGCACATTCGATGGGTGGCGGGGCCGCGATTCTTTACGCGGGTTCCGAGCCGGAACGCGTCAAGGCACTGGTGTGCATCGAAGGCCTCGGAGTCCCCCAGTTCGATCCGGAGGCGACACCGGAGCGGGTCGTGACGTGGCTCCAAGACCTGCACCGTGTTGCGCAGCGGCCCGTGGTGACCGTGTCCCTCGATGCAGCGGTGACCCGCTACCGCGAGCGCTTCCCGCACTTCTCGGAGATGGTGGCGCGCCACATTGTCGAGCACGGCACGCGCGCCGTCGGCGATGAGCGTCAGTGGAAGTTTGATCCTCTCCACCAGACCCGTGCGCCGCAACCCATGCCGGTGGCGCACGCCCGCGCGTTCTGGCGGCGCATCGCGTGCCCGGTGCTGTACGTTGAAGGGGCGGAGAGCTTCCTGCGTCTGTCGCCGGCGGACGTGACGGAGCGGATCGAGGCGCTGCGTGCCCGCCGTGTGACGATTGCCGGTTCAGCACATCACCCCCATCTCGAGCAGCCCGAAGCGCTCGCTGAGATCCTCATCGATTTCCTCGGCCATCCGGACTGAGGCTGCGGTGCAGTCGACTCCGGCCCGACATTTCGGTACTCGTGTGGGCACCACGGCAAAGAGGAGGATGCGATGAGCAAGTTGTGCGAAGGACGTGTCGCCATCATCACCGGCGCAGGGCGTGGCATCGGGCGCGAGCATGCGCTGATGCTGGCTGCCCATGGTGCGAAAGTCGTCGTGAACGATCTCGGCGGTGAGCGCGACGGTACCGGAGCTTCACTGGGACCGGCGGGTGAAGTGGTGCAGGAGATCAAGGCAGCCGGCGGCCAGGCGGTTGCCAACGGCGACGACATCAGCAACTTCGACGGCGCGCAGCGCATGATCCAGCAAGCGGTGAGCGAGTTCGGTCGGCTCGACGTCTTGGTCAACAACGCCGGCATTCTGCGCGACCGCATGTTGGTGAACATGACCGAGGCGGAGTGGGACGCGGTGATCAAAGTGCACCTGAAGGGAACGTTCGCGCCGGCGCACTTTGCCGCCGCTTACTGGCGTGATCAAGCGAAAGCTGGGAAGCCAGTGGATGCGCGCCTCATCAACACGACGTCGGTGTCCGGCATCTACGGGAACGCGGGACAGACCAACTACGGCGCGGCGAAAGCCGGCATCGCGGCGTTCACCATCATCGCCGCGCGCGAGCTGCGCCGTTACGGGATCACCGTGAACGCCGTCGCACCGGGCGCGCTGACGCGCATGACCGAGGATTTACTCATGGGCCGCGGCGGTGAGGAAGAGAAGGCCGCGATGCACCCGCGCTGGATCGCGCCGATTGTCACCTGGCTAGCAAGCGCCGAATCGGCGCACGTCACCGGCCGCGTGTTCGAAGCCTCCGGCCGGGTCTTTGCCGTTGCGGAAAGCTGGCATCGCGGACCGACAGCGGAGCCCGTCGATGATCCAACCGCCATCGGCCCCGTCGTTGCCGAGCTCTTGCAGCACGCACGCAAGAATGCCGGCATGGATGGGAAGGACCTGGACTGACAACTGACAGAAGACGGAGCAGCAGATGTCGATTCGCCTAGGGATCGTTCCCTTCTGGAAGAGCTACGACCGCAAGGCGGTGCTGCGCGCCGCACGGGTCGCGGAAGATCTGGGCTACGACTCGATCTGGATTCCCGAGGCGTGGGCGTACGAACAGTTTCAATTGCTCACCGAGATTGCGCTGTCGACCAAGCGCCTCAAGCTGGCTACCGGGATCGCCAACGTCTTCAGCCGCTCGCCCGGACTCCTGGCGATGAGTGCGGCGACGCTCGACGAGATCTCCGAGGGGCGAGTCATTCTCGGACTGGGGACGAGCGGCAAGGTCGTGGTCGAGAACTTCCACGGCGTCCCGTACGTGAAACCCCTGACACGTTTGCGCGATACCGTCGGCATCATGCGAGCGCTGTGGCGCGGCGACCGCTTGGCTCCCGAGCTCAGCTCGCTGTTCGATCTCCGGCACTTCAAGCTAGAGATGCAGCCGCTTCGTCGAGAGATTCCCGTGTACATCGCCTCACTGCAGGATCGCGCCATCCGTGAGATCGGACGCATCGCCGACGGTTGGGTGCCGACGTTCTGGCCGTACGAGCACCTCGAAGACGGTATGGTGTTGATCGAAGCGGGCGCGCGCGAAGCGGGCCGAGATGCTTCGCGCATCGAGGTGGCACCATTCGTCGCCGTGGTGCCGATGGACGACGCGGGAATGGCGCGCTCGCTGATCAAGCCGCTCGTGTCCTTCTACATCGGCGGAATGGGTACCTACTACCACGCGCTCTTCTGCCGCTACGGGTTCAAGGAGAACGCCGACCAGGTGCGCGAGCTCTACAACTCCGGCGACCGTCGCCAGGCCGCGGCAGTGGTGAGCGACGACCTCATGGATGCGATCGCCATCTGCGGGCCCGCTGCGTACTGCCGTGAGAAGCTCGCCGAATGGCAACGCCACGGCATGGGTACGGCACTGCTGAATTTGCCAACCGGAGTGCCGCCGGAAGTGATCGAGCAGGTTCTCCGCGAGCTCGCGCCGACGCGGTAAGGAAGGCGGGCAGGGACGCCCGCCCCACTGCGTGTGATTTCACCTCAGAGCGATTCAAATGATGGTGGAGCAGGCGTCCCTGCCTGCTTACCTTTGCTCTTCAGCCGCGCACAGAAGGGCCTACGCACTTGTCCGTTCGATGCGACACAGCACGTAGCGATGATGCGGAATGCCCGTGAACGGGTCGCGATCGGTGACGTCAGTCAGCTCGTTCTGATTGGCGCCGTCGACGTGCACCGTCCCTTCACCCACGTACTGCATACCGAAGCCGTTGGGCATCCAGACGTGGCCATCGAGGAGTTTGGTGTCGACCTGCACCGGCAGGGTCAGTGCGCCGCGACGTGTGACGACGCTGACCTTATCGCCGTTGCCGACACCGACGCGGCGCGCATCGTTGGGTGAGAGGTTGAGCGCGCAATGTGGGCCGCGGCCTTTGCGCCATGCCGGGTCGCGCTGGATGGTGTTGGCGGTCCAGCGCGTGCGCAAGCCGGCCGCGAGCACGAAGGGGAACTCCGGGCTCTCCGCCAGTGGGGTCTCCTTGGCGCGTTGCATTTCCCGAATCATTGGCTCGGGCGCGAGGCGGATACGCCCATCCTCGAAACCAATGTGATCTTCGAGGTTGGTGTCGGGGTTGATGCGCGCGATCTCGACTCCCTCCGGGTGGTCAAGGATGCGCCGGAACAGCTCGCCGGCGATCTCGAACGGGCTCTTCGCCTCCCATTCGGGTCCCAACGTGCGCAGCACCGCCGCCGGCCGCATCATCGCATTCAACCCGCTCTGCAACCACACGACGACGAGTGACGGCGCGGCGAGGTGGGGGCCCAACGTCCGGTAGGCCCAGAACAGCATCTGGAGAGTCGGGTCCGTTCCCGGTTGCGCGTCGCGCCCTACCAACTGTTGCATCGTGCCCATGAACACCGCCCCGCCATCCGGTGTGAGTGCGTCCTTCGCCAGTTCATGCAGCTCGGCCGGCGGTTTGGGAAAGAGTGCCATTGCCTCTGCGAGGCGCGCGTAGATTTCCGGCTCGGGCAGCCCGTCGCCGAGCGGGGGAATGACTGGTGGACGCAGCTGCACATAGATTTCCGGATAGCCCTTTGGGAAAACAGCGATCTCCCACTTCTCGTAGCCGACGGGCGTCGGCAGTACGTAGTCGGCAAGTTGCGCCGTTTCGGTCATTGCCGGGTCGATCACGACGAGCAGATCCAGTTGCGCCCGCGCCTCGCGCCAGCGGCTGGCGTCGGAGTACGAGAGGAGCGGATTCGCCCCCTCGACGATCACGGCACGCAGCCGTTCGGGGTGGTCGAGAAGTACTTCTTCGGGCACCAGGGTCGGCGAGAACATACCGAAGTTGCCGAGGGAGCGGATGGCCGGAATGCCCGAGGCCAGCGCACGTTCGGGCTCGTGGACACGGCTGTGGTCCAACACGGGCGGCGCCAGGCTTTCGAAGAACACGTTGCCGCCGGTACGCCCAACGTTGCCGGTGAGCGAGAGGAGGAGGCGGATCAAGTATGAGATGAGCGTGGAGAACGGTGTCTGCTCGACGCCGAGATCGTAGAAAATTGCGGCCGACTCGGCCGTTGCAAACTCGGTCGCTGTGGCCACCAGCGCATCGACGTCGATGCCGCAGCGCGCGGCCATTTCATTCACGTCGACAACGGCGAGCGCATCACGCACGGTGTCGAAGCCAAGCGTCTTGTCGCGGACGAACGTTTCGTCAGTCAGTCCACGGGCAACGATCGTGGCAGCCATGCCGAGCAGCAGGTAGCTGTCCGTGCCGGGCCGGACGCGCAGGTGACGACTGGCTGCCCGCGTAGTCTCCGTTTCACGTGGATCGACGACAACCAGCTTGCGCGATTTGTCTTCGACGAACTCACGGAAGCTCTCGGTGGCGTTGTGGCCGCGGTTGCTGATACGCGGGTTGGTGCCCAGGACGAGCATGAAGCGCGCGTGTTTCTGGTCGGCGTGCATGAAGGCAGCCGGCGACGCGTCGAACATCCACTGGTCCATCAGGTTGTGCTGCGTCTTCTCTTGCGCGAAGGCGTTGAACCAGCGCCGCGAGCCGAGCCCGCGCAGGAAGCCGAGGGCGTAGGGAGCGTCCATGTGGTTCGCTTGGCCACCGACACCGACCAAGCCGATGGCGCGCGGCGAGTGTCGCTCGCGGATGGCGCTGAGCTTCGCGGCGATCTCGGCGATGGCGATGTCCCATGGGATGCGCTCGAAGCTGCCATCAGGCCGCCGCCGCAGCGGATGCTCGACGCGTTGCCCGTGGCGGACGTAGGCGGGAACGCTGAACGCCTTGTTGCAGACGTAGCCCGTGGTGATCGGGTTACGCTCGTCGGCCGCCACCGAGACGATCTGCCCGCCTTCGACATCCACGCGGATCCCGCAGTTGTGGCTGCACAGGACACACACCGTTGGCAGATCGGTGGCGTCAAGGGCGAGAGGATCACGAGAAATCGATGGATCAACAGTCTGCAGTCCGCTCATCAGAATCCTCCTTCATCAATGACCGTGAAGCGTTCCTCGTGAAGCGTATCTCGCAGGAGCTTTGCTCTTCGCCGATATACGCTTCACGAACGACGCATCACGCGCTCTCAGCGCCGGTCCCGGCCGTGCCTGCATGTCGCGCGCGCTGATCGGCACGCCACAGTCCGGACAGGCGAGTACCGGGGATATGTGGTGGCCACAGCTGCGGTGCACCAGCTCGATCGGCGGACCCGCCTTGCCGGCCATCCAGCGATCCCCCCAACCGACGAGCGACACGATGACCGGGTAGAGATCGCGTCCTTTCTCGGTGAGCCGATACTCGTAGCGCGCCGGCCGTTCCTGATAGCGGGCGCGGTCGAGGATACCGTTGTCGACCAACTTGCGCAGGCGGTCCGCCAGACGGTGGCGTGTGATGCCGAGGCTGGATTGGAAGTTCTCGAAGCGCCGTGTCCCCAGGAATGTGTCGCGCAGGATCAAGAGCGTCCAGCGATCGCCCACCACCGACAGGGCGCGAGCGATCGAGCAGGTCATGTCTCCGATGTCTTGCCAGCGCATGGATCAGTTCCAAAACAGAACTGACAGAGCTGCGCCGCTATGTCAATTGGGGCGGGAAGGGCATCTGTCCTCTCCCGCGCATCATCTCAGCGTGGGGGGGGAGGGTGAGGACGATGGTCTGGGTGCCAGCCTTCGCCGCGCGACTGCGCGGGCAATCGCCTCGAGCACGGCGGCGATAGATCTGTTGGGATGAGCGGCACAGACGACCGCTACTCGAAGGGTGGCAACACCCTTTGAGGGAGCGGGGTGCATGGCGGGAAGCGCGGTTCGAATCGCGAACTGCGGTTCACCTGAAGCCGCCCGCCATCATCGGGTTCCGGTGCCGTGTAGGGGCGAGGCATTTCCACATGCGAGGGCACGACGGTCGCGAAACGTACGGCTGGTGCGAGAGCGTGCGGCGGTGCTGGTTGGTAGGAAATGCCTCGCCCTGCGGCGCCGCGGATTGCACGAGACGTTGGCCGGTGGGCGGTGGCTGCAAAGAAGGGCGAGGCATTTCCGGGCAGGATCGACCGCCGGTGCGCGATACGGATGGCGGGGCGCAGGCAGGGCCGTGGCCCGATAGCCGGGAAATGCCTCGCCCCTACGACTCTGATCTGAACCCACGTCGTCGTGTCGGGCATCAGGTGGGGTCACATCTGGACATTGGACTTTGGCGTTCCCATCGTTGTTCCGACTCTGGCGTTGCTTGCGGTGAGAGCGGCGGCGCCTGCGCCGAAGCGGCGGTCACCTGGACCAGGACAGACCGAAGCGCCGCCGCACGCTCTCGAGGTCGTCCTTGAAAAGGTCCGCGAGAAACTGACGGTAGTGCTCCGGGATCTCGGACTGGGCAGTGGGGTTCACTGACTCGCGCACGGCGCGATCGATGTAGCGTGCATCGCTGGTGACGCCGAGGAACGACATCACACGCAGTAGCAGCGTTTCCGGTTGCGAGGCGATGTCATCAAAGAACGCGACGAGCAGATGCCCCTCCTTGAGGTGCGCGGCCCAGTTGTCGCAATTCTCCACGTAGCGCGCACATTGCCGCTGGTAGGGATCGGTGAAGAAGGCCTTGAACTCCGTCTCCGAGATGTCGGCCATGTTGCGAGCTCGGTTGCGCACAAGGTCCTTCTTCGCATGCGACCAGGCGCGGTCGATGGGATCGCGGATCATCAGAATGACCTTGATGTCAGGGTTGAGGATGGCGACCTCGCGGATGACGTCGGGGTCCAGCGCCGCATAGGTCGCCGTCGCCTCGCCGCGCACGCGTGGCCAGTACCACTGCTGATACCTCCAAAGGCTGATCGCTGTCTTCATCGCGAAGCGCCACGCGTGGTCGTGGAAGAAACGCAGATACCAGCCGAGGTCATCGGACTGGAACTTCGGTGCGCCCCGCGTCTTCAGCCGGCTGAAGAAGAAGAGCTCCTTGGGTTCCGACAAGAAGATCTCGGGATGGTAGCGCAGGTTCGCGTGCAACCACGTGGTGCCGGTGCGTTGGGGACCAACGATGAGGAAGTCGGGAAACCGTTCGAGGCTGAGTGTCGGATCGGCCACCTTCACGTGCTGCAGTTGCTGCGCAACGGCGCCGGCGCGGCGAGCGGTGACGGGCATACAGGCCCGTCTATAGCTGAACTCTCCGCGACGGAGAAAGGGCGGCCGCTTGACGGAAGCGGCTCGTGGCCGGTAGGGGACTGGGGCAGATCGTGAGTGACCAGCGGTGAGCGAACACTCTCCCATCAATGAAGATCAACTGCGCGCCGAGGTGCGCGCATGGTTGGCGACCAATGCGCCGCGCGATCCCGGCTTCATCCTGCCGCAAAGCATGCTGGCGGTGGCGACGCGCGAGCAGTTCGATTTCCTGCGCGCGTGGCAACAGCGCACTTACGACGCCGGCTACGTCGGCGCGGAATGGCCGCTCGCCTACGGCGGTCGCGGCAAGCCTCCCGGGACGCAGCGCATCATCGACCAGGAAATGGGGCGCGCCGGCGTGCCGTTCATGCTGAACGCCATCGGTCTCTCCTGGGCCGGGCCGGTAATCTTGCGCTTCGGCACGGAGGCGCAGAAGCGCCGCCTGATTCCGCCCCTGCTGCGCGCCGACGAGATCTGGTGCCAAGGGTTCAGTGAGCCCGAGGCCGGTAGCGACCTGGCGTCGCTGCGCACCCGAGCCCGCCGCGACGGTGACGACTATGTCATCGACGGCCACAAAGTGTGGACGACGCTGGCGCACTTCGCGGACTACATGATCCTCCTGGCGCGCACCGATCCCGATGCGCCCAAGCACGCGGGCATCTCCTACTTCCTGGCCCCAATGAAGGTTCCAGGCATCACCGTGCAGCCGCTGATCAAGATGACCGGTGAGGGCGGCTTCAACCAGGAAATCTTCAGCGGCGTGCGCATCCCGCGCGATGCGCTGCTCGGGCAGGAAGGGCAGGGGTGGGAGATCGCCACGGCCACGCTGAGCTTCGAGCGCGGCGCGTCCGAGGGATCGGCGGGGAGCAGTGCCGGCGTGCTCGACCCGGTCGGCGGCGTCATTGCGATGGCCCGCGACCTACGCCGCGATGGCCATCCGGTGCTCGACGATCCCGTGATGCGTGACCGCCTGGCGACGCTCGCCATCGAAGAGTACGCGATTCGTCATTCCGTGCAGCGCTCACGCGTCGCCGGTCTGACACAAGACCGCCCGCTTGCCTTGCCCTTGATGCGCAAGTTGGTGTCGTCGGAGTTCAGCCAACGCATCTCCGACTTCGCCTGCGAGCTGCAGGGCTACGCGGGTACGCTGTGGGTGGAAGATGCTGCCGCCATCGACAATGCCGAATGGCAACGCACGTTCCTCAACTCGTTCGGCGTGACCATCGGCGGCGGCACCAGCGAGATCCTCCGCAACATCCTCGGCGAGCGGGTGTTGGGCCTGCCGAAGACCCGATGACCACGTGGCGTTATGACGAGGATCACGCGCTGCTGCGTGAGCAGGCACGCCGCTGGCTCGCGGAGCGTTCACCGATGCCGGTAGTGCGGCGGCTGACGGATGACGCGCGTGGTGACGACCCGGACGTGTGGCGAGAGCTAGCGGAGCTGGGCTGGCTCGGTTTGGTGATCCCGGAAGTGCACGGCGGTTCGGGGCTGGGGTTCACGCATCTCGCCGTGCTGTTGGAGGAGACCGGACGGCAGCTGTTGCCATCGCCGCTGCTGCCGGTGACCTTGGCGGCGCTGGCGGTCGAGCGCGGCGGATCGGCGGCGCAGCGTGCGCGTGTGCTGCCGCGCATCGCCGCCGGCGAATTGCGTGTCAGCTTGGCGCATGTTGAGCCCGACGGGAGTTGGCGCGCCGAGGAGACGCGTGTCACACGCAGCGGTGGCCGGCTCTCGGGCGAGAAGCATCACGTTTGGGCTGCACCGACTGCGGATCTCTTCATCGTGCCGTTTCGGGAATACGGTGCGACGCGCTTGGCACTGATCGAAGCGAAGACACCGGGCGTCTCCGTCGTGCCTGAGATCGGTGTGGATCGCACACGACGGAGCGGACGCGTCATCATGCGCGACGTTGCGGTTGGCGACGATGCCGTTCTGCCGGTCGCTGCCGACGACGTGTTTCAGCATCTGCTGCCGCGCGCGTGCACCGCGCTGGCCGCGGAGATGGCGGGCGGTGCGGACGCGCTGCTGACGATGACCGCGGCGTACGTGGCGACACGCGTGCAGTTCGGCAAGCCCATCGGCAGCTTCCAGGCGATCAAGCACCCGCTGGTCAACGTCTTGATCGCCGTCGAGCACGGACGCTCGCTGGTGTATGCCGCCGCTGCGGCGCTCGATGCGGGCGATTCCGACGCCGAGATGCTGGCGCGCATGGCCAAGGCACAGCTCAACGACACATACATGTTTGCGGCGACACGCGGCGTCCAGTCGCACGGCGGCTTCGGGTTCACGATCGACTGCGATGTGCATTTCTACTTCAAGCGCGCGCACGCGTCGCGACCGGCCTTCGGCGATGCGCCGCACCACCGCCGCTGGATCGCCGACCACCTCATCACGCATGCGCAGTGAGCCGCCGGCGCTGCTGTTCGGCGCCACCTCGATCATCGGGTTTACCATCGCCCGGTTGTTTCGTGATGATGTCACGCCGGTGGCGAACCCATTCAATGGGGCACGCCCGACCGCGGCCTGGCATCGGGTGTGTGTGGAAGACGCGCTGGTGCTGCAAGAAGTGCTGAGGCAGCGGCCGTCGCCCTTGGTCATCTATTGCCACGCCGTGTGCGACGTAGCGAAGTGCGAGGCAGACGCGACCTGGGCGCGGGCCATCAACGTGGGGAGTGTGGAGAGTCTACTTGGCCTGCTGCCCGCCGACACGCGGCTCGTGTACGTGTCGTCGGACCACGTGTTCGGCGGTGATGGCGTCTACACCGAGGATTGTGTGCCGAGCCCGATCAGCGTGTACGGGCGGACCCGCGTCGAGGCGGAAGAGCGCGTGCGCTCGCGACGCGGCTCACTCGTGATCCGCGCCGGCCTACCGATCGGACCATCGGTCAACGGCCGCACCGGACATTTGGATTGGCTGCGCTACCGCCACCGGCGCGGCCTGCCGATGACGATCGTGCGCGACGAGTTTCGGTCCGCGGTCTGGGCGAAGGATTTGGCGCAGCGGGTGATGGCGCTGGCGTACAGTCGCGTGTGCGGGGTGCGGCACGTGCCGGCACAGCGCGCCGTTGGGCGCCCTGAGCTGGCGCGCTACCTCATGTCGCTGCAGGGTCTCGCCCCCACATTCGCGCTCGCCGGGCGCGCCCAGCAGGTCGCGCCGCATCTCGGGCACGTCGAGCTGCAGAGCTGCTATGCCGACGAGTACAGCGCTGCGTTGCCGTCTGTCGTGGAAGGGTGCGTGCCTCCCGCGGCGGCTCTTACGCCTACGCCTTCACCTTGATGTGCCACGGCTCGAAACGCACGCCGAGCAGGTTGTCGCGCGGGTAACGCAGGTCGATGTACTCCAGTTGCGTCAGGCGGCGACAGACATCGCTGGTGACGAAGCGCTCGGTGAAGTTGCCCTTACCGAAACCGGTTTGGCCGATGTCGAAATCGCTGATGCCGTGAAACGAATAGCCGGGCGGTGCGAGCGAGCGTGAGGCGAGCGACAGATTCCCCTTGTTCTCATACGCCCGTTCCAAGAACAGCAAGAACTGCTTCATGATGCCGCGGACGCCGGAGGTGAGCACGGCACGATCACCCACGTCCTGCTTCAGCTTCGTATACGTCGCGAACGGCGCACCTTTGTAGAGATAGTGGCCACTGCCCGGGATCTTCACGACATCGTCCGCGGGAATGCGGTCGGTCATCTTCAGCAGTGAGCGTTCACCGAAGAAGCCGTAGCGCTTCGCATCCTGGGAGAAGGTCATCTCCAGATAGTCCAGCTCGGCCTTCGAGAATTCTCCAACCTGCGGATTGTCGCGTGCGCTGTTTCGCGCGTCGTCGAGGTTCAGTAAGTTGAAGAAGCCATAGCCGCCAACTCGCTCGAGGCGGCGGAGACGGCGGACGGTGGTCTCCATGACATTGCGCTTGTCGGCCTCGACGAACACGTCTCCCGGATGTGGCTCGTTGAAGTGCCGCATCTTGTCGAGATAGTCCTTGATACGGGAGTTGTAGTCGTCGGGGGCTGCGGTGCGGGGCGTGAGCAACTCGGCGAGTGCACGTGGTGCGAGGCCGCCGACGAGGATCGCCGCACTGAGCGCCTTGATAAGCTCGCGTCTCTTCATTCCGGTCTCTACGCGGGAGTGCCCCACCTATCGTGGAGTAGGCTGTTTTACAAACCCCTCGCCCGCTTGCTTCCTCCGTGACCACGGAGGCATTATACGCGCCGGTTGGTCGTTGATTTCCACTACGCTGCGAAAAGGAACGGGCGATGACACAACGGTTTTCCGGCAAGGTCGTTCTCATCACCGGCGCGTCGAGCGGCATCGGTGCAGCCGCCGCGCGACAATTCGCGGCTGAAGGCGCACAGGTTGCGCTCGTGGCGCGCACCGCGGCGGCCTTGGAGCGCGTCGCCGATGAGATCCGCGCCGCCGGCGGCGCGGCCCGCGCCTTTCCGGCGGATGTCAAGGACCCGGCAGCGTGTGCCAGCCTGCTGCAGGCGGTTGCCGATGGGTTCGGCGGGATCGACGTGTTGGTCAACAATGCCGGCGCCAACAAGCGCGGGTTGGTGGAGCAGCGCGACGTCAAGGACCTCGCGAACATCATCGAGGTCAACTTGATCGCTCCGATCGTGCTGACGCGACTGGCGCTGCCGTACCTGCGCAAGCGCGGCCGCGGCGCGATCGTCAACGTGGCGTCGATTGCTGGGCAGATCGCGGTGCCGCACGAGGCGACGTATTCGGCCAGCAAGTTCGGGCTGCGCGCTTTCACCTTCGCGTTGCGCGAAGAGCTGCGCGGGACACCGATCTCGGTGTCGGCGGTGTCGCCCGGGCCGGTCGATACCGGGTTCATCATGGCGGAGATCGACGATGTTCCCGACCTGGTCTTCGCGAACCCCATGTCGACGGCGGAAGAAGTTGCCCGTCAGGTTTTGGACTGCGCCGCCGACGGCCGGCGTGAGCGCACTATTCCCGCGTCGACCGGCTACCTGGCGCGCGTTGGTAGCGCCTTCCCGGCGCTGCGCCGACTGCTCGAGCCCATGCTGGAGAAGCGCGGGCGCGTGGTCAAAGAGCAGTACCGCGCACGCGAGCGGGCCGCAGCCAGCCGCGCTTAGCTGCGACAAGATGGAGCGCGCGCAGCTCGCGGATCTTGCCATCCGCTTCACCGACGCGTTCAACCGCGACGACCTCGATGCCGTCATGGCGTTCTTCGCCGATGACGCGATCTACGACGAATTCAACGGCACGAGCCGCCGTGGAAAGCCGGCGATCCGAGCGGCGTTCGAGCCGCAGTTCCGCGGTGACTTCGGTAAGATCCGCTTCCATACAGAGGATCTCTTCGTCGACACCGAATCCGGCAAGGCGCTGATCCGGTGGGAGTGCCGCCTCGAGGCCAACGGCCGCACACGCGGCTGGCGCGGGCTGGATGTCCTGCACTTCGAGAATGGGTTGCTGAGGGAGAAGCACACCTACGCGAAGGCGACGGCGCCGTTGCTGAGCAACGTCGCGGGCTGACGGCTTCGTTGCGCGCTGGGGTAAGGCCCTCGGGAAGCGCCGATCGTTTGCGCTACGGCACGGACGCGAGATATGGCTATCAAATCGGAGGG
>JBGQHM010000096.1:0-18327 GCA_041497995.1 Binatia bacterium | reverse complement strand
TCCTTCTTCTCCCACATCAGCCCGGCCTGGTTGTCGCTGATCGTGCCATCGCCGTTGTCGACGAAGCGCGGAACCGTGGCGGTCGGCCGCGGCGCTGGCGTTCCCGGCACACACGACCCCGGGCACGGCAGTGATGATTGGCAGGTGCAGTGGTCGTCATTGATCCACGTCCCGTGCGCCCCACCTTGGCACAACGACGCGTCGAAGCCGTTGGACGACGAGTCGATGCACATCCCCGTCCCGCTCGCATTCACGCAACAGCCGACGCTGCTCGGCGTCTGCGTAGGCGTTGCGTTTGGCGGCGCTGTTGGCACTGAGGTGTTCGTGGGTGCGCCAGGAACTAGCGTCCGAGTCGGCGTGTTGGTGGCACCCGGCGGTGGGGTCGGTGTTCTGCAGGTGCAGCTCACGCACGATTGGCCCGTCGGACACGACGTGTCGGGCGGGTCGCACTGCTCGAGGCTCTCACGGACGCCGTTGCCACACACCGGGACGGCGCCGCACGCGCCACTATCTTTGGCACTGATGATGCCGTCGTTGCTTGTATCCGCCGCCTCGACGCAGTCGAACCAGGTACAGGCGACTTGGGTGAACGTCCCCGGCTTGTCCACGCATTGTGCGCTCGGCTTGATCGCACAGGTGACCTTGCCACTGCCGAGGCCCTTCTTCACGCATGGCACCGCGCTCAGGGTGGCGGCGTACCCACAGGTGGCGGCCTTCAACTGTTTCAGCAGGGTTGCCTTGCACTGCGACCGCACATACCCAAGCCTGACCATAAGACCGGCGTCGTCCTTTGCCTTCAAGCAGCGCAGCCAGTCCGCGTGGGTCTTGCCTAGACTGCCGTCAAAGCTCCCGCACGGGCAGTCGAAGTTGAACACGAGGAGGATCGCGCGCGCGAACGCGAGTTGGCGGGCATCGTCGGTGACGCTCGGGTCCGTGCCCGTCAGGCAGGTGAGCTTGCCAGCCGGTGCCGGCGACGGGGCCATGAGCAGCGTCGCGAGGATCGCGGCGATCGTGCATACCGATGCCTTCGTTGTCATACGCCCCCCTTCGTCACTCGGTACGCTGTGCAGCTCACGCACGTGCGGCGCTGTGTACCGCGGCACGCGCCCGGTCGTCATCGCCCAAATGAGTGAAACCGGCCGGGAAAATTCTAATGCTGGAGACATGTTCAGGTTAGCGAATGGCCTCGACGTCATGATCCCCGTCACTGTCTCAACCCAGGTCGCGCAGCAGGCTCGCCAGCGGGTGGCTTACGAGCAGCAGGACCAGTGCGGCCTGCCGGTTGGTCCCGGTCTTCTCGAAAAGTTGTTTGAGCTGGCTGCGCACCGTGTGCACTGAGACACCCAAGCGCTGCGCGGCTTCCCGCAACGAGCAGCCGTCACTGAGCGCGCGCGCCAGCTTCGCCTCGGCAGCGGTGAGGCCGTAGCGCGCGCGCGGCGATTCCGGGCGCATCCCAGGGCCAGCGCCGGGCGCGGCGACAAAGACGACTGCTGAGGGCCGTTCAATGCCAAGCGGTACGGCACTGCGTGGCGCTGGCACGACCAGAGCAGCGACGGTCGTGGCGGCGCGGTGAGAGCGGAGCGTCACGCGACGCGGGAGCGGAACGCGCCCGCTGGCGCGCGCCGCCTCGGCGATGGCCGCGCGCAAGGCCGCCGTGGTGGGCGCGTCGGCCGCGGCGATCCCCTCGGGCGTCGGTCGGAGCCTATCGCCGGCGGCGAGCACCCGCGCCGCTCGCCGGTTCGTGATGATCGGTCGGCCGCGTTTGTCGACGACGAGCACCGCGTAGGGAATCACCTCGAGTGCGGCGAGGGCCGCATCGCAGAGCGCAGCGATGAGTGCAAGCGTCCGCGGGTCCTCGAACGAGCCCGGCGGTGGCTCGCTGCTGTGCGGCGGTGAGACCGACATACTCGCGAGCAACGCAACCCCCGTGCCGCAGGTTGTACTTGCACTCTTCCGCCGAGCGCTTCATCGGGGTGTGAAGAACCCTGCGCAGTCGACACCTCACGCTGCGCGGATGTCTGCACAGTGCTCGTACGAGGAAGCGAGACGAGGAGGCGGCGGCTCTACCGACGCCGCAACTGTGCGGCGATGACGGCCGGGGCGCCGACGAGATCGCGCACGTTGGAGGCGCGGACGTTCTTCGCGCTGCCGACGTGGACGTGATGAGGATGACTCGATACCTCGGGCCAGTGACCCGAGTTGTCCCAGCGGCGACGCAATCGTCCGGCGCCGGTCTGCCAATGATACGCGTACTTGCGTGTGCCGTCGCGGAACAGGTAATCGCGAACGTGCAAGGTCGAGCCGTCGGTCAGGACGACGCTCACGCGCAGCTCATGCGCCGTCTCGATCGAGCGAAACCGTTCGATGTGAACGTTTCGGACGATGTCGCGGTGGGGGCGGAGCGCCTCAAACAGCACGGCGGAGGCCCGCTACGCGAGGGCGCCAGTAATCGACTCCGTCGTGAGCAAATCGCCAGGCCATGAGATCCTCTTCTGCGGTAAACGACTCCCGCTGGCGCTGGCGGCGTACACGCTGCTCGAACGCACGCAGGGATGTGCCGTACTTGCGCTTGAAGCGCGCGCACTCGTCCTCGTATTGGGCCAACTGGCTGGCAGCGCTGAGCAGCGTGATCTCGCCGAGGGCCGCGTCCGCGGACTCGAAACCGAGGTCACTGAGCACCCTGGCAACCAGTTCCCTGCGTGTGGCCATGTGTAGCTCCTTCCGCGTGTCCCTTCGTTTCGGTAGTCCCAATGCACTGCGGTTGCAACAGTGACGGGCGCGCATTCCTCATTTTGAACCGTGCAGGCTGGAAGCCTGCGCTCCCGGGAGCGCGGCCATCCTGGCCGCAGGACGTAGCTGGGTTCATTGGCCCAACATACCCGCGCAGCGCGGGTTCGGTTCTCGGGACCAACGGGGGATTCCTCCTACACAGTAGGAAATGGGGAAGGACACTGCCAGCAAGCCTGGCGGGCATCCCTCATTTGAGTGATGGCGAAACTGCGACGCCTGTGCGATGAGTCGGCCGGAGGGGGACTCCGATCGTGCGAGTGCTGGCGGTGCCGGCCCGGTCCACGCCGCGCCGTTCTATCCTACCCAGCGGCCTGGCCGTTGCAGTCGCTGTTGTGGTGGTCTTCGGTTACTGCGCCCCCGCCCGTGCCAGCTGCAACCAGATCCCGGGCGTCACCAACTCCTTCCGCGGTGCACAAGGCAGCCTCGACCGGCCGTTTGCCAGCCCCGGCGATGTGGTGGAGGTGCGCACCAGTCCGCTGTGCGATGCCGCTGCAACGTTCTCCGACAGCGCTGCAAACACTGTCGTCTCCGTGATCTTCACGCCGCCTGAAGGTCCGCGCAGCTTGGTGGTGCTCGCCACCGACTGCGCGGCGCTCACGGCGCAGGTGCAAACGTGTGGGCAGCGGCCGGATGTCGCGCGTACGGTGTGCATGCCTGCCGGCGGTCTGCAGATACTGGACGAACGGCGACTGCGCTTTGTGTTTCCGGACACCGACGCGTTACTCGACGCCGTTGAGGACGATCGCACGCTCACGGGACCAGCAACGATCGTAGTGACAGCGGCGAACGCCCCGCTGCCGTGTGATCTCGCCAGTGCGCCATGCGCGGGCCATGCCGGACTGCTCGCCTGTGTCGATGGGCTGTTCACGATCGATGGCACCTGCGGGACCACTTCCGACCCCATCTTCAGCCACTTCACCGCCCTGCCGCCACCGAACGACTACCAAGCGCTGTGCGTCGACCCTTCTCCGCCGTGCACGGGCCGCGCCTCTGAGATGCACTTCACCATCGACGCCGCCGGCAACATCCTGCTGCCGATGGACTGGAGTGGCATCTTGATCGGCCAGCACGTCCCGATCGCACGCCTGCTGCGCGGCGGCAGCAGCGTCGCCGCCTTTCCAGACGGCACGCAACCGATCGACGTACCGAACGCCGCATTCCTGCGCTCGTACTCGCCCGAAGGTGGGATCTTGCCGCCACTCTTCGAGCCACAGAACGACCCGACGACGCCGAGCTCACTGACGTTGTTCGGCTCTGCCGATGCGCCGCGCACCGTGCTCGTGGTGGCGCAACGCAATCAGCAGCCCAGACAGTGCAACGGCGGCGACCGCAGCGGCCTGTCGTGCGTCGGCGACCGAGACTGTCCGGCGAGCGACTGCGGCCCGGCAACCTGCATTGGGGGCGACCGCGACGGGCGTGTCTGCCACAGGGATGGCGATTGCGTCGGCGGCACGTATCGCCGCGGACTCTTCGACTTCAGCTCGCGCCTCGACGGCAACGTCGGACCTGTCGTGGTGCCGCGCTTCGGCCCCGGCGTGTGCCAGAACACGGGCGTTCCCTGCATCCGCGACGCGACCTGCAACGACAGTCGGTGCGTGACCTACCGCCTGACAGCGCAAGATCCCGTCGCGCTCGATGGACTCCTGGAAACGGAGAGCATGCTGATCTCTGTCGTCCCGGAAGCCATCGTCGGCAAAGACCTGAACGGCGACGGCGATCAGACCGACGAGGTATTGTTGCTCGCCGATCGGCAAACCGGAGTGCGCCGGCCGATCGGGACGCTCGGGGCTCCCGGTCGTGCCGCAACCCGGATTCACGAAGCCCCGTTCAGCTATCCTGCGGCAGCCGCGGACGGTGACGTCGTGGCATTCCTCGAAGCCGAGCCGCTCCAGGGAAACGAAGATGCCAACGGCGACGGCGATTCGTTCGACACCATCCTGCGGGTATTCCGGCGGACCGACGGCGGCGCCGTCGAACTCACCGCCGGGCGCAACCTAGCGGTGGACGCCGCGCCGATGGTCAATGGGCGCAGCATCGTGATCTCGAATGGGCTCGTGTACCTCCGCACGTCCGAAGCCGCGAATGCACGGCAACTCACGACGCGCGTGAGCGTAGCGTCCGACGGAGTGCAGGGAAACGGCAGCTCAGTGCATCCAGCGATCTCGGCGGATGGACGACATATCGCGTTTGAAAGCGCTGCAACGAATCTCGCACCAGGGTCTGGAAGCGGCCTCACGACGTACGTTCACGATTTCGACACGTACACCACAACGCGGCTTCCACTCGTGAATGACCAAGTCGCGCCCGATGCGCCAGCTCTGCAACCAACCCTGTCCGGTAACGGGCGCCATCTTGCCGTGTCCGCTCCGGATATGTTGGGACGCAAGCAGATCTGGGATATCGACCGTGACACCGACGGCACCGGCATCTTCGACCAACGGGGTGGTCTGTCGACCACCCCGTTGACGACCATCCCCGGTGGCGGTGCGGTCCTTGGGAAGGGTGACAGCGTGTTCCCTGTGCTGACCCCGGACGCGCGGATCCTTACGCTCAACTCCACTGCTCCGAATCTCACCCTCGACGGTGGCAACCGTGTGGCCAACACATTCATTCACCACCGCGATACCGATGCGAACGGCATCCTGGACGAGCTCGGCAAGAACGGTACGGACTCGGCGACGTTCCGGAATGATTCTTATTACGGCGGTGCCGACTCAGTGCTGCAGGCAGCGGCGGTATCCGCCGATGGGCGGTTCGTTGCCTACGCGAATTACTCCCGCGACATCGTGCCGGACGACACCAACAACTTCTGCCTCAACTTCTTTCCGGATGAGCAAACGTCCAGCAATTGCGTTGATGTCTTCTTATGGGACTACTGGACGGAGAGCCGCCGCGTCAGTCTGGGAGCAACTGGCGAACAAGCGAACCAAGCATCGCTCACGCCGGCGATGTCGCGTGACGCGGCGCTCGTGGCGTTCCAAAGCTTCGCCTCGAATCTGGTCCCGGGCGATACCAACGGGGTTACCGACGTCTTTGTCAGATCGTTCACCGATCCGCGACATTTCCTCAGCGTGCCGGACGCATGGCATCTCAACTTCCGCGAGCGTCTGCAGCGCACGACCACACGGATTTCGGTCTCGTCCTCGGGGGAACAGGCGAACGGCTCCTGCTTCGATCGGACGCTCGCCATGTCGGCCGACGGCCGCTAGCTGGCATTCGCAAGCAGTGCCAGCAACCTGGTGCCGGGCGACACGAACACGTTCTGCGACAACAACCTGGATGGCGTCGCCGATGAGAACTGTTTCGATGTCTTCGTACACGATCAGATCACCGGCTTTACCAAACGCATCAGCGTTGGCGCCGACGGTGTGGAAGGTAACGGGCGTTCCTCGTCGCCCGCGATGTCGGCTGACGGACAGACCGTCGTCTTTCAGAGCCGCGCATCGAATCTTGTTGCAGACGACACCAACGGATCATGCCCGGCCAGTCCGGACGGTGGGCCGCACGAGAATTGTTCCGACGTCTTCATGGCTCACCCAGATCCCGCGTCCGTCGCAGCAGACCTCAACGGTGACGGCGACGTTGATGACACCGTGTTGCAGGTGTTCGACATCGCGTCGCACGAGGTGAGGACGCTAGGATCGGCGGCTCAGGTCCTGGTCGCAGGCGACGTGGCTGCGTTTCTCACTCCGAGCCCGGCGGGAAGGAATGCTGACGTGCCGGCCGGTCCGCAGCTCAAGGGCGATGGCGATTCCGTTGATCTCGAGGTGTACGTCGCGGTGCATGGAGGAGCACCGCAAGACCTCGGACACACCGCTCGTGCCATTGCGCTCTCCGCGCAGTGGCTTGCAGCGCTCATCCCAGAGCCCGACGAGCCGGGCGGCGATCTCAACGGCGACGGTGACACGCAAGACACCGTCCTCCATGTACACCGGATCGGCGATCCACCAAGCGCCTGGGTGAACGTCGAACAGGGGTCTGATAGTGTCCAGGTGGTTGGTGCCAACGTCGCCTTCACAACGCCCGAACTCTCCCACAACTTCGGATACCTGGACTTGGAGCTCACCGGCAACGTGTTTGCCGAGGACCGGGTGATTCAGCTCTATGACGCCGACGCGCACACTCTGATCTCCATCCGTGATGAATCGGGCTTTCAGTTGTCGGCGATCGACTATGTCCTGGGCGACCACCTCCTGGTCTTTCGCAGCCGCGAACAGGCCAAGCCTGCCGGCCAGTGCGACTTGAACGGCGACGGCGACTGCAACGACGCCGTGCTGTTCATCTACGACCTGCGTGATCACCGGCTCATTGACACTCGGCAAGCAGCGATTGCCTGCCCACTCGAGGCCTGCGATCCGCGCGTACCGTACAAGGTGCTCAACGACACGGTCCAGTTCCTAACGCTCGAATCGGAGCAGGGTCAGGACCTGAATGACAACGGCAACCAGACTGATCTGGTTCTGCAGACATTCAACGTGCGCGCCGCACCGCCGCCTGCGCTACGCTACGCGCGCACGCGACGCATCGCGAATGCAGACGGCCTGCTCGTCGGACCGCTCACGACCATCGGCGCGGTGAGCACGGGGATCTGCACTAACACCGGCGCAGCCTGCGTACGCGCCGACGATTGCGGTGGCGGGCAGTGCTTCCTGCCGCCCGGCGGGTGCATTCAGGACTCCGGCACCGTTTGCAACCCGACCGCACCAACCAACGACTGTGGCGACAATGGCTTCTGCGTTCCACTGACTTCGAGTTGACTGGTTTCATCCGAGAGCTGACCTTCGGTTTGTCGGCGTGCTCCGTGAAGACCATCACGCTGAACGTCGGCGGCACGGCGCGTACTGAGACGCCGAACGGGGGGACGACGACGCTGGATCTGCGGGATAGCCACGCAACGGTCAGCTTCGCCGTCATCAGTGGCACGTGCCAGCCTGCGATGGCGCGCATGACCTTTAACGGTGACGCGCACATCACTGACGTGTCCATGAGTCCCGCCTTCGACTTGGCCTCGACCTTCGCGGACCTATCCGTCGTGCGAAACCCCATCGCAAACAGTGGAGCCAGTATCAGCGGGGAGGTCGCTGCGAATTGCTTCGGCGGCAGCGTAGCCGTCATGAGTCGCGGCATCATAGTCCCGGGAACGACGGGCCGGTGTCCCGCGAGTGGTGCGCTCGACATCAGCGCGCGTGGACCGCACACCATCGCACGCTACGCTGTGGACGGCTCCGTCCAAGTTGACCGCAGCGTCGACGGGACGGTTGATGAAACCTTCCCGTCCTGCCTCGTATCTCTACCCTGCACGCCGTAACTGGCGGGCGTATCCAAATTCACACGAGCGACGAATGACCTTCGCGTTGCGGCGAGGAAGCGTATACATCCGGGCACGGCGATGAAGATCGAACCCGTCACGCTCGAAGGTACGTACGCCCGATTGGAGCCGCTGGACCTAGCACACCATGCGCACCTGTGTGAGGTCGGACTCGACGACGCCATCTGGCGCTGGAATCCGCGGGCGGCGATTCGCACCCCGGACGACATGCGTGGGTACATTGAGAGCGCGCTGCGGCAGCAGGCAAGCGGCGCCTCGTTGCCGTTCGCAACGATTGAACGGGCCTCCGGCTGTGCCATCGGCAGCACGCGTTTCGCGGAGATCGACGCTGAGCATCGTCGCGTCGAGATCGGCTACACGTGGATCGCGCCGCCGTGGCAGCGCACCCCGATCAACACCGAAGCCAAGTACCTCATGCTGCGCCACGCCTTCGAGACGCTCCGGTGCATCCGAGTGGAGTTGAAGACGGACTCGCTCAATGAGCGCTCGCGCAACGCCATCCTCCGCATCGGGGCCAAGGAAGAGGGCACATTCCGCAACCACATGGTCACGTACAGCGGCCGCCTGCGGCACTCGGTGTACTTCAGCATCATCGACTCCGAGTGGCCGGCAGCAAAGGCAGCCCTGGAGGCCAAGCTGGCGCGTCCGTACACGCCGCGCTGACGCACTGCCGGGTGGGTTGCGGTGGCTCACCACGGTCGATAGTATTGCGCGTCCCCATCATGGCCGCAAAAGTCTTCCTACAAAGCCTGGGCTGTCCCAAGAACCTGGTGGACAGCGAGATGATGCTCGGGCTGATCGCCCGGGACGGAGGCGAGATTGTCCTCGATCCGGCAGCGGCCGACGTGGTCATCGTCAACACCTGCGGATTTATCGGCGACGCGAAGAAGGAATCGATCGACACGATTCTCGAGCTCGGCCGGCTGAAGGAGTCAGACCCATCGAAGCGGCTGATCGTCACCGGCTGCTTGGTGCAGCGCTACGGTGGTGAGCTGCAAGCGTCGTTGCCCGAGGTCGATGCCTTCCTCGGCACGGGCGATTTTGATCGGTTGCCGCAGCTACTGGCCAACGGCGCCACCACCGACGCTTCCATCTACGGCGGCGCGGCCCATCTTCTGCCGGACCTGGCCATCCCCCGGGTGCGGACCGGGCACTTCTTCAGCGCGTACTTGAAGATCTCCGAAGGCTGCGACCACACGTGCAGCTTCTGCATCATCCCGAAGATCCGTGGACGGCATGAGAGTCGCGGGCTCGACTCAGTCGTCGCCGAGGCGGAGGCGCTCGTTGCCGACGGCGCAATCGAGCTCAATTTGATCGGGCAGGACGTCACGGCGTACGGGCGCGAGCGGCGCGACGGGTCGTCGTTGGCTGCATTGCTCCGCGAGCTGGCGCGCGTCGATGGGCTGCGCTGGATTCGGCTGCTGTACAACTATCCGCGTTACGTTACCGACGAGCTCCTCACGACGATCGCGCAAGAAGAGAAGGTCTGCTCGTACATCGACATGCCGCTGCAGCACATCAGCGACCGCATGCTCCGCGCGATGCGGCGTGAGCGCGACGGCGCCGCCGTACGGCGGTTGATCCGACAGATGCGCGAGCGAATCGCCGGCGTGGCGATTCGGACCTCGTTCATCGTCGGGTTTCCTGGCGAAACGGATGCCGACTTTGCCGAGCTACTCGCCTTCGTGAAGGAGACTCACTTCGAACGGGTTGGAGTGTTTCGCTACTCGCAGGAGGAAGGGACGGCTGCCGCCACTCTCCCCGGGCAAATCCCCGAGAGGGTCAAGCGCCATCGCTTGACCCTGTTGATGCGGGCGCAAGCCGCGGTGTCAGCCAGGCTCAACCACCGCTTGATCGGCAGCGTGCAGGACGTCCTGGTGTGCGGCGAGGACGACAATGGCCGCAGCTACGGCCGGCTCGCCTCACAAGCGCCGGAGATCGACGGCGTTGTGTATTTGCGCGGCCAGGCCTCGGCGGGACAGATCGCGGCGGCGCGTATCAGCAGCGCTGGGCCATATGACCTCGAAGCCGAGTTGCTGTCACGCGACGTGCGAGAACGCGAAGAAATCGGCGTTGACACGGCGAGTGAATCCCTCTAGATTTCCGCGCCCCTGAGGGGAATCGTATGCGCAAAGCGTTCCTAAAGTCAGCTCGCGATAAGCTCACCGAGATGCGTCGCCAAGTGCTCCGCGAGATCAGCAACGATCTCAAACGGGGGCGCGAGGGCGCGAAGGACGAGGGCATGGATACGTACGACCTCGCCAGCGAGGAGCGCGACCGGGAGATCAGCTTCATCCTCACGGACCGTGAACGCGAGAAGGTGCAGGAGATCCAGGAAGCGCTCGAACGCGTGGACGAAGGGACGTACGGGATCTGCGAGAGCTGCGAGTCAGAGATTGCCGAAGCACGGCTTGGGGCGCTGCCGTTCTCGCGTCTGTGCGTCAACTGCCAGGCGGAGCGCGAGAAGGAAGCCAAGTCGTCTCGACGCTTTGACGACGAACGCGCCTACCGCAAGCTGGGCGCCACCGACGTCGACGAAGAGAACACCTGAGCCGGCTTGCCGCTTGCCTACAGCTGCCCCAGCCTTCTCGTGGCTGTCGGCTGACCTCGTGGGGGGGGGCACGGTGATCAACGCGGTCTCCCGCAACCTACGCACTGATCTCGTTGCGATTTTCCGCGCGGCGCTCGCCGCCGTTGATCCCACGCGACTGGTCACCAACCACTTGATCAGAGAAGACTCGCAGGTCTCGGTCCGATCCCTGACGAGTGTCGCCGCAACCTGGTCTGCGCCCACCCTGGTCGTTGGCGCCGGGAAGGCGGCAGCACGCATGGCCGCAGCTTGCGAAGCTGTCCTCGGCTCCGAGAATGTCCACGGGCAGGTCATCGTCGCCGACGGCTGTGGTATCAAGACCCAATCGATCAGGGTCATCGAGGCGAGCCATCCATTGCCCGACAAGCGCGGTGAGGAGGCAACACGCCAGATTATCGAGCTGGTCCAGACGCGAGAAAGCGGAGGCACCCTCTGTCTCGTCAGCGGAGGTGCGTCGAGTCTTCTGGTTCAACCACGCGCACCAGTACGCCTGGAGGACAAGATCCGGACGACACAGCTACTGCTCGAGTGCGGGGCGGACGTTCGGGAACTGAACTGCGTTCGGAAACACCTCTCCGTGATTAAAGGAGGAGGCTTAGCGCGCCTGTCTACCCGAAGGGTCGCCAGCCTATTGGTGTCTGACGTGGTCGGTGATGACCTGGGAACAATCGGCTCCGGACCCACTGCGCCCGATGCGACCACGTTTGCGGATGCGTGGACGTTGCTCACACGGTACCACCTAACCCGTCGAGTCCCGGCTGTGGCCGCTCGGTTGCTACGAGATGGAATGGACGGCCACGTACCAGAGACTGTAAAGCCCGACAGCCCGGACGCCCAGGGGCTGTGCAATCTGATCGTCGGCTCGAATCGGACGGCCCTCGCCGGTGCGGCAGAAGCAGCCCGATCACTCGGTTGGGACGTGCTCGCTGAGGAACAGCCATTGACCGGCGACACGACCGAGGCTGCTCGGCGCTTCGGGAGGCGGCTCGGGGAACTGGTGCGAGCGGGCAGACCCGTCTGCTTGCTTGCCGGGGGCGAGACGACCGTGCGAGTCACGGGAGACGGTCACGGTGGCCGCAATCAGGAATTCGCGCTGGCGCTCAGCTTGGCCGTGATGGGAGCTAGGGTAACGGTCTTGAGCGCCGGAACGGACGGGATCGACGGACCGACAGATGCTGCCGGTGCGTTCGTCGACGGGACGACCCTGCAACGTGCACGGGAACGCGGCTTGGACGCCGCCGCGGCGCTGGCCCGAAATGATTCCTATGTGTTTTTTTCCCAACTCGGCGATCTGTTCCTTTGTGGCCCGACGGGAACCAACGTGATGGACGTTAAGGTGGCGTTGATCAACGCGTGAGGGACCTCTTATAGCCCCTTCCAAACGTACGTGGTACAACGCAGCTGTGAGACCCGGGTACCTCTCCGAGATTTTTGTGTCGTTTCAGGGCGAGGGTGCACACGTCGGGCGCCGCCATCTGTTCGTTCGTCTGGCTGGCTGCAACCTGCGCTGTCGCTATTGCGATACGCCCGACAGTTTGGAACGAGCGCCCGCATACACCGTCTATGGGCACGGGGGACTCGAAACCAGATCCAACCCGGTATCGTCGGCGGACGTTGCGGCCATAGTTGCAGGCATCCTGGACCGCGACGCCCCTATCGATGCCATCGCGCTCACCGGGGGTGAGCCACTGACCCAGTCTGAGTTCCTCGCCGACCTCTTGCGCACAGGTCGGTTCTCAGTTCCGATTCTGTTGGAAACCAACGGTGTCTTGCCGCGGCGGTTGTGCGATGTGCTGCCGATGGTAGATATCATCAGTATGGACATTAAGCCGCCCTCGAACACGGGTGAAGGCGCCTTCTGGGAAGAACACGCGGCTTTCTTGGACCTGTGTCGTGGCAAAGACCTCTATGTGAAGCTCCTTGTTGACGAAGCAACGAGCGACGAGGATGTCGGTCGAGCGGCGGCCCTCATCGCATCGATTGAGCCGGCCGTACCGGTATTCATGCAACCGATAGTCGATTCGGGTGGCTTGCCGACGATCAGCGCGGCACGGCTCACACAGTTCTACTGCACCGCACGGCAGCAGCTGACCTCCATTCGGGTCCTGCCGCAGACGCACAAGCTCCTCGGCATCCGCTAGGTATCAGCCGCGCTTCTGAGAATTCTTCTGTACTGGAACTGTTGTGATCGCGCTCGCCGGTTGCTCGGCAGACATGCCGATTCCTTGGGCATTCTGTCAAGCAGGATCAGTCTCAGCAGCGTACGATTGTGTCTCGTCTCAGGCGAGGGCCCGGGTCTTTATCAGACATTAGTGCAGCGGTGTGCTGTCGATATTTTTCTTGACATTATTCAGCAGCCAGAGGTAGTATGTTTTGTGATTCTGTTATAAAATCAATGCGCTCGGAAGTTGAGGACGATCGCCGACACCGACTCGAATGGCCGTGTACACGAAGATCTCAAAGCGGGAATTCAACGAGATAGCCGCGTATTACGGGCTTCCGCGGGTCACGGCTACGCGTGAGGTCACCGAAGGATCAGTCAATACCCACTACCTGATCGAAACGGTTAAAGGCAAATTTCTCGTCAAGATCGACGAAGTGAAGGGCGAGATGGAGGTGAAGCGCGAGCTCGACCTCCTAGTTTTCCTCCGGAAGCATGGTTTCCCATGCCCAGTACCTCTCACCGATCGGCGCGGACGCCAATATATCGAATGGGGGGGCAAGTCTCTTTCAGTCTACCGTTACATTGACGGCCACTTCGTCGACCCCGAGGACCTGTCTCCGGGCCAGCTCGAGAACGTCGGGAGGGTTCTGGCTGATTTGCACCTGATCGGGAAAGCCTACAAGAAGGGCATCGATAACCGCTTCGGATTCGAGCGGGTCGCCGAAGTATACCTAGACGCCCGTGGCCGGCTGCCCCACTACTTCAAAAAGATCATTCGCACCCTGGACGAAGAGATCGAGTACCTGAACCACTATCTCGAAGGAAAGTTGCCCAAGGGGATCATCCACGGCGACATCTTCCACGACAACATCAAGTTCAAGGGCGAGAAGGTCGTGGCCGTCCTCGACTTCGAGGCCGCATGCCGTGGCAAGTTCATCTTCGACCTGGCCACCGCCGTGAATGCGCTCTGTTTTGAAAGCGGCAGCTATTCGTTGAAGAAGTTCGAGGCGCTGATTGGTGGCTACGAGGCACTGCGGACTTTATCGTTGGCCGAATGGGATGCCTTCCCGAACGAGCTGCGCTTCTCCGCCTTCCGCTTCACCGTCACCCGACTACGCGACTTCTTCCTGAACCCGGTCGATGAGCGCCAGCGCATCAACAAGGATTTTCAAGATTTCTACGAACGCTTGCGGATCTTGCGACGCGAGCGGGCCGGCGGCATGGAACCGATCTTGATGGCGATGGCGACCGGCTACGACTACCGCAAATACCAACGCGTTAAAGCGGTCGAGAAGCGCAGCGGCCGCTAGGGCCTGCGGCCAGCGCCATTTCTATGGTCCGCTCCCTGATGGGTCGCTGCTGGCTGGCAAGTCCGACAGGCTGCTAATTTCCGCTCTGCGTTCGTCGCCGAACGGCGGCCATTGCAGCGAGAACGGTTTCGGTTAAGATCCGCCCCTATGTCGGACGCGTCGATCGAGAAAGCTGTCACAGAGATCCTACTGACCCTCGGTGAGGACCCGGAACGCGAAGGGTTAGTCAAGACACCACAGCGCGTCGCGCGCGCCCTGGAGTACCTCACCAAGGGATACACGGAGGATCCCAAGAAGGTCATCAACGGGGCGTTGTTCGTGGAAGACTACTCGGAGATGATCGTGCTCCGCGACATCGACTTCTTCTCGATGTGCGAGCACCACATTCTCCCCTTCTTCGGAACGGCCCACGTCGCCTACATCCCCAAGCACCACATCGTCGGCATCAGCAAGCTCGCCCGTCTGGTTGAAGTCTATTCACGGCGCCTGCAAGTGCAGGAGCGCCTGACCACCCAGGTCGCCAACATGCTGATGGATGAGCTCGACCCCCTCGGCGTCGGGGTCGTCTTACGCGCGGAACACCTGTGCATGCGCATGCGTGGCGTGGAAAAGCAGAACTCGGTCGTGGTCACTAGCGCGATGCTGGGCGTCTTTCGGACCCATCAGGAGACGCGACAAGAGTTCATGACGTTGGTCAACAGCGGCACAGGTCGTTGATCCACGATCTGCGAATCGGTTCGGTTGACACTCCTGTATGGATTGGCTAAGGCCGTCTGCAAGATTGAGTGGTCTGCACGACTGGCGCAACGTGGAATTAACCACGATGAAGTGCTGACCTTCAGCGGGCCGAACGCCTGGGCCTCTGAGTTGCAGAGGTTCAGGCTTTTTTTTGCCGCGGAGAACATCACGTGATCAAGAATTATCTCATCGCCCCAGGGCCCACCCCTGTGCCGCCCCGCGTATTGCTCGCGATGGCACAGCCAATCATTCATCACCGCACGCCGCAGTTCAGCCAGATCTTCGCCGACGCGAAGCGCGGCTTGAAGCAGGTCTTCCAGACTGAACAGGACGTGCTGATTCTGGCCGCTTCCGGCACCGGTGCCATGGAGGGATCGGTCACCAACCTGTTCTCGCCTGGCGACGAAGTGCTGGTGATCAACGGCGGCAAGTTCGGCGAACGCTGGACGAAGATCGCCACCACCTACGGCCTGAAGGTCGTCGAGCTGAAGGTAGAGTGGGGGCGCAGCGCGCGCGTCGAAGACGTCCGCCGCCTCCTCGACGAACACCCGCGCATCCGAGGTGTCTTCGTACAGGCAAGCGAGACATCGACCGCCGCCCTGCACCCGACGGAGGAGATTGCGCAGCTCACTCGTCAGCGCGATGCGCTATTGATCGTGGACGGCATCACCGCGGTCGGCGTGTTCGACGTACCCATGGACCGGTGGGGCATCGACGTCTTGATCACTGGGTCGCAGAAGGCGCTCATGTTGCCGCCGGGCCTGGCGTTCGTGGCTCTGAGCGAACGCGCGTGGCAGCGCACCAAGGAAGCGAAGCTGCCACGCTTCTACTTCGACTTCGCTCGCGAACGCGACAACCTGGCCAAGGACACGACCGCATGGACGCCGGCGATCTCGTTGATAACGGGACTACGGGAAGCGCTCGCCATCATGTTGGAGGAAGGACTGCCACGCGTGTTCGCGCGGCACGCACGCATGGCGGCCGCGACGCGAGCCGGGGCAACTGCCCTGAATCTCAAGCTGGTGGCGCCAGACGCACCCAGCCCCGCCCTGACGGCGATGTTTGTGCCGCCGGAAGTTGACGGTGGTAAGCTGGTTGCGTATCTGCGCGACCGCATGGGCGTCACCTTCATGGGTGGACAAGATCAGTTCAAAGGCAAGATCGTTCGCATCGGCCACCTCGGACACACGGGCGCGTTTGACATCGTCACTGCAATCGCGGCCACCGAAATGGCGTTGCACCACTTCGGCCACGACGTCGTGCTCGGCCGCGGCGTCGCCGCCGCACAGAGTGTCCTGATGGCGGGGATGCCGGAGTGACCCATGTATCGCGTTCTCGTCAGCGACAAACTCTCCGCCGCGGGCATGGATATCCTGCGCGCCGCATCCGATGTCCAAATCGATGAAGCCTTCGGCCTCAAGTCCGCCGAGCTCGCGGCCAAGATTCCGCCGTATCACGGACTGATCATCCGCAGTGGCTCGACGGTCACCGCCGAAGTGATCGCTGCCGCCGCGAACCTGAAGGTCATCGGCCGCGCCGGGATCGGCGTCGACAACATCGATGTCGATGCTGCCACAAAGAAGGGCGTGGTGGTGATGAACACGCCCGCCGGCAACAACGTCACCACCGCCGAGCATGCCATCAGCCTGATGCTCTCTGTGGCGCGTTCCATCCCGCAAGCCACCGCGTCGATGAAGAGTGGCAAGTGGGAGAAGGGACGCTTCACGGGCTCGGAGGTGTTCAACAAGACATTGGGCATCGTCGGCATCGGGAACATCGGCAGCTTGGTGGCCGAGCGGGCGCTTGGCCTCAAGATGAAGGTCGTTGCCTACGACCCGTTCATCTCGCAGGAAGCCGCGCAACGGCTCGGTGTCGAGATTCTCAGCTTGGACGAGCTCTATGCGCGCTCTGACTTCATCAGCATCCACACACCGCTGAACGCGCAGACACGCGGCCTCATTGGCAGCGTAGCGTTCGGCAAAATGAAGAAAGGCGTGCGGATCATCAATTGCGCGCGTGGCGGCATCGTCGATGAAGAGGCGCTCGCTGCGGCGATCCGCGCGGGGAAGGTCGCCGGGGCAGCGCTCGACGTCTTCAGCCAGGAGCCCCCGCCCCCGGACCATCCGCTTCTCAAACTCGACCAGGTCATCTGCACTCCGCACCTCGGTGCAGCGACGGACGAAGCACAGGTCAACGTCGCCATCGCGATTGCTCAGCAGGTAGTCAACTACCTCAGCCGCGGCGTTATCCAAGACGCGGTCAACGTCCCGTCGATCAGCCCCGAGTTGCTCGAAGTGCTGGGCCCTTACCTGACGTTGTGCGAAAAATTGGGTGCCCTGCAGGCTCAACTCCTCCAAACCGCGCCCTACGAGCTTATCATCGAGTACGCTGGCGAAGTAGCCGACTACGACGTCAAGTCGCTCACGCTCGCCGTGCTACGTGGCCTGCTGACGCGGCTGCTCGAGTCGAGCGCCGTGAACTACGTCAACGCACCGGCGATCGCTCGTGAGCGCGGCATCAAGGTGAC
This sequence comes from Binatia bacterium, assembly GCA_041497995.1. GTDB lineage: Bacteria > Desulfobacterota > Binatia > HRBIN30 > HRBIN30 > DATKMS01. The sequence goes on along the minus strand of JBGQHM010000096.1, from coordinate 879 downwards.
CGAGGCACGGACGAGCCAATCGAAAGGGTTCTTGAACCTGGTCACGGTGCACGTTGGCAGCGCCAAAGGCACCAGCACTGTCGCCGGCGCGATCTTCGGCCAGCGCGTGATCCGTCTCGTCCGCATCAACGACTTCTTCCTGGACGCCGATCCCGAGGGCTTCATCCTCATGCTGCACAACCGCGATGTGCCCGGTGTCGTCGGCAGCGTCGGCACCTTGCTCGGCGAGGCCAAGATCAACATCGCGCGCCTCGAGCTCGGCAGAGAACGCATCGGCGGGATGGCGATCTCCCTGATCCACGTCGATGACACGATCCCCGATGCCGTGCTGGAACGCCTGCGCACACAGCCCAGCATCGTCTCCGCGCAGCTCATCAGGCTGTAACGAGTTATGCCTGCCGTTGTCGTAGTGGGCGCCCAGTGGGGCGACGAAGGAAAAGGCAAAGTCGTCGACATCCTCGCGGAGCACGCCGACATCATCGCCCGCTACCAAGGTGGCAACAATGCAGGGCACACGCTCGTCGTGGACGGACGCAAGACGGTCCTTCACCTCGTCCCCTCCGGCGTGCTGCACCACGGCAAGATTTGCGTGATTGGCAACGGCGTCGTGATCGATCCCGCCGTCCTCATCACCGAGATCGACGAGTTGCGCCAACGTGGCTGCCTGCGCCACGACGGGCTACTGAAGATCAGCGATCGAGCGCACCTGATCATGCCCTACCATCGCGCCATCGACCAGGCACGCGAGCGCCTGCGGGGCGAAGGCCGCATCGGGACGACCGGGCGCGGGATCGGTCCCACGTATGAAGACAAAATGGCGCGCATCGGCATCCGCGTCGCCGACTTCTTCGACGACGACACCTTCACCGACGCCTTACG